>CANRGA010000001.1 GCA_947630055.1 uncultured Bacilli bacterium
ACAAAAAAACTAACATTTCTGTTAGCATTTATTACTCTCGAAATCTCAAAAGTTCGAGTTTCCTATCATATTGGAGCAAGTGAGCGGAATCGAACCGCCGTCTCAACCTTGGCAAGGTCGCATACTAGCCGCTGTACTACACCTGCAAATTTCTTTCAGTGAATATATAATAACAAATTTTAAAATATTTTGCAACAATAATTGCTTATAAAGCTTAAAATTGTTATAATAGTTATTAGAGAAGGTAAATAAATGAAAAAAATTATAAATTATTTAAATAAATTATTAACAGGTTTAATTTCTTATATTTATACTAATAGGTTATTTTTATCATATTTAGTTTTATCAGTTATTGGGACGATGATATTACGCTATTATACAGTTAAAGGTGATTTTTTCTTTGGCTCACTTATAACTAATATGGGAATAATTTTATTAGTTGGGGCTTTTGGCTATATGGTGAAACCTAAGAATCAATTTAAATATTTCTTTTTTTGGATAATATTTTTTACTGTTTTAGAAGTTATCAATTCAATCTATTATATGTTTTATACTAATTTTGCCTCTTTGGCTGAACTTTCATCAGTATCTCAACTTGAAACAGTATCTGATTCAGTAATTACTCAACTTCGTTTAATTGATTTTATTTATGCTTTACAACCTATTATATTTTATTATATTCATAAACATTTAAAAACATCACCATATTATAATTTAATAGGTAAAGTAGAAAATAAGAAAAATATGGTAATAGCAACTTTAATAAGTGCTGTAGCATTTTTAGTTTTTTCTTTTGCTACTGCTACTGGTACTGATTATAGTAGACTTTCTAAACAATGGGATAGGCCTTATATTGTTGAAAGATTTGGAATATTAATGTATCAAGCTAATGATGTCTTTCAAACCATTCAACCACGCATAAATAGTTTATTTGGTTATGAAGAAGCTATGCAAATGGTTGATGATTATTTTAATGATGATAGTAAAGAAAAATATAATGAAACTAATAAATATAGCGGTATTTTAAAGGGTATGAATATTATTTATATCCATATGGAAAGTATGCAAAATTTCTTAATGGATTTAGAATTTAATGGTGAAGAAGTTACGCCAAATTTACGACAAATAGCTGATGAAGGAATGTTTTTTAGTAATTTCTATCCACAAGTTTCAATTGGTACATCATCTGATGCCGAATATATTACCCAAACAGGATTACTTCCATCATTAAATGGTACTGTATTTGTTAACTATTCCAATAATACCTTTAATACATTAGTTGGTAAACTTAAGGATGAAGGCTATTATACCTTTAGTATGCATGGTAATTTACCAGCTATGTGGAATCGTAGTAAAGTTCATCCAAGATTTGGCTATACTGATATGATTTATAAAGAATCATTTACATTTAATGATGATAGTAAAGATCCAAATAATACTGATTGGATAGGTTTAGGCATAAATGATAAATTATTCTTTGAACAAGGTGTCCAAAAATTAATTGATATTGAAAATACTCATCAAAATTATTTTGGAACAATTATTACTTTATCAAATCACTCACCATTTGCTCCTAATCAAGCATTCACGTTAGATTTAACAGATTACTATACTGATGAAGTAACTGGTGAAGAAAAGAGTTCATGTTATCTATGCGAAAGAGATGTCGGTAAATATATTGTAAGTAGTCATTATGCTGATGAAGCTCTTGGAGATTTTATTAAATATATAAAAGAAAGCGATAGTTTTAATAATACTTTATTTGTTTTCTATGGCGATCATGATGCAAAAATGAATTATAAAGATATGAATTATTTATATAATTATGATTATCTAACTGGTGAATTAAAAGAAGAAACTGATCCAACTTATGTTACTTATGATAGTTTTGATCATCAATTAAATAAGAAGACACCATTAATTTTCTGGACTAAAAATAAAAAATTAGCTAAGAAATTACATGGTGAAGTAGAGACAATGATGGGTATGTATGATTTAGCACCAACTTTGTATAATATGTTAGGTATTGAAGAAAATTATGTTTTAGGTCATGATATCTTTAACATTAAAGATAATAATATTATTGTATTTCCAAGTGGTAATTTCTTAACAAATGATATATATTATAATAATTCTAAAGGAGAATATAAAATGTTAGATGATGATACAGTATTTAAAGTATCAGATGATAATTCTCTTTTAGAGAAAAATTATATTAATGATGGTTTAGAATATTCTGAAAAGGCTTTAGAAATTGGTAATGCATTAATTACTTATGATTTATTTAAATCAAGATCAGAATAAGGCAGATAAAGGAAGAGTAATATGCGAAAAAGATTTAAATATATATTGAGAATTATTTTCATTCTAATTATATTAAGCATTATTGTTTTAGTTTTAATGCAATTTAAAGGTAAAAATACAAGTGAACCAAAATATAGAGAAATTGATACTATTAAAGGTTATAATTATGAACTTGAAGATCGTGATACTGAATTAATGCAAGACGTATTTAAAAAATTAAAAAAAGAATTAAGTAAAGATGATATTGATTATGATTTATATGCTGAATATTTGAGTGAACTTTTTATTATTGATTTATTTACTATGAATAATAAAGATAATAAATATGATGTTGGTGGTATAGAATATATTTTAGATGATGTACGTGAGAATTATCAAATAAATGTTGAAGATACTATTTATAAATATTTAGTAGAAAAAGGTAATCGTAAGGAAGAATATCCAAGTGTAAAAAATATTACTAAAGAGAATATCGAAAAATCAGAATATGAATTTAATAAAGAAACTTATGAGGCTTATAAAGTTACTTTAAGCTGGGAATATGAAAAAGATAATAAATATGATAAAAAAGGAATGGTTACATTAATAAAAAAAGATAAGAAACTTTATGTTGTAACCTATGAAGGAGTAAAAGAGCAATGAAAAGAACACTAAAAAGACTATTTTATACAAATAAATTAAAAATGATTTTCTATTTATTTGCAATAGTAGTTTTTTTAGTACCTGCAATTATATTTTCTATATCTTTAATTAGATTAAATGGTATAGAAACAACTATTAGAATTATTGTATTGTTTTTAATTACCTGTTATTTCTTTTATTATATCTATAAATGTTATTATTATATTGTTAATAAAAATAAAGTTAAATATTATGTTAGTACAATATTTACTATAATACTAGCAATAATATTTATAGTACTTTCATATTTTATTAATATTGTTTATGGTGAATTAGGCAATTTAACCCAAAAAGATACATCTTTATATACGGGCTATTTAATATCATTAACGGATACTGATAAAAAGGATATTAAAAAAGTAGGTATGATTAATGATACTGGTGATATTGAAGGTTTTAAAATAGCGAATATGATTATTAAAGAAAATAAGTTAAAATTAGACTTAGAATCTTATGATAATTATGACGATATGATGTATGATTTATATAATAATAAAATAGATGGAGCTTTTGTACAAAATAATTATTTAAGTTATTTTTCTATGGATGAAGCATATTTTAATATAGCTAGTGAGACTAAAGTAGTTTATAAGAAAAGTAGTATGGAAAAAAATAATATTAATCTTTCATCAAATAAATCGCTAAAAGAGCCATTTACAGTTTTACTTCTTGGTGTAGATTCAACTGCAGATAGTATTGATGCCGCTACTTCACTTAATGGTGATACTTTAATGCTTATTACTTTTAATCCTAAAACTTTAAATGCGACAATTTTTAGCATACCAAGAGATTTATATGTACCAATTTCTTGTCGAAAAGGTAATAAAGCTAAAATTAATTCTTCTAGTGCTGGAGGAATTAATTGTGTAATTGAAACAATAAAAGATTTAATAGATATCGATATAGATTATTATGCTAAAATTAATTTCCGTGGTGTAGTAGATTTAGTTGAAGCTTTAGATGGAATAGATGTAGAAGTCACTTATCCATTCTGTGAACAAGATAGTAATCGTAGTTTTTATAATCAAATTTGTTTAAAGAAAGGTTTTCAACATTTAAATGGAGAACAAGCGCTAGCTTATGCAAGACATAGACATAGTCTTCCATCAGGAGATTTACAAAGAATCCAAAACCAACAATTAATAGTTGAAGCTATGACTAAAAAAATAGTAACATTAAATACAGTTACGGAATTTAAAGATATTTTATCAGCTATTAGTAATAATATTGTTACTAATATGTCTAGAGATCAAATATTATCTAGTTATAATATTTTAAAAGATATGGTTATTAATTTAATTTCTGATAAAGATGCTTTAATTGTATCTAAAGCTTATTTGGAAGTTTATGATAATAGAATTTATAATGAAAGAAATGGAACTTATAGTGCTGCTTTAGGTTATTATGATGAAAGTTTAAAAGATATTATTAAAATGATGAAAATTAATTTGGAATTAGAAACTGCTGAAATGATTACTGATTTTTCATTTGATGCTAATACACCATATGAAGTTAAAGTAGCAGGAAAAGGTTTAAAAACGGGAGCTAATATAAGAAGAACAATTAGCCTTATAGGTAAAACAGTTAGTGAAGCAGATAGTTGGGGTAGTGCTAATAATGTAACTATTAAAAAAGAATATGTTACAGAGGATAATCCAAAATATAATAGTAATGTAGCAGTTGGTTTAATAGCAAATCAAAGTATTGCGGCAGGTATGAGTTTAGATAATATTAATTCTATGACTATTTATATAAATACAGTTAATGAATAACTGTATTTTTTTCATATTTTTTTCACAATTATGTTATACTATTTAATTAGGTGATACCCATGAATATACTTGTAGTGGATGATGAAAAATTAATCAGAGAAGTTATTAAAGAATATTTATTGCTAGAAAATTTTAATGTTTATGAAGCGGAAAATGGTGAAGAGGCAATTCTAGAATTTAAAAAGAATAATATTGATTTAGTTATTATGGATATTATGATGCCTAAAATGGATGGTTATACAGCTTGTAAAGAAATTAAAAAGATTAAAGATGTACCTTTTATCATGCTATCTGCTATAAGTGAAGAATATGATAAATTAATTGGTTTTGATTTAGGTATTGATGATTATGTAACTAAACCATTTAGTCCAAAAGAATTAGTAGCTAGAGTTAAGGCTATTACCAAAAGAAATATAAAGGAAGATAGTACTATAGTTTTGTTAGGAATTAAAATAGATGATTTAGCTCATGAAGTATATGTTGATGATCATCAAGTTGAACTTACACCAAAAGAATATGATTTACTTAAATATTTAATAGAAAATAAAAATATTGCTTTATCACGAGAAAATCTTTTATCTAATATTTGGAGATATGATTTTTATGGTGATGATAGAACTATTGATACACATATTAAAACTTTAAGAGCACATTTAGGTAAATATCGTAATTTAATTAAAACAGTAAGAGGAATGGGTTATAAAATTGAATATAAAGAAGAAATTTAAAGGGATAGAATTTAAAACATTATTATTTATTACTATTTTTAATATAGGAATTATTTTAATAATTTATTTAAGTGAATTATTTATTTTTGATGTACTTTATAAAAATTATCAAATTAATAAAATAAACAACATTGTTGCAGAATTTAATAATTCTGATGAAGATACTTATGTTTTAGCAGAAAATCTTGCTTATAATAATGAAGTATGTATTAGTGTAATTAATAATAATATGGTATCTTTTAATTATAATACTATGCAAAATGGTTGTCCTTTAAATAAAAAAAATAAATATATAAATGATAAAATAAATAATTTTATTAGTAATAATGCTAATAGTGAATATTATAGAATAACTAATCCTTTTACTGAAACTAAAGGAATACTTTATGCTGTCAAAAAAGATAATGATAATATATTTATTTATAGTAATTTAAAGAATACTTCTAATTTTATAAACATTTTTCAAAATCAAATAGTATATTTTATTATTTTAATAATTTTATGTTCTGTATTTATTTCTTTCTTTTTAGCAAATAAAATAACTAAACCAATTAGGGAAATTACTAATAAATCAAAAAATATTGGTAAAGGAAAGTATGATACTAAATTTCCTAAAAATGGTATTTTAGAAATAGATGAGTTATCGGAAACACTAGAAGAAGTACAAAAAGAACTAGGTAAAAGTGATGAAGTTAAAAGAGATTTAATGGCAAATGTTTCCCATGATTTAAAAACTCCTCTTACTTTAATTAAGTCTTATGCTGAAATGATTAAAGATATATCTTATAAAGACCCAAAGAAAATGAATGAACATCTAGATATAATAATGGATGAGTCTGATCGTTTAACTATTTTAGTAAATGATATTTTAGAATTGTCCAAAGTCCAAAATGAAGAATATTTATATAATTATGAAGAGTATGATTTAGTTAAAGAAATAAAGAAAATAATTAAAAAGTATGATGTAATTAATACAAAAGAAAAATATAAATTTATTTTAGAGTTACCTAAAAAAGCTATTATTAAAGCAGATCCTGAAAAAATAAATCAAGTTATCTATAATTTACTTAATAATGCTATTAATTATACCGGTAAAGATAAAATAGTTAAAATTAGAGTAACAAAAGAAGAGGCTGATTACTTAGTCGAAATTATTGATACTGGTAAAGGAATTAAAAAAGAAGAATTACCATTTATTTGGGATAAATATTATAAAAATGATAAGAATCATCAAAGAAATGTTGTTAGTACTGGTTTAGGTTTATCAATAGTTAAAGAAATTCTTAATAAACATAATTTTGAATATGGCGTTAAAAGTGAAGTTAATAAAGGTTCAACATTCTATTTTAAAATAAATATTTAATTTTCGCATAGTTATCACTTAAATATCATATTTGATTGTTATTATGAGTATGTAAGGAGAGTGATATATAAATAAAAAATAGCATAAATTTAACCTAAAACTCACACTATACAAAGATATATAAAAAGAACTAATGATTTAAATTAGTTCTTTTATATTATTTTCTTTTTATACTATGTAAATATAATTCATATAATTGTTTATGTTTTTTAGCAATAACCTCTAAGATAATACCAGCAATACATAAAAGAATACTTATTACAAGAGAAATACTGGCTACAATTAAACTAGGAAATTTTAAAACTAAACCAGTTTGAAAATATTCGACAAATGGTGGTATACCAAGTACAAAAGTTACAATTAAAAATAAAAATGCAATTAGATTGAAAAATAATGATGGACGATATTCTTTAAATAGAGTACCAATTGTTTTTAATACTTTTAAACCATCTTTATAAGTATTAAGTTTAGATACACTACCTTCAGGTCTATCACGATAAGTTACAGGAATTTCTACTAATTTAAAATTTTTATCTACAGCATGAATAGTCATTTCTGTTTCAATTTCAAAGCCTTTTGATAAAACAGGAAATCCTTTAACAAAATCATAACTAAATGCTCTATAACCAGTCATAATATCTTTAATATTATTTTTAAATATTTTATTAATTAAGAATCTAACTAAACGATTACCCATATTATGAAAAGGTCTTTTATTTTCGGTAAAATAAGTACTAGAAAGCCTATCACCAATAACCATATCAGCTTTGCCATCTAAAACTAAATTACACATTTCTTTCGCATTTTCAGCTGGATATGTATCATCACCATCAATCATTAAATAGCAATCAGCATCAATGTCACGAAACATACTTCTAATAACATTTCCTTTACCTTGACGATATTCATATCTCACAATAGCACCAGCTTTTTTAGCTATTTCATCAGTATGATCAGTTGAATTATTATCATAAACATAAATATCAGCATCAGGTAAAGCATTTTTATAGTCTTTAATAACTTTTTCAATTGTTTTACTTTCATTATAACAAGGTATTAAAACAGCAATTTTTGACATATTCTACTTCATCTCTTCTTTCTTATTTAAAATCCATAAATATATAGCAACTAAAATTGGTATTGCAAATGTATAACCTAAAGTATATCTAAAATAGGTATTAACTGGTGATGCTACACAAACAAGTATTAAAGATACTACTGGCGTTAAATAAATTAAATATTTATATTTCTTTTCTCTCATAATGAATGCCCACATTAGCATACATAGCCATGTACAAAAACCAATACTTACAATACTACCCAAAATAGGTATATATGGGAATGCTACAGCATAGTTACTTAAAGCATTTCTAAGACCATCTAAATTATTATAATGATAATCTATACCATCTTCACTTAATCTTGTATCATAACTATAATAAACATACCATTTTTTAGCATCAGGATAAAAATAACCATAAGTATTATTAAGAGTAGCTTCGATATAAACATTTGGATGTTTTATTAAACCATGTGCCCAAGCTTTAAAATAATTTTTTAAATCATCTTTAGTTGCATATTTATTATACTTATTCTTAACTGGATCAGATTTTTCTGGATCATATCTTTTTGCTAAAGTATCATAGGTTAAAATTTTATCAATAGCATTTTTGTCTTCTTCACTTATATCATCAGGATAATATTTTACATATCTTGCTGTTTGTTGAAAAGGTATGGATAATACTTCTCTAACACTTCCTGGTGTAATTTTTAAACTAGGTAATAAAAATTCTTCGAAACCATAATAAGAAATTACTGGTATTAAAAGAGTTATTAGTAATTTAAAGCGATTATTTTTATCAATAATGAGTAAGAATGGAAATGACATTAATACTAAGTAGATACCATTGTTTCTAAATAATGTTATAAATAACATTAAAATAATAACTGTTATTATTTCTTTTATATCAATTTTATTATTAGCATTTTTAATTAGTTCAAATAATTTAATGATGTAGAATATTACCAATATAGCAAATATGACATCTTTTAATGTAGACATACCATATAATGGATAGATAGGTACAAACATATAAATTAATAATGATACTATTCTAAACCAAAATGGGGTATTCAATTTTTTCATATAAGATATCGTATAACTTAATAGAGTTATTAAAAATAATGTCTGTAATATACTATAGATAAATATACCTAAATTTTCAGAACCAATGGTTTTGCCAAAATAGGTAAGTCCTCCTAAAATAACCGTATGGAGTACCGGATGATGATTAGTAATTGTAACATTTTCATCAAGCATTACACTATAGTCGTTATATTTAGTAGGTATCCCATAGAATTGTTTAATTTGATTAGATGGATCTGGTGACAAAATACCAGGATAAAACGCTATAATATAAGGAAGATAACAAATAAGTAAAATAATGAATGTAGATATAAATGGATGCTCATTAAAAATAAAATTAAGTATTTTATTTTTTGTAGCGCTTTCTTCCTTACTCTTATTTTTTATATATTCGTATAAAAGATTAATACTAGCATTAAAAAATATAAAATAACCTATGAAAATTACAATTGATATAAGGAATAATCTAGTATTATCAAATATTAAATTCCAACTATCTGTAACATTATAACTATAGCCAATAATCATAAATAATGAAAATAAAATAGAGAGTATTATAGTAGTATAATGTGTATCCTTTTTTTGAAAATAATATTTTTGATATAAAAAGTAAAAAAATATACCTTGAATAAGAAGAGCAAATGTCCCAAATTTAAATGGTCCGTTACTTTTAATAAATGTTTCTATTTCGGAAGAACTAGTGCCTACCATTAAATTGTTTACTAAACTATCAATATTTATTATATTGAGTGAAAATGCTATAACTGTTAATATAGCAAAAAATATTAATAATGCTTTTTTTAAAATTTTTTTTGTTTCCATATATTTCCCTCATATTTTCTCTGTTCAGAAATATTATATTATTTTTCCTATTTTATTGCAAATAAATTACTATATAATAAATAGTTATGTTAACAAATAAATATAAAATTCTTCCATTTTTATTTTTTATTTGTAATATTAATAAAATTTGTATCCATGATAATTGTCCAATCAATGATCAATGTCAACAATTGAAAAATATAAGATAATCTTTCAAATGATTTACTTTTTATCTCATTTCTTAATTCTCTTACAGATAAATTATTAAGTATTACTTGTTTTATATAATAATTTCTTTCATTTTCGTTTTTAATTGGTAGTAAATAACGATAATAAGTCCATGTTAAAAGGTGGCTCACCGAGCCACTTTTCGGAAATGTCAAATAAAATAGCCGAAATCTTTTTAAATTACTTTCATCATAACCTTTACCATAATCTTGTGCTAATTTTTCTTTACTTTTCTTAATTAATTTGCTTTTGTTTTATTATTTACTAATTTATAAGTTGTGACATAAATATCTGTATTAGTAGTAAATTCAATTACTAATTTATTTTTCTTTTTAACTATAAGTATACCAATTGTTTTATTATTAGAATTTTCTTTTATATATTTATCGATATAGCTGACATAAAATTGTAATTTTCCAATATCTTCTGGTTTTATCTCTTTTGATTTTATTTCTACTACTACATAGGCATTTAATTTAATGTTAAAAAATAATAAATCAATTCTATAAGCTTTATTGTTAATTTTTAGTTTATATTCATGCCCAACAAGAGCAAAACCTATACCTAATTCCATAAATCTATTTTCAACATTATTTATTATTTTTTTGTGAATAGTTGCTTCATCTAGTTTTGAAGTATTTTCCTCAATATTAATAATAATTGGATCTTTTATCATATCTTCAATGGTTAAGCTATTATTTTGAGTATCTGTGATTAATTTAACATTATTTTTATCGGCATAAGTAAGTCTTTCAAATGATTTACTTTTTATTTCATTTCTTAACTCTCTAACAGATAAATTATTAAGTATAACTTGGTTTATATAATAGTTTCGTTCATTTTCATTTTTTATTGAAAGTAATTCTATTATGTGACTCCACATCAATTGTCTCAACGATGTTGAGACAATTGGAAACATAAGATAAAACTGCTTAAACCTAAATAAATTAACTCTATTATAATTCTTACCGTATTCTTGTGATAATTTTTCGCCCCACTTCTTAATTAAATTATCACCATACTTAGCCCTAGATGCTCCACTTTGAGCTTCAACTAATAATCTCCCTATTTCATAATATCCTTTTAATCTTTCTTCATTATCAACCATTCTTCTTACTCTTGAACTACTCTCAATATCAATTATGACATTTTCCACTTTTTTTAGTGTTTCATTATTCATACATTCTCTCCCTTCTTTAATTAATTCACAACTTGATAAATTATTAAGTATTATTTGATTAATATAATAATTTCTTTTATTCTCATCTTTTATTGGTAATAACAATACAATTTGAGTCCAACTTAATTGCGAAATCAGTGATTTCGCAATTGGAAATTCTAAATAATATTGCCGTATTAATTCTAAATTTCTACTGCTATAATTTTTACCATATTCTAAAGATAATTTTTTCCCCATTTCTTAATTAGGTTTTCGCCATATTTTGCTCTAGATTCTCCACCTTGAGCATTTACTAGTAATCTACTTATTTCATAATATCCTTTTAACCTTTCTTCATTATCAAACCATCATTCTTACTCTTGAACTACTCTCAATTTCTATTATGACATTTTCTACTTTTCTAATTTACTTTTGTTCTATTATTTACTAATTTATTCTTTTGCGAATAGTGACTTCATCTAATGCAGAAATATCTTCATCAACATTAATAATAATAGGATCTTTAATCATATCTTCAAGAGTTAAGTTATTATCTTTAATATCAGTTATTAACTTAATATTATTTTTATCGGCGTAAGATAATCTTTCATAAGATTTACTTTTTATTTCATTACTAAGTTCCCTTACTGATAAATTATTAAGTATAACTTGGTTAATATAATAATTTCTTTCATTTTCGTTTTTAATAAATAATAATAATCTAAAATGACTCCATGTTAATTGCGTACACACTGTGTACGCAATTGGAAAAATCAAATAAAATCTACGATATAATTCCAAATTTCTTGTTCCATAATTCTTACCGTATTCTTGTGATAATTTTTCGCCCCACTTCTTAATTAAATTATCACCATACTTAGCCCTAGATGCTCCACCTTGGGCTTCAACTAATAATCTACCTATTTCATGATATCCTTTTAACCTTTCTTCATTATCAACCATTCTTCTTACTCTTGAACTACTTTCAATATCAATTATGATATTTTCAACTTTTTTTAATGTTTCATTATTCATACATTTTCTCCTTTTTTAAATAATATTTTTACCCCTTCACTTATATATATAGAAGTTTTTTTACTAATTTCCTTTTATTTTTTTAATTTTTCTTTAAAAATTATTAAAAAATAGACTTTTGAATCATTTTTAAACTATATTTTAATAAATTTTATTTAATATTTCCTAAATATAATCTTGATAATAAAAATATGGTATGTTAAAATTAATGATAGAGAGTAGGTGTGTTTTTGTATGAAAAAACTTGCTGCATTTTTTGCTATGTGCGCTTTAATTACAATGCCAGTTAATGCTGCATGTTCTTATACGGAAAAAGCAGAGGCTAATACAAAGGCCGCAAATGTAAAAATAAATTATGAGGTTGTTGAAGATAAACAAGAATCTGATATGGGTACTTCAATAAATGAATATTTTAAAATTAGTATTTTAAATGTAACTAAAGAGTTATATGTTGTAGTTAGTAATGATGTTACTAATGATAAAGTTACTTATACTTTTGATGATGCTAAAGATGGTGTAATAACATTTAATTGGGATAACATTGAAACTATTACCAATTTTACATTTACTATTTATGCTTCAAATCAAACTCCATGCTATAATGAAGAATTAAAAACTATTAGAAAACAAACACCAAGATTTAATGACTTTTCTAATAGAGCTATATGTGATGGTATGGAAGATTTTTATTTATGTCAAAAATATACAAATATTGCTGAAATAGATGAAAGTATGTTTATTGAAAAAGTAGCAAGTTTTAAAGATGGCAAAATCACTGAAGAAGGTAAAGATGCTGAAAAAGAGAAAAAAGGAAATAGCATAATAAGTTTCTTAAGAAAAAATAGATGGTATATAATAGGTGGATTATTAGTAATAGCTACTGGATCAGGTGTAGCTATAGTAATAAGAAATAGAAAATACAGGGAGGTTAAATAGTAATGAAGAAAGTAGTAAAATTAATAAGTCTATTTGGGCTATTATTAATGATTAATGCTTTAAGAGTAGAAGCGGATATAAAAGCAAATTCATATTCAGATGCAGGTTATTTTGGTGGTGAAAAAGTACTAGAAGCAAAATTAAATGTTAATGGTACTAACACTACTGCATATTGTCATAATCCAGGTGTTACTGCATTTACACAAAGTGATGTTAGTAATAAAATAACTCTTGTAACAAAAAGAAAACTTGGTGATACTAAAAATGGTCGTGCTCAAAATATTTATGATGCCGGATTAATGTCAATTTTAACAAATAATAATAAAGACAATGGAAATGCTAACTTTAGTATGGCTAAGTACATAGCAGTTAACTTATATGAACAATTATTCCCAATGTTCAATACCAATGGTAATAATGGTAGTTCAGAAATTCCTTATTTAAAATATATAGTTAATACACAATTGTATGATAGTGTTAAAGGTGATTTAAAAACATTATCAAATAATATGGGTGCTTATAATGTTATTAGTAGTAGAATGAGCGGAGCTAGTAAATGTACTAGTAATTGTGGTTCTAGTTCTGATGTTAATACTGCAGTGTCAATGGTAAAAACTGCTTTAAAAACAGCTATTAACTATGCTCAAAATGGCGAGGCAACAGCTACAGTTGGTAATGCTATTCAAACTCGTTCAGAAACTAAAGATGATAAAGGAAAAGTTACTTATAAAGATACAGCAAATCATACAATTACAATTGCTTCATTTGGGGATTCTAATAATAGACCTCGTTCAGTTTATTTAAGCTTTAATTGTGCAAATTGTAAAAATGTTACTACAAAATTTTATCTTAATGATAAAGAAGTTAATGATATATCAAAAATTAATTTATTAGATTATACAGATAATGGTTCTGGAGCTGTTCAATTAAAAATTGAATTTACTGGTGATACTTGTGAAGAAATCAATTACACATTAACAGCAACTTACACTCATTATTCTATTTCACGTTCTGGTTATTCAGTAGCTAAGTGTTCAAATTCTAATAAATGTCAAGGTTTCTATGTAGCTGATTCTAGTAGTTCAACTGGAACAAAAACAACTTCTATAGAAAATAAAATAAGTTTATGTCCAACAAATGCTGATGTATCTCAATGTACTGCTAAAATTGATAATGTTGAATGTGTTGAATGCAAAGCTAATACTCATGAAGTAAACATTGTTGAAGGATATACTTATCCAAATGATAATACTTGTGATACTTCAGGAGCTACTTTAGATATTAAAAAGTGTATTGCAAATGATGGTGCTATAGATACAGCAAATCATACATATAAAAATAGTGAACTTTCTCAAGATACAAAAAGCCATAATGCTGGTGTATATTGTAAAGAAGATTATACTTTAAGTATGCCAGGCTCTATAATGGTTGATACTGGTAGATATTTTACTTTAAAATCATCTATTACAGGAACAGAGAAATGTTATACTAATGATTTATTAAATTCAAAAAGTGTAGCAAGTGTTAAAGCAACAATAGCGCAACATGGAAAAGAAACCGTAAATGCATATAATGAAATTCAAAAATATAAAGCAATTGAAGCTTGTGTTAATAATGGTGGAAATTGTATCACTGTAAAAAAAGAAAGAAATTCAACTCCATGTAAATATAAATATTATTTTGTATCATCTACTAGACATTGTAAAGAATGGAATGAAAGTGGTACTTCATGTGCTAAATATGAAACAGATGATGAATATTTGGCTAGATGTAAATCTTTAGGAAAATATGGATATATTAATTCATCTGGTACCTGTAGATATATGCCAGAGGCAAAGCCTTTATATCAATATAGAATTGTTGCGGATTATAAAGTATCATATAATGTTTCTTCATGTGACGGAGGAGGTACTACAACCGCATCTGATAGAATATATGAAGGTGAGTGGCGTACTTGTGGATATGATCAATATTGTGGTGGAAAAAGATGTTCAGAAGTTTCTACTGAAGCTGATGATGATACGATTCCAGAAGTAAGAGAAGAAGTTTCTGAAAATGAAAGAGCCGCAGCTTTAGCTGCTATAGGCCAAAAAGCAACAGGCCACTGGGTAAGTAATGGTGGTGTTGGTAGTAAGGTATCAGCAGGTGGTAGTTGGGTTGGATCATCAGGCTCTGGTTTAAGTGTACAATTAGGTACTGGTAGTATTATTTCTGATATAAATGACTGGAACTCTGCTACTGGATATTATGGTGGTATATTTGGTAATGACTTTGATGATACACCATTCGATGGTGGTTGGAAAATGAGTTATAATTTTGATCCAGATATGTATTTCTGGTATCAAGAAGAATATATGAAACAAGCTAGAACAAATCAAATGGATATGTATGATAAATCATTAAAAGATGTTAAGGCTCAATATTGTGAAGGTACAGTATCTAATGATTATCAAACTTGTTCAACTGGTTGGAAAGATATTCCATCTGTTGAAAGTGGTAGCGTTTGTGTATGTTGGGGACCTGATCCTGGAGACTGTGGAAATAAAAATTATGTATTATCTAAAGTAAGATATGTTATTCAGTCTCAAGAAGCAGAAGCAAAATTTATAACACCAACTCAATTTTATACAATAGCACCATCTGGAAGTATAGTTGTAGCTGATCAAGGTAAAAGTGATGAAATACCAAATTCAAAAGAACTTACTAATGGTTTACCTGTTGGTCTTGGATCAAATGGTACAAGAAGATATGTATTATGGGTAGAAAAATTAGGTGAATATTTTGATACTGATAATTTAGGCCGTGTTTGGGGACAAAGTGATAGTGTTATTTCTAAATTACTTAAAGATAGAACAAAATGTAATAATCCTAATTCAGCATTAGTAGATGAAGACAATACTCAAGGTGTAATTCATGATGAAGGAGTATATGCATGTAAGTATAGTACTGACTGTCCTAAATCATGTACTAAAGAAGATGATAAATATTATTGTAAAGATGGAGAACCTTGTGATAAAGAACAATATGATAAAGAATGCTGTCCAACTTGTCCACCAACAGTAGCATATAAATGTGCTGTAACAACTAATGAAAAAGGTGAAACAGTATATTATGATAAAGCTGGTAATATAACTACTGAAAAGATTTATAAATCTGAATGTTGTCCTAATGACGAATGTCCTGTAACTTGTGCATTCTGCCTATATGATGGCAATAAGCTAAATGTTCAATATCGACCAATTACATCAGAGAATGTTAACCCTAATGATAGGGATTTAGGTAAAAACTGGAATTGGGAAGAGCCAATAAATACAGCTTTAGAATTAAAAGCCTATGTTACTACTAATGAAATAGAAGAAAATGGCGATAGCATTTATGATGTAAATTTTGATAATATAGATGAAAATAATGACTTTGCAATGCAAGTTACAATGAATGCACAAATGATTAGTGAAATAAGAGCTTATAATGATAAATATAAAGATGAAGGATATGCTAATAACTCTCTTGAATGTTACGATTTAAAAAGTGGTGATACAGTTCATAAAAATGTTTTCTGTTATAGTAACTTTATTGATACTTTAGTAGAAAAATTTGCTACAAATAAAGATGATAGTCCAATTAAATTTAATGTAGAAAGACCAATGGGTAATGCAAGAAAAGATACAAAAGAAAATGAAAAATACTTTACTAGTTGGATTTCTGCTGATACTAGTAATTGGAATGTAACCACTACTAAAGAACTAGCATATTATAAACAACATTATGGTATGGAAATGCAAGATGATAAAGTTGTAGACTACCATGTTGGACCATCATGGAAATAGGAAGAAGGGATATTAGATGAAGGAATCGTATTGGGGATATTGGTTAGTTTTATTAGGTGTATTTGTTGTCGTAATATTGTTATTGATTCAAAACTTAACAACAAATAATACAGAAAGCAGTTATTCTATAAGACAAATAAGTGAAGCAGCGATGATTGATGCAGTTGACTATGCATATTATAGAGAATATGGTGAACTTAAAATAAATAGAGAAAAATTTATTGAAAGTTTTATGAGAAGATTTGCTGAAACAGCTTCATTATCAAACAAATATACTTTAACATTTGCTGGTATATATGAAGCACCACCTAAAGTAGGTGTTCAAATAACCAGTAAAACAAATACATATTTTATTGCAAATTCTGCTGAAGAATTTGATATGGAGAATAGAGTAGAAGCAATATTAGAACAAAGTAATAAATAGGAGGAATAAAAATGGGAAATTTAGTGGCAACATTAAAACGATTTATTCAAAATAAAAATACAGTTACTATTTTAGCCGTACTTGCTGGTATTATAATATTATGGTATTTTTATAACTATCGAGTAAATCAAGCCGTAACGACTGTTGAAATACCTTATGCAATTGATCAAATAGATACACGAAAGAAAATTGAAACAGATAATCTTAAAACTAGAGAAATAACAAGAGCTGCTTTAAAAGATAATGATTTAGTTGAATCAATTGCAGATTTAGAGGGTAAATACATATGTGTAGGAACTAGCATACCTGCAAATGGCTTTTTCCATAAATCACAAGTTTGTGAAGAAAGAGATTTACCGAATTCTGTTAATGAAAACTTACCAGAAGGATATACTCTTGCTAATATAAAAGTTACAAATGAGACTACATATGCTAACTCTATATCTGAAGGTGATTATATCGATATTTATATGTATGCTAAAGATGCTAATAATCAAGCATTATATGGTAAATTAATTGAGAAAATCAAAGTACTAGAAGTAAGAGATAATAGTGGTAAAAATATATTCTGGGATGCGACTGCTGGTGAATCTGCTCAATTATTATTTGGTGTTCCAGATGAATATGCTGATTTATTCGATATAGCAAGTAGAACAAATGGTATTACTTTAGTACCTAGATTAAGAAATGCTGCTTATTCAAAAAATCCAGGTGAAACTGAAATTTCTAGTGAAGAATTAAGAGCATTTATAATGAATCAAGTACAATTAGTAGAATAGAAAGGGAAAGGACGGGGCTTTAAGTGAATGATGCAATATTTTCACAAATTGATTTTGGACCTTTAAAAGAATTTTTAGATGATGATAATATAACCGATATTTCTTATGGAAATGGTGGACAAATTCATTTAAAAACTTTGGATAAAGGTGTTTATCGTATTGAAAAGCCAGAAATAAATAATGCACTTTTAGAAAAATTAGCTTTTCAATGTTCCAATGTTATGGGAAAAACATTTAATATGGCCCATCCATTTCTTGATGCAGAATCAGCTGAATTACGTTTAAACTTTATTCATGATTCTATTGCTACTAATGGAATAGCTTGTGTTATCAGAAAAACACCTGCTAAAATAAGACTTAATAAAAAAAAATTAATAAGTGAAAAATATGTAACTGAAAATTTATTGGACTTTTTACTTACGTGTGTTGAAGGACATTGTAACATTATTGTAAGTGGAGAAACTGGTAGTGGTAAAACAGAACTTGTTAAATATTTAGCCAGTCACACTAAAGAAAATGAAAAAGTTATAACAATTGAAGATACACTAGAACTACACTTAGATAAAATTTTTCCTCATCGTGATATAGTAGCAATGAAAACTAATAATATAGCTAGTTATAGTGATGTATTAGTAGCCTGCATGAGACAAAACCCACGATGGATTTTACTATCCGAAGTTCGTAGTGCTGAAGCTGTTACGGCAGTTCGTAACTCAATATCATCTGGACATAATATTTTATCTACTATTCACTCAGATCGAGCTTTAAATGTGCCAATGCGTATGTATTCGTTACTAGAATCAAATCAAGATATTGATCAATTTTTAAAATCAATTCATAGATATGTTCAACTTGCTATTCATGTTAAAGGATATATGAGTGCTGAACTTGGAAGATTCCAAAGAGAAATAGTAGAAGTTTGTGAATTTTATGTTGATGAAGATAATAATGCGGGTGCTAATATAATATATAAAAAGAATTTAGATGGAGCAATTCATTTTAATAATCCAACAAAACATTTAAAAGAATATTTAGGCAGTCAAGGAGTTGTTATTAAAGACAATTTATTTGTTGCAGATAATGAATCAAATGAAGAAGCAATAGATACATTATAAAAAGGGAGGTGCATAATTTTGCGAACATTACCAGAATTAATAATTATGATAGGACTTGCAATATTTGTTATCATATATCGTAATAATCAAAATGGTAAGTCTTATAAAGAAGTTTTGAAAAAAGCTGAAGACATATACGACAAATATGCACCGTATTCTTTTAAAGTTGTAAGAGAAAAAAGTAAGGAATTAGGTCAAGAATATACTACAAAACAATATGTAATGCAAATAGTAATAATGGGTGGATTTGCTGCTTTAATTGGTTATTTCTATTTTTATAGTATTATTTGGGCTGCAGTATATGCAGTTGCAACAGTAGCATTTATTCCTTATTTAGCTTATTTACGTTGTCAAAGAGTATATAGTGAATTTATATTTGAACAAATTCAAACATATACTACTAACGTTATTATGGAATTTAATACTACTCAAAGCTTTGTAAAAAGTTTAGAGGGTGTTAGAGATTCTGGTATAATAGAAGAACCTGTACTTTCTGATATAAAAAAAATGATAGATTTATCTTACAAGAATGGTACAATTGATGAATCTATTGAATATTTCAATCAAAAGTATCCATTTTATATGGTTAAAAATATGCATCAATTATTTTTACAAATAACCAAAGAAGGTGCAAAAGATGCGGGAGAATCATTAGAAAACATGTCAATGGATATCGATGCCCTAGTTGAAGGTGTTTATCGTGATCAAATGGATAGAAAAAATTTCCATAAAAGATTTATAACTTTTGCTGTAGTATTATTTTCTTTAGTTGTAGTAGTAGAATTTATGTTAGGTAAAGATAACTATATAGAACTTTTAGATATATGGTATGTTCAGTTAATATTACATGCTATTGTTTTAATAAATGTATATTTCTTGATAACAGGAGAGAAATATTATAATGAAGATGTGGGGGCTGAATAATGCAAGTAGAAATAATTATTATTGGTATTCTAATCTTTGTTGTAATGACTTATAATGGTCAAGTTAGTATTAAAGATTTAATTAGTGATAACTTTTATTTATTTAGAAAGTTAAAAGAAGACGATTGGGATTTTTATGTTAGTGCAAAATATGGAGATAGTGTTTCATCTGATGCAATTTTTATGAAGAGAATTCGAAATGGTTTAATGGTAATTGTAATTAGTTTATTTTTCTTCATAAGACAACTTGATGCTCTTTATATATTAATATCTTTTGTTTTAGGTTTCTTAGTATTTAAAATGGACTATATGAATATTAAATCTTATTATAAAACTCATATGTTTAAAATAGATAGTATGTTACCTCACTATTTAAAAAGTATTGAAATATTAATTCAACACTATACAGTTCCAGTTGCTATTGGTAAATCAATAATTGATGCACCTGATATATTTAAAGATGGATTACAAGAAATGATTAATGAAATAAATTCAGGTGATGACTCAATTAACCCTTATATGAATTTTGCTAAAAAATATCCGGTAAGAGATTCAATGCGTATGATGCGTCTTTTATATCGTTTAAGCTTAGGAAGTCAAGATCGTAAACAAGAACAAATGTTGATGTTTTCAAGAACAATATCTAATTTACAACAAAAAGCTAGAGAGACGAAATATAAAAATAGACTTGATAAGATGGAAGGCAAAACAATGAATATGTTAATGTCAACTGGTTTTGGAGTAATGATCTTATTAGTCCTAGCCGTATTACAAATGATGGATTTATAAAATTCCTTTATAGGAATTTTTTATATTATTGCGTAAATTTATATAAAATTTTTAAAAATATTTATTTTATTTGTCAAATATTATAAATATTAATTGCTATTTTGTATTATTTTGGTTATAATATTTATAGATAATAAAGGAGGAATGTAATTTATGAAAGAAGCAACAGGTGAATTAAATATGACAGTTGTAACAGTTGTAGCAATTGCAGCATTAGTAGCTTTCTTTTATTTAGTAATATGGCCAACTATTAAAACAGGTATGGCATTAAACTCTGCTTGTAGTACATATGCATCAACTGGTGGTACAGTTACTTTAGATGATGGTGGTACTATTGTATGTACAAAGAAAACTGCAACAACAACGGCAACATGTACTTACAATCCATCTGCAACCGAAGGTGGAAAACCACAAACTAAAAACTGTGAATAATAGTGAGTAGTAATATATGAAAGAGACAACAGGTGAATTAAACGCTACTGTAGCAGTTATGTTAGCTATTGGTGTTTTAATAGCTTTTTTTTACTATACTTTGTGGCCACTTATTAAAAATAATTTCGATAAAAATTCTCAATGTAGTAAAGCTATATGTGAAAAATGCGATTTAAATGGTGATGGAAAAGCAGATGTTGGATGCGAAACAGTAACTTGTTATCCAAAAGGTGAAGAACATCAACCTGGTGTAAATGACTTTCAATGTGTCTATAAAGGTTAAGGAAGTGGAATAAAATGCGGGAAGCAATTGGAGGAATATCCATATTTCAAATAGTTATATTTTTTATATTGTTATTTACAGGGGTTATGTGCTTAACTATTAATCACTCTAAAGCTTTTGGCGTTAAAGATGAAATAATAACAATAATAGAAAATGAACCATTAGGAAGTACTTCTACTTCTTCTTTTGGTTTGAGTGAAAGTACAATGGATAAAATTGCTGAGCATTTAAAAGATGCTGGATATAGAATTACTGGTAATTGTCCGAATGGATATCAAGGATATAATCGGGAAGGAAATCCCACTAATAATGATGCATCATTTTGTATAAAAGCTAATAAGGTAGAAGATAAATTTTATAAAGATGCTAGAGAAAAATGTACTGGCAATAAATGTGTTGTTACAACTGGTGATTTTCCAAATATGGTATACTACGATATAGTATTATTTTTCCAATTAGACATTCCATTTGTTAAAGATTTATTTGAATTTAATGTAATGGGTTCTACTAAGACTATATTTGGATAGGTGATATAAAATGCGCGAATCAATAGGAACTCAAACAATTTTTAAAGCTGTCTTGATTTTCACTTTTTTATTTTCTGGCTTTATTGCAGTTGCAATAACATATAATAAAGCCTTTAAATTAAAAAATGAGACTATTAATATTTTAGAAAAATATGAAGGCGTTAATAAACAATCTTTAACTATCATTAATAACTATTTGAATCAAAATGGTTATTCTACTAAAAATCCTTGTGATACCACTGAATATGGAGTAGCAGATTTAAAAAATCCAACATATGAAAAAAGTAATCCTAATAGTAGGTATTATTATTGTCTTTCTTCTGAGGTAAAAAATAATCAAATATTTTATGGTATTAAATTATTTTCAAGATTTAATTTACCTATAATTGGAGATTTATTCTATTTTAGAGTTACTGGAGAGACAAAAGGTATTAAATTATATGATAATAAACAAAGATTAGAAAATAATTAGGGAGATGTGAATATGAATGTAATAGTATCAAATAAATATCAATCATTACTAGGAACACTAGAAATAGATGTAATTAAAACAATTAATGGTGAATTTACGGTTCAAGATTTGGTAAATCAATTTAATAATTTTTTCTTTAATAAAATGATAATTGATATAACTGCTATTAAAAATTATGAAAATATTAATATAATGCGGGAATTATCATTGAATTTTGAAATGGATAAAATAATTATCTTGTTAGATGATTCACCAAGTGTAAATTCAGCAAATTATTTATCTCAATTGGTATCTTTTGGTATTTATAATTTTACAAGAAGTGTAGATGCTATTCCATTTTTAATAGATAATCCAAATTCTTATAAAGATGTAGCGGCATATCAAAATTTAAATCCAGATACTAATTTGGACAGTAAAAAAGTTAAAGAAATTGCTCCTGTTAAAATGGAGCAAAGAGTAATTGGCTTTAAGAATGTTACTGAACATGCAGGAGCTACTACTTTAATATATATGTTAAAAAAGCATTTACAAAGTGAATATAAAGTTAAAGCAATTGAAGTAAATGCAACCGATTTTGAAAATTTTAATGATAAATCACTTGAAAGTGCTGATTTTATGAATATTTCAATAAAATTAGCAAATAATAGTGATGCCGATGTTATTTTAGTGGATTTAAATGATGGTCCAGAAACAATTTGTACCGAAATTATTTATCTAATTGAACCAGGTATTTTAAAATTAAATAAATTAATTAGGAATGATCGAAAAATATTTGAAAAATTAAAGAATAAAAAAATCGTTTTAAATAGAAGTGTTTTAAACGATAAAGATGTTCATGATTTTGAATATGAAAGTGGTAGTAAAATATTCTTTAATATTCCAAGTTTAGATGAAAAATTAGATAATAATAAAAAAATAATTGAATTTTTAATTGCTTTAGGATTTTCTAGATTAGATGTAGAAAATAATAATAAAAAATTTGGTATTTTATAATAAGTAAGATAAAGTCTCTAGTAATAGAGATTTTTTTTATTGTATAGTAAAGTTTAAAAGTTCAACAGTGTTGAACGAATTAAGGTGGTCTCATTATTTAAAATTAATAAAGATAGATAATGAAATTAAAAGAAGACAAAAATTTCATTAAAGATCCATATGTATTAGAATTTTTAGATATAAAAGAAAAATACTGGATAATTTTGCTATATTGTGGTATTATATGAAACAATTGATTTTGAAGGGGTGTTTTGTTATGAAATACGCAAAATATAAGTATATATTTATGTTATTTTTAGTGATCATTTTTTTACCATTTAAAGTTATGGCCAAAAATATTAATTTAGATATTGATAAATATGATTTAACTATTGGTGATGAAATAACAGTAAGTGTTAGTTTACCAGATGAAATAAAAGCTTATGCAGTTATGGCAACTTTTACTTATGATGAAAATGTTTTTACTAAAATAGATATTGATGATTTTTCTATTTTAAATAAAAATTTAAATATTTCTTATAATGATAATACTAAAAAATTTGGTTTAATAAACGAAACAGGTAAATTAGATAATGAATTATTTCAAGTTCATTTAAAAGTAAAGGAAAATGCTAATGTTGGCGATACTAATATAGCTTTAACAAATATAGTAGTGTCTGATGGAACAAAGAAAGAAGAATATAATAAGACTATTAAAACTATTTTAGTTACAAGAGATGCTAAGCCTGGTGAAGAAATACCTATTAATAAATCTAATAAAGTAGAAGAAAGTAAAGAAATTGAAACTAAAGTATTTACATCTAAGCCGTTTATGATTACTTTAGGTATAAGTGCTATTGTAATTTTAGGATTAGTGATTTATATTACCTTATTTAAAAAAGATAAAAAGACTTTAAAAAATATTCTTGTTGGTTGTGCAACTATTTTAACCATTTCTTTTGTAGTTATATATATATTTAATATTAATAAAAGAGATGTTAATAATGATGGAGTTAAAGATTACAATGATGCAAAAGAAATACTTAAATATCTTTTAGATATTACAGGTACTGAAGAAATTGATAATAATAAAAATACTTCTAATAAAAAACCAAGTATTAACCCAAATAATAAATATGATGTTAATAATGATGGTAAAATTGATATAAATGATGTTGGTAATAATACGGAAAATGTTACTGAAAATACAAAAGTGATTTTAAAAGAAAAGAACGATAATAAAGATTTTTATGTCAAAAAAGGTGATATTACTTTAAAATTTACTGCAGAAATTACACCTAAAAATGTAACAATAACTAAAGTAAAAATTAATAATAAATATTATGATGTTATCAATAATAATGGCGAATATTCTGTTACTATAGAGTCTAATAAAGCAGGTAAATACGAATTTGCTATTACTAGTGTTATTTTATCTAATGGCAAAGAAATAAATGTTAAACTTAAATTTGTAAGAGAAGTTTTAAAAGTTACTCCTTATGTTAATAAATTTAATTTAAATGATGAAAAAGGTTCTTTAAGTTTTGAACTAGTAGATCCAGAAGATGCTTTTATTAGTGGTGAAGTTACTGTTTATGATGGTGAAAAAGTAATTGTCAAAGAAAATGTTAAAAGTACAACTAAAATTAATGATATTCCTATTGATGAAGATAAAATTTATCGTTTAGAAGTAATGGGAGAATATGATTTAGATAGCAATAAAAATGATGATAATAATCATTTTACTAATCAAACTATGTTTAACCATTCCTTTATGATAGGGGGAGATTATAACTTCACTTTAACTGATGTAGGAATTACAGATGCGATTAAAAAGGGTGAAAAGCCAGTTATAAGTTTTAAAAGTACAAATACTAAAGGAGTGACTGTTGAAAATGCTTCTTTAACTATTGGAAATAAAACTAATAATTATGTCATTAGTAAAATAGATGGTGATAATTATGAAGTTATTTTAGAAGATGCTGATACATCTGTAGGTAAACATAAAGTAAATTTAGATAGTGTTAGATTAAAATCTTTAAAGACGTTTAATAATAAAAAAGACTATGATGCTAATACACTAACTTATACTGTGTTAAAAGATTCGCCAAAAGTAACTAGTTTGAATGTAGAAGAAGATTCCGAAAATAAAAGTATTATTGCTAAATTTAGTATAAATGATGAAAGTAGTGCTATTAGTAGTTTAAAAGTTGTTTTAGTAGATTCAACTGGAGCAGTTATTGCATCACAAATTTTAACAAGAGAAGAATACTTAGAAAAAGGTGAAGTATCACTATCTTATGATGGTAGTACAGATGGTAATTATAAAGTTAAAATTTTAGCTGATTATGCCCTAAGTGATCAATATAACTATACTGATAAACCAATTGGGGAAGAAGCAATTACAGTTAATACTGGTGTATATATTGAAGCTATTGAATATGTTGAAACAAAACAAAATAATCGTGTTATTGATAGTGGTAAATTTGCTAGTAAAGGCCAAAAAATGTATCGAATGAACTTTATCGTTCATACCAAAGGAATAAGATCATATTCACGTCTTTCATCTATTACGATTAATGGTTTAAATTATATTGCTAATGGTGGAGCATCTGCCATAGAAAATGCTGAAGGTGAATATAGATATACCTCAACTGTTGCTATTACTGTGCCAAAAGAAGCAGGTATTATGACAATTACTGCTAATCGTGTTCAATTAGAAGTTAATAGTTATAATTACAAGGTTAATCAATTTTATCATGTTCCAGATGTATCTAAAGAATATGAAGTATTAAAAGATATTCCAAGTATTGCTAATTTAAAAATACAAAAAGAAGATTATGAAGCAAAAGAAGTTACTTTTAATTTTGATGTTATCGACAAAGAAGATTCATTTATAAGTGGTAAATTAGAATTAAATGGTAAGAGTGAAGAGATAAATAAAGGTAATAATACAGTTACTTTTACTGGTATTGAAACTGATAAAGTTCATGATTTGATTTTTAAAGCTGATTATAAATTAAGTACTGGTGAAATTGAAGATCCAATTAATCAAACAGAAAAAAGTAATGCGGAAATATATAAAGTTAAATATGGTTTATATAAAGAAGATACTTATAATGATATTAAGATAAGTGAAATTACTCCAGTTAGTGAAAAGAACAATAAATATTTTGAAAAAAACGAAGATATTAAATTAAATCTTATTATTGTAGGCATTCCCGAGTATTTAAATGTTTATCCAGAAAGAGTTATTATTAATGATAAAGAATATGATTCAAAAGCTTTAATGACTTGTCATGAAGTAACTTTAAAGGGTTATACTTCATCTGGTGAAAAAGAACTTAAAGTTAGTGCCATCATTTTAAATAATGGTAAAGTTATAACTTTAGATAAAGAAGTAACTATTGAAGTATTAAAAGATATACCAAAAATAACTGATTATAAATATTCTATTAATGATAATAGTATTAAAATTACTTTAGCTAATAAAGATAGTGATTCATCTTTAGATGGTGATTTACAAGTTAAAGTTACTGATGATACAGGGAAAGAACTTTATAATAGTAAATATCAAGAGACAATTGAGTTTAAAAAGAATAAAGATGCTTTAAGATATTATATTTCTGTTATAGGTAGTTATGATAGAGATATTGATAAACAAGAAGATAGTGAAAACTATAATAAAGATATTAAATTATTAGATGAAACTATTTCTCTAGATAAAAATAATATTGAATTAAAAGATATTACTTATATAACCTTATATAAAGAAGAAAATGATAAAATATTAGAGATTAGAGAAATAACTAAAGAAGAATTAGAACAAAATATTGAAAAATATTTTGTCGAAGTTAATATGGAAAATATGCCTTCTGTTTATGCTAAACTTAAAAAAGTTACTATTGAAGATAATCATTTAATGCTAATTTTAGATTATGAATATGTAACTAAAGAAGAAAGTAAATCTAAAGAAATCAAAGTTGATTATGGGGCTATAATTAATGGTAAAGCAAAAAATGAAACTAATCCATTAAATGAATTTAATATCTTAAAAGAAAGAATTAAAAATAATGAACATATCATTTTAACTCATGATTATGATTTAAAAGATATTGAAGTTACTACAAGTTATTATTTTGAAAACTTTAGTGGTTCAATTGATGGTAATGGTCATAAAATAACTAATTTAAGTAAACAATTATTTAATGAACTTAGTAATGCGGAAATTAAAAATTTAATAGTAGAAAATGCTAATATAAGTGGTGCTGTTCGTGGTATTTTAGCCGATAAAGGTACAGATGTAGTAATTAATAATGTTCATTTATATAATGGTAATATTAAAGCTAATCTTGTTACTAATGGAACTGGTATTATGTTTGGTGAAACAAGAAATAGTATAGAAATATCAAATTCATCAATTGTAAATAGTTCAGTTAGTGGTGGCAAAAGAACTGGTGGCTTTATTGGTCAAGCTTATAATAAAACAACGATTACTAATAGTTATATCAATGATAGTAGTGTAACTGGTAATAATGACGCTATTGGTGGCATTATTGGCGAAGTAAGTAGTGCTAATAATGTTTCTATGACTAATTGTTATAGTAAAGTTACTATGGATGGTGGTGCTGGTAATGCTAAAGCTGGTATTTTAGGCTATACTAATAGTAGCGGTGCAACTAAATTAATTAATAGTTTAAGTATGTCTCAAGGAAATAGTGGTACGAGAGTATATGGTAATGGTATCTCTGCTACTAATGTCTATGAGTTAAAAGAATCTACTATGAGATCGCAAGCTGGTGGCCAAATTAAAGAAATAACTGGTAATGATATTAATAAAGAATTCTTTATTAATTCATTAAATTGGGATGAAGAAGTGTGGAATTTAGATAATGTATCAGCTGATGTACCTCCTATTTTAAAAGGCGAAAAATTTGAGCCTGTGAAAAGCCCAATAGAAGCTGAAGATGGTTATGATCCAAATAAAAGAATACTTTATAATAACTTAATGAAATTAATGCCTTTCTATGATAGTGAAAAAATAGTTAGAACTGGTATGCATATTACTGATAATAATTTACTTAATAAAGAAATTCAACATATTGTGCCAATTGATAATAAAGGAAGTATTGTTACATATTTAACAAGTGATAATTTAAAGAAAATAAGTAAGATAAAAGTAGTATATAAAACGAAAGAAAAAGTTACTTATGATGTAAAATTTGATAATACTTATGATATGGTAGCAAGTTATCGTATACCTGATTTAAATATCGATTATACTTATAACCATTATATTATTGATGCTAACTCTCAAGTAGTAAATAATATAACTAATTATTTAAAAGATTTAAGTTATACAAATAATTTAGATACTTTAACTGCTACTAAAGATAGTAGAATATTAAGAGATTTCTATAATGATGTTACTAGTAAAGAATTAAAAGAATTTACTTTAAAATATTTATCTAATAGTAATTATACTAATACCACTAACAATGATAGTATTAATAGTCATTTGGAAAGTGAAATTAAAAAAGATAAAAAAATTGAAAAAGTATTATATATGTATAATTACTTTAGAAGATTCTATGATGTTGAAATAGATGGTATGAAATTATATGATTTTATGCTATTTAACATGAATGGTTTTGATGAATCATTAACAAGCCAAATGATAGCCCGTATTTATTTACAAGATGGTAATAACTTTAACACTGGTTCAACTGGTACTAAATATCGTGATTTACTAGGGGGTTATACTAAACTTAATACTATTGCCAAATTCATCGAATATATGGTAACTGAATTTAGTAATGATAATATGAATGATTGGGTAAGGAAAGAATTTGCAGGTTACTTAGTAGAAATTCCAGTTAAAGGTCATGAAAAAGACATTCAATATACTTTATGGGATCACTTTAGTAATGAAGATGCTGTTTATAATAATCCACATAGAGCATATGATATGATGTTACCAATTTTAACATTGCCAAAGAATGCAGCTTATATAATTTCTACGCCAGTTCAATTTATCATCGGGGCGCAAAGAAGTTATATTGAAGATCCAGAAGATCCTACTTCTCAAAGTATTTTCCAAAGAAGAGTTAAAAGCTACGCTAAGAGAATGGAAACTTATTTTGATACAGCTTATAAAATTTTAGGCGATGCAAAATACTTTAATGATATTCATACTTTCCAACTTGATAAAAGATTTGCTTATGATGAAAATGGCGCAATGGTATATCAACAAGCCTATGTTACAGAGGAGCCATTCCATAAGAACTTTAATGAAGTAACTGGTCGTTGGCAAACAAGTGATGGTAATGCTGCTGTTGCTTGGGGAGATCGTATTGACTGGAGTGCAGAAGGTTTAATGGATGGTAATATTGATCCAGATTTAGTTAGTGTTTTAAATAAACAAATTCAAGAATATACTTATCATACCTTTACGCATGAAACAGCCCATAATATTGATGCTAGACTATTCTTAAAAAATAATGGTAGAAGATTTGATGCTGGAGGAGAAGATTATGCTGATAGTAATCTAATGCAATCTTTTGGACCAAATGATATAGTTATGAATTTATCAACTTATCGTAATGGTGAAAAAATTGCTTCAAATTATACTCCAGATCGAATTAACTCACCAGAAAAAATTCAAAGTTACTATGATAAAGTATTCCAAACTATCTATGTAATGGATTATATTGAAGCAGAGGCTTTCTTACAACTTCCTAAAGAAGTTCAAGCAAATTTAGCAGTTCAAGTATCTTATCCAAATGAAAATTTACAATTTGAAACTTTAGAAGATGGTAAAACTTTCACTGGACCAACTTATAAAGAAGATCCTTATGCTATTTTTAGAGCCCGTCAAACATCAAGATTTACTCAATTAAGTGAAATACCAGATGTATTTAATCAAATGAAACTTACATCAATTAATGATTTAATTGATAATCATATTATGATTTATCCGGGTATTTATAAAGTAGGATCTAGAGGGTCTAACTCTTATGGCGGTGAAGGCATTGGTCATGTTCACTGGTATCAACCATGGAATCCAGAAGGAAGACCTGATTCATACGCAATTAAATGGATTGCTTATGAAATGCTTGGTTTAAAAGGATATGATGAAGGTTATATTGAGTATTATAGTAATATAAATTCAACACCAAGAGAAATTTATAAAAACTTATCTAAGCCTAAAGAAGGTAAATCAACCGTTAATTATAAAACTGATTCTATGGCATTAAGTAGAATAACTGAAGGTAGATTTGATGATTTTGATAAGTATAAGAAATATCGTTTTGCAGAAACTAAAGCAAAATTAGATAAACTTAATGCCAAAGTTAATGTAAAACAATATGTTCAAAAATTATATGATGCTTTACTTGAAGATAATGAATATTCTAAAACAAGATTAGAATCATTACTTCAAGCATATAAAACTGATGAAAAAGGTTGCTTAGGTAGTTATTGGTGTGCCAGAGGAATATCTGGTGAAGTTAGAGGTTTCTTAAAAAGTACTGCTGTAAGACAAGAAATATATTATACTTTAAAAGATTTAACAAATGATTTTGAAGGTGAAATATTTGAAAAAACTACTCAACAAAATGTCAGCGATTTAACTGTTAATAAAGGTGAATAAGTAAAATTATTCATCTTTTTTATGAGAAAATATATTAACCTGTGTGAATATTTTATGAAATTTTTCAAAATAAAAAGGAAATTAGCCTATGAGTGACGAATAATATATATGAAAGGAGAAAAAAATATATGAAAAATTATAATTAAATTGTAAAAAGATATGGAACAAATTAATTAAAAATGAAAGGCAAAATTATGACAGAAGAAAAAATATACAACGAAATAGTTGAGTTAATTGAAGAAAGAGAAGTAAAAAAGTTTGTTAGAGAATTTAAAGAAAATTCAGAAACATTAAAAACTAATTGGGAGATAGGTAGATTACTAGTTAATGCTCAAGGTGGAGAAGCTAGAGCAAAATATGGTGAAAATCTAATTAAGAAATGGGGCGAAAAATTATCTTTAGAATATGGTAAGAATTATAATAAAAGAAATCTTATGTATTATAGACAATTTTACTTAACATTTCAAAATGTGAACACAGTGTGTTCACAATTTAGTTGGTCAATATGTAGATGCTTATTATCAATAAAAAATGAGAATGAGAGAAACTATTATATAAATCAAGTAATACTTAATAATTTATCTGTTAGAGAGTTAAGAAATGAAATAAAAAGTAAAGCCTTTGATAGATTATCTTATGCAGATAAAAATAACATTAAGTTAATAACAGAGAATAATAATTCAATAACATTAAGTGATATGATAAAAGATCCGATAATTATTAAAACTGATAAAGATACAACTAATTTAACTGAACAAAAATTACATGAAATATTAATTGAGTTAGTTGAAAATCATTATATGGAATTAGGAGCAGGTTTTGCTTTAATAGGTCATGAATATAAATGCAAAATAGATAATAGAACTTATAAAATAGATTTATTATTCTTTAATTATAAAATAAATGCCTTTGTTGTAGTAGAAGTGAAGATAAAAGAATATAATCCAAAAGATAGAGGGCAAATAGAATTATATATGGATTATGTTGATAAAAATATAAAAGAAAATTATCATAATAAAACAGAAGGTATATTAGTAGTTAGAGAAAAGAATAAACTAGTTACTAAATATATTTCTAATAATAATTTATATATTACTACTTATTTATTAGAAAATAAAAAAGTACAAAATGGCAAATAATAGTAAAATAATAATATTATTTCTTGACATAATATATTTAATTAGATAAAATTTAATTAAGTAAAGGAAAGAAGGTATATATTTATGTTATTAGGAGCTACATTTTGTACTGATACTGCAAATATATGGCATTTAGTTGGTATGGTAGTTTATATTTTAAAAATTGTTATTCCACTTGTATTAATCATTTTAGGTATGCTTGATTTAGGGAAAGCTGTTGTTTCAAGTGATGAAAAAGCTATTAATAAAGCAGTTGGTACATTAATAAAAAGATTTATTGCAGCAGTTGTAGTATTCTTTGTTCCTACTATAATTAATGGAATTTTTGGAGTAATTGGTGTAATTGGTGGAAGTTCAAAAGATGATTACCAAGTATGCGTTAGATGTGTTACTCAAACTTGTGAAGCAGAAGCAGAAGCAGCAAGACAAAGCATCGGCTTTACTCAATAATTTTTAGTAATTAATGTGTATAGAAAATAGTGTCAACAAAGTTAACACTATTTTTTTGTTTTAATTTAATATTTACAATAACCATGTTATAATTTAGGTGGGTGAGTCTATGAAAAAAAATAAAGCAATAGCTATATTTTGTTTGTTATTTATGATTTTAATAGTTTTTGCAATATGCTCATCTGTATATTTAAGTAAAAGAGAAAATAATAAAGATATAATCATTTTAGCAGCAAATAAAAATTATGGTTTAACTAAGGAACAAGTAGAACAAGAATTAAATAAAATGAAATCTACTCCAACTTATGATGAATTAGTATCATTAGCTAAAAGAAAATATGGAATGAGTGAAGATGTTTTTCAAGTGGTTTTTGGTTGGGCAATTGGTGAAGGCTATGATAGTCATGATCATTATCTAGGTTACTTATGCGATAATGTTGGAATTAATCATTATATGGGGTATGGAAAAACTACTGCTAGTTCCTTAGCTGCATCAATAGCCGGAAGAGATAGTAGTGGCTATTATTCAACAAGTAGGATGCAAGGAAGATCTATTTCTGCTAAAAATAATCCTGGAAGCTATGTAGCAGCTTATAAAGGAATGTATTTAGCTTTGAAATATCCTGAAGAGAATGCACATGATTGTGATGGTGTATCAAACTATAGTGGATATGGAGGTCAAAAAATTTATTCAGCAGTAGTTGGAAGATATACAATAAATGTATGGTCTGTTTGGTATGATGGCATAAAGCATTGGAACTCTGATGGTAAATATTCTGATAGTAAAGGTGGAATAAAAGGTGCCAAAAAAGAAGAAGTGCTTGTAACATTAAAAGACAAAGATCCACGTATAGATTATGCTGATTTATGTAAATCAAAAGGTTTTAGAATGGGTTCTAAAATAGCAGGTATAGTTATATTGGTAGTAAAATGGTTAACGCCAATGATATTAATAATACTTGGGATGACAGATTTTACTAAAGCAATGGTTTCAAATGAACAAGATTCATTAGGAAAGGCGACAAAAACATTTATAATAAGAATGATGATTGCAATAATGCTACCATTTATTCCAGGACTTATGTATTATTTAGTTGATTATTTTATTGGCGATTTAAAGGATGAAGCCGGGGAACTTGTATCATGTACTGAATGTCTTAAAGATCCTTTTAGTTGTGTAGTTGAATTGTATGACAATAATAATTAAAAAAGTTTGAGGTGATAAAATGGAAAAAAATAAAGCGATAGCTATATTTTGTTTATTATTTATTATATTAACTATTTTTGCAACAATTTCTATTATATAATAAGTGTTAAATGCCTTTACAGTTTTATTTAATTTGTTTTATTATTTAAAATAACCATGATATAATTTAGTTAGGTGTTAATATGAAAAAAAATTGGAAATTATTAGTATTTTGTTTGATTATTATGTTTTTTATTAATTGTAATATTGCTATTGCGGATTCATCTTGTGATAAATATGCCACACATAATGAAGAAATATGTAATTATGAATCATCAACTTCAGGAGAAGCAGTATGTAGATGTCTTTATGATTTGAATAAAACTAATGAAACTACTTGTGATAGAGGCTATACAAATAATGTATTAAACATATGTGAGGCTTCATTTCCAACAACATATGATTTTTCAAAAACGCCGGTAGAAAATAATCCATCTAATACAAATAATACTGAGAGCGATGATACTATTAAAGGATCTAGTGATAGTGCTGGAAATCCTACAATAGGCGATAGTGGTCCAAGATTGGAATATAATAATTTATGTGAATCAGAAGGATTTAAAACAGGATCTAAAATAGCAGGTATAGTTATATTGGTAGCAAAATGGTTAACACCACTTGCATTAATGATATTAGGAATGATAGATTTTTTCAAGGCAGTTATATCGAGTAATGAAAAAGCACTAAGTGACGCTACGACTACTTTTATAAAAAGAATAGTAATAGCAATTATTGTTCCATTTGTACCTGGTTTGTTATTTTATTTAGTTGATTTTTTTATCGGTGACGAAATTGCAGATACTAAAGTTGAATTTGGCTCATGTACGGAATGCTTAAAGGATCCTTTAAATTGTACAATTAAATAATAATAGAGTTGTTTAATGAAAAATTTTTTACTTAATAGTAATGAAAAATATATTATAAAATTATTTGGTTTTTGGCACATATTTTTAATGCTATTTATATTATGTGTAGTTTATTTTATTGTAAAAAATAAGAGTAAATTAATTAATTTGAATAGTAAAAAAAAGAAAAAAATAAGAATAGTATTTACGATTATTTTGATTTTGAATTTGTTTATAAGAAGAGGAGCATTTTTAATTTACAATGTATATGATTTCCACTTTCATTTAGATATAAATATTTGTAATTTTTTAAATATTATTTATATTATATATGGTTTAACGGGAAATTCAAAAATATATCCTATTTGTTTTTATTTGAGTTTTGTTGGACCTTTTATAGCTATTCTATTTCCCTGTATTAATTTTAGTGTTTTAAATTATTCATTTTATTCATTTTTAATTACTCATCATTTTGTTTTTATTTTTAATTTCATTTTTCTTTGTTTTGAAAATTACAAATATATTAGCAAAGATTTTAAAAACATATTTCTATTTTTAACAATCTATTTTTTTATTGTTTATTGTTTTAATTATATTTTTAATACTTCATATTTATTACCATTTGAATTTGTCAACAATGATTTATTAACAAATGGATTTATTAATTATATATATCATTCTAGAATATTAATTTATTTCATATATTTTTCATTTATTTTTAGTTTATTATTTTTAAGTAGATCAATTTTAAAAAAAATAAATTAATAATATATAAATTATGTAATAAAAATTAGTAGTATTTTCAAAAAATATATGCTAAAATAAAAATATAAATAATAAAGATGTTAGGAAGATTTCTATGAAAAAAACAGTTAAGTTTATATTTTTATTTGTTTTAATTTATATATTTCCTTTTGTTGTTGTAAATGCAGGCGGAAAAAGTGATGATAGTATTAATAATAATGCTAATGTTTCAAGTAATGAACCAGCAAAACCTTTAACATGTGTATATGGCCCCTCAGGAAAAACATATTATAGATTAATTCAAACAGCAGATGGACAAATAAATTTACAAATGTCGCATGTTGATAATATTAATTATACAGATATGTCTTCACAAAATTGGGGTGGAGATAGAACAACTGCAAGTAGCCAAACAATTTTAAAGAAAACTAAAAATTTTGAACAAACTTCAAAATATGTTAATGGTCATTTAACAGGATGTCCAGAATATTTACTTGATTATGGTTGTGATAAACATCCTGTTAAGTGTGTTAATGTGTATTTTACTGATGAAAAAGAAGGAAATGATAGAGCAAATTCATATGATTTGATTTCGTATTTGCCAAAAGTTTTTGAAACTGAGAGTGTTCCAAACTATTTTAATGATCCAAGTTCTTCATATGAAGGATTAGAACCAATAACTGAATGTACTGCATTGTTAGGTGATCCTGGTACAGATGGAACTCCAGCATTTTATTTAGTAAAAGCTTTTCATGTGATAAAATATGTTGCGTTAGTATTATTAATTGTCTTATCAGTTATAGATTTTACAAGTGCGACAGCAAAACAAGATAAAGATGCAATGGCAAAATTGTTAAAAAAAATTATGATGAGATTCATTTTATGTATAATAATATTCTTATTGCCATATTTAGTTAAATTATTGTTAAAATATTTGGTTTCTAGGCAAACTGATTTATGCAAAGGCAATTGGTAAGGTGAGAGGTTTAAATGTTTTTATTAGGTATATTTGATGAAGCACTTGTTGGTATTGAACTTTTTGTAGTAACTCAATTATATAAAGTTGCTGCAAATGTTTTTAAAATATTTATGATTTTGGCTCAAAGTGACTTTTTAGAACAAATTGATTATGGTACATTATTGTCTAATTTTTATGTAATTATCGGATTAATTATGCTTTTTATAATGGCTTTCGCTTTATTAAGGGGAATAATTAATCCTGATGATCAAAAGCAAGGAACAACTGTAGTAAAAAATGTTATAATTAATTTTGTTTTGTCATGTGTATTATTAGGATTTTTACCAACAATATTTCCTTTTATGTTTGATTTGCAAGATTCAATTTTAAGATACAATGTTATTGGTGGCTTTTTTGGTTATGGAAGACCGGGTCAAAAATTAAGTAATTCTGAAAATGTAAACGAAGTTGAATCAAGTTCATATAGAATGGTAAATGGTATATTTACGGCATTTTTTAATGTAAGTAATTCTTTTTGCGATAGCGTTGATTCAAGTAGTAGTAATAAATTTGAAGAATTAACAAATTGTCAGAAAGAATTGAAAGTTGATCCTTTAGAGATAAATGGCTATGAAGAAAATGATAAAGATAATTTTTATGAATATGCTAAACATGTTGATGGAACTGCTGATTTTGGAGTTTATGCTGCGTTTATTGAGGCAGCTTCAAATAATGAAGTTGATTTTGGCTTTTTCATGCTATTAATTTCAGGAGTATTATTAATATATGTAGGAGTTTCATATTGTTTTGATATGGCATTAAGGTTAATTAAATTAATTTTTTATCAAGCGATTGCTCCGATTCCAATATTTTTGAGAATTATTCCTAATAGCAAATTTAGCGGTACATTTAATCAATGGTTGAAAGTTACTTTAACATGTTGGATGGAAGTGTTTGTTAGAATATTTATTTTTAGTTTCTGTATGTGGTTATGTCGCGCAATGCAAAGCACAAATTTTTTATCAAGCGAAGTTTATGAATATGGTAGATTAGCTGGTTTATTAACAAAAGCGTTTATTTTGATGGCTATTGTTATGTTTATGAAAAGATCACCTAAATTATTATCAGAAGTAACAGGAATTGATTCTGGAAATATGAAACTTGGCATTAGAGAAAAATTAGCAGATGGTGGTGGCTTTATTGCTGGAGCTGCAGTTGGTGGCCTTGCAACAGCTGGTATTCGAAATACGGTTGGTGCAGTTAGAAGAACCAGAGAAGCCTATAAGGAAGCTGCTGCTAATAATGCTGGTCGTTGGAAAAAAGCAGGCATAATTGCAAGAGGCGTTGGTGGCGGTGCATTATCATTCATCGGCGGTGCTGGTTCGGGGGCTTTTAGATCTGGAAGAAGTGCTGTCGGAAAAAAATCTTTTAAAGATGCAGGAGCAGCTATAACATCAGGGGCAAATGCAGCAACACAAGCGGGTGAAAGAAGGAGAAACTATCGTGCTGAACATGGTGGCTTTTTTGGAGCAATTGGTGGTCATGCAAAAGATGCTGTACATGGAGTTGGTGGATATTTTGGTATAGGTGCTAACGAAACAAAAATGGGCTTTTATAATACAGCTGCCCAAACATCAGATGCTATTAATTCTGCATCAGAAGGTACGTATAAAAATAAAAAAGAATATCAAGATCAAAGTTCAATTGTTAAGAGACTTGGTGCTGAATATAATGAAGGAATAAGTAACAGAAAACGCGATATTGAAGAATTACGTATGAAAATGGAAGAAGCAAATAACAGAGGAGATATTGCATCTGCAGCAGCTTTTTCTGAAAGAATGGCTAAAGCAACTGAAGATTTAAAAGCATTTACTGAATCTTCAAGTGTTAAATTAGAATTTGATAAACAAACTCATGTACTTGAAGAATTACGTAAAGATTTATCAAAAAGCAAGACAGATATACTTGCTACTGCTGCAACTAGAATTGGCGTAGATCAAAAAACTAATTATGTAAATGATAAAGAACTTGCATCATCATTTAAAAGTGCAATTGTTGATGCATTTCATGGTGCTATAGATGCTAGTGGAAATATAAGTGGTATTTCAGGAAATAATTTGAATATTGTAAATGCAATGTTAAGTGGTAAAGAAATTGATAAAAACTGGATTGATAGAGATAATTTAATCTTTGTTCAAGATGCAATTGATAACATAAATGTTGGTAGACAAAATGTTAAAGGTGCAAAAGAAAGAGAATATATTGTTGCATCTGGTAATAAACAATCTAGTAAAGATTCGAAATAATATATGAAGGAGGAATAGAAAGGTGAATAATTATTTAATACCAGCAAATACAAAGAAATCACAATTAATGTTAGGTTTTTTTACCCCATTGGATTTAGCTATATTTGCAATTGGTTGCTTATGGACACTTATTATGGTACTTTTGATAAAAAGTATTAATATGCTTGTTTTAATTCTAATATTATTACCAGCATTAATATCGGCGTTTTTGGTAATGCCAGTACCTCATTATCATAATGTATTGCAATTACTAACAAATATTTTCAACTTTTATACAAACAGAAGACGATATTATTGGAAAGGATGGAGTATGTATGAAGAATTCGGAACAAGCGATAAGTAATCCTAAATTTACAAGCACTTGGTTGCCAATTAGGCAAATAATGAATGGAATGATTCAACTTGATGACGGTACTTATGTAACAGGAGTTAAAATACACCCTAAAAATATATTTATTATGGGTTCACAAGCGCAAGATAATATGATTTATAGTTTACGAAATTTCTATAATACAATAGATTATGAATTCTGGCTTATTATTGCGGATCGTCCAGTTGATATTAATTTATATTTAGCAGAATTACAAAAGTTATATAATAATTCTTCTAGTAATGAAGTAAGAAAATTGATTTTGCAAGATATTAATAAAGCTAATCAATTTATGAGTATTGAATATAATGTTGTTGATACTGAATATTATTTAATATTCCAAGAGAAAAAATTAGAAATTTTACAAAAAAAATTACATAATATGATAAGTGGACTTGCAAATTGTGGATTACAATCAAGTCAAACAAGTAATGCTGACTTAAGAATTATTTTAGATAATCTTCTTAATGGCGGCGAAGCAATTAATTTTGGGACGGTGATGAGCTAATGAGTAATGTAAAAAATGCTATAGCACCAAAAGGTATGGAATTTAAACCTACCGAATTTAGAATTAGTGGTAAATATTCTACTATTATTACTATTGTAACTTTTCCCAAAAATGTTTATGTAGGTTATTTATCAGATATAACTAATATTTCGGGAGTTAAAGTTGTTGTTAAACATATTCCAATTCAATTCCAAGTATTGCAAAAAATGATTAATAAGGAAATTGCAGATTTAAAGACAAGATATCAATCAGAGCATGATCAAACATTACAAGAAAAAATTCGTCAAGATTATGAATCATTAGAGCAATTTATTAGTATGCTTGCTTCAACTGATGCTAGAATATTCGATTTTCAAATGCATTTAATGCTTACTGCTGATAGTAAAGAAGAACTTGATAATAAAAGAATGGAAGTTAAAAGTTATTTAAATGCAATGGGTATGGCAGGCGTAGCTTTAATGTTTGAACAAGAAAAAGTACTTAAAAGTATTGTGCCAATATTTCCACCTCAAGATATTGAGCAAAGAATTGGTACACCAATACCTTCAATTACTATTGCTGCTATGTATCCTTTTGTTTTTGATAGTATCAAAGATCCAGGATTATCATGTTTATTTGGCGTAGATTTCTCTGGTGGTGTTGTATTATTTAATCAATTCTTGTATCAAATAAGAAAAGAAAATAATCGTAATAATGCTAATATTATTTTACTTGGTACATCAGGAAGTGGTAAATCAACGGCTGCTAAACTTTTGCTTCGAACTCATTTACGTAATGGTTGCAAAGTTGTGGCAATCGATCCTGAAGGCGAACTAGGTGATATGACTGAACTTATGGGTGGAGATTTCTTAGACCTTGGTAAAGGTGGCCAATTTGGTATGATTAATCCACTTGAAATAGTAATGGATGTTGATGAAGAAGAAATATCTCAAGGCTTAGGATATACTGTTTTAACAAGAACTCTTCAACAATTAAAAGCATTTATGAAGTATTATAATCCATCAATTGAAGAAGATGTTTTAACTCTTTTTAGTGAAGTAGTTCAAGATACGTATAAGAGATTTAAAATTGATTTTGATACTGATTTTACTAAATTAACAAGAGATGATTATCCAACATTTGATGATGTTTATGCTACTATTCAAGGAAGACTTTTATCTATGGTAGATGCAACTCATGAGCGAGATGTTATGGAAAGATTAGAATTAAAGGTACGACCTTTAGTCAAAGAATTAAGATATTACTTTACTGGTAAAACTACCATTCAAATTCAAAGTGATTTTATTGTATTTAATATAAAAGAATTAATGAATAGTGATGAAAATATTAAAAATGCTTTATTCTTTAACATATTAAAATTTGCTTGGGGCTTATGTTTAGAGAAAGATGTTAATACAGTTATGATGGTGGATGAAGCTCATGTACTTCTTGCCACTCATAATGAACTTGGAGCAGAATTTTTAGCTCAAATTCAAAGACGTAGTCGTAAATATAATACTGGTACGATAATAATTACCCAACAACCAACTGATTTCGCAGCTCCATCTGTTATTCAACATGGTAAGGCTATTTTTGATAATGCTTCTTATTATCTAGTAATGGGCCTTCGTAAACAAGCGGTTGAAGATTTAGCTCAATTAATTGATTTAAATGAAAGTGAAAAAGAAGGAATAAAATATTATCCACAAGGCCAAGGATTATTTATCTGTGGTAATAGAAGAATGCGTATTAATGTTGTTGTTACTCAAGAAGAACTAGATTCATTTGGTTCTGGTGGTGGCTATTAAAATAAAATAATTAGATGTAAAAAAAATAACTTTTAGTTATTTTTTTAATCTTTATATCATAAATAAATTGGCTTTTTTTTACTATTAATGTATGATAAAATATTAAATAGAAGAAGGTGGTAAAATGGATCCAAATGAAGAATTTGAAGAATTAGAAGATTTAGATGTAAATCCTGATGCCACTGAAGAAATTATAGATGATGGGGGAGAAGAAACTTTTAGTGATTATCCTGAATCTACTGGAAGTAAAACCGGATACAAAGGAAAAAAATATCATGCTGATCGTATAAATGAATTAGATGAAAAAAGCGAACAGTTAAAAGAAAAAGTAGAAACTTTAAAAGATGAAAAAAGTAGAGATTGGAAATTAAAAGATTCTAATAATAAAGAACCAGTTAAAGCTGATGGTTCTAATACAAGATTAAAAACTCAAAGAGAAAAATTTGGTGATAATGCTAAACTTGCTAGAGCAAAAGCTCAGGAAAAAATAAATAAAGCTCAAAGAATGAAAGCAAAATTAGATAGAGTTACTGATGTTGCAACTCATCCATTAGAAGCTGCCAAAGAAGCTGCTGAAGATAAAGCTAAAGATATAGCTAAAAAAACAGGAAAAACAGTTGGAAAAGCAGCCGCTAAAGGTGCAGTTAATGCTGCTAAAGCTACGGGAAGATTAGTTGCTCAAGGTGGAAAAATGCTTGTTAGTTTATTATCTAATCCTTATGTTTTAGCTGCAGTTGTAGCGGCAGCTTTATTATTTATTATTTTCTTTATGCTATTTTCTAAAGCATCAGATGGTGACTTAGAACCAGAAGGATATTTTGATACTACATGTGATTTCAATTTAACTTCTGTAACCTATAGCTGTAATGGTACTAGTAAAATAATGGGAATAAAAGAATATGTTTTAAGTATTGCTTATGGTGAAATGCAAAAAAATAATTTATCAGAAGCAGCAATTAAAGCATTAATGATAATTGCAAAAACAAATGCTCTTGCTAATGGCAACTATGATAGTAGTGGTGATAAGGCTATTAGTATAAGTGGAAGTAATTGTAATGCTGCATATGAAAATGTTTATGAGACACTAGCTGATGAACAAGAAAATAAGACAAAACAAAAGCAAGTTAAAGTATTAGAAAACTATTATAATGAAATAGCTAATTATTTATTTATTTCTGAATCATATAAGAGTGAAATCACTGAATTAGGAAGTGAAGATGCTTTAGAATTTAATGATAATATTATTCAAAAATTAGTTTCAACTAATAAAGATGGCTATGAAGAAATACTTCAAGAAATATATGCAGTTGAAGATGGTGAAAGTGATAAAACTATAACAGTAACTAATTCAAATCCATCTATATTTGTAGGTGATTCTAGAACAGTTGGTATGAAAAATTCTGTTAGTGAATTAAATGATAATAATACCATTGCAGAAGGTTCAAAAAGATATGATTGGTTTGTTAATACTGCAATAAATAGCATTAATAGTAAAATAAATAATGGCAATTCTTATAATATTATTAGTTGGATGGGAGTAAATGATATTGCAACTAATGCAAGTAGTGTAGCTGAAAAATATTTTAATAAGTATAAAGAACTTGCACAAGGTAGTTGGAGTAAACATACTATATATGTTGTAAAGGTAGGCCCAGTTGTTGATTCTAAAACATATTATGTTGATAATGCTCAAGTAAATGAATTTAATGATAGAATGAAAGAATTAATAAATAATGCCAACATTAGTAATTTAAAATATATTGATTTAAGTTATTCTATTAATTCATATGATGCTGAGGGATTACATTATGGTCAAAGCGATTATCAAAAAATTTATAATGATATAAAAGCAAAAGTTACTTCAACAAAGACACTAAGTAAAGTTAAAGCATTATTTAATAATGCTGAATATTGTACATACTATAGATATAAAAAAGAATGTGAAGCAGGTTGGTGGTGGCCAATTGGTACAGGTACTCCTCGAGGAAATATTTATCCAGATGAACCAGGCTCATCTTTAATGCAATTATATTCACCATTTTCTTATAGTCGTGATATTGGTAAAGGCGCAAGAGCACATTTGGGCGTTGATATTGGTGGTGGATTTGATGATATAGTTATTGCATCTAGGTCTGGAACTGTTGTTGCCACTCATAATGGCTGTACTGAATTAAATAATTTACATAGTACTTGTGGTGGCGGTGGAGGCAACTGGGTTAAAATTGATCATGGCGATGGCACATATTCTATATATATGCATATGAAAAATAATTCTTTAACAGTGAAAGAAGGAGATAGTGTTAATCAAGGTCAAAAAATAGGTTTAATAAGTTCCACAGGTTCATCAACTGGTGCCCATCTGCATTTTGCTATTATAGTGGATGGTAATTATGTTAATGCTCTTGATGGTTATATTAGTGCTGATAATCCACGACCATCTGGTAATTGTGATAATTATACAGCTGATAAATCAGGTGTATGCAAAGCTTTGAAAGATTTGGGATTTAGTGATAACGCAGTGGCAGGCTTAATGGTTAATATTAAGGCTGAAACTTGGTATTTTGATTTTGATCCTAATGCCTATGTTGCAAATGATAATGGTGGTCCAAGTATGGGACTTATAATGTGGCATGATGTATTTGCTTGTGCTAATTATGATGTCTGTAGTGCTAAAAATTCAGGATATACTTGTAATGCAAGTGCTTTAAAATGCTTTTGCCAAGAAAATAATTTGGAATGGAATAGTGTTGCCTGTCAAACTAAATATTTAAAAAAATATATTGATGATCATGCAAATGTTTATGATTTCGATGCTGCAAAAACAATTTATGATCCTAATGCAAGTGCTCATGATATAGCATCACAATTTTGTATAAAATTGGAAAGACCCGCAAATAAATATACAAATTGTCCTCAAAGAGCAAGCAGTTATGCGAGTGATATGTTAAGCTTTGTTAAAAATGGTTGTAAAGATTAGGAGGAATATTATGACAAAAAATAATCAAAAATTTGTTATTGTTTTAATTTTAATTTTATTAATACTTACTTCAATTATAGCAATATTTGTAAGTTTAAATATAAAAGATGATAATGATGATTCTAATACCCCAAATAGTAATATTCCTTCTAGTGAACCAATAATAAATAAAGAAATATCAAGATTAAAGGATACTGATGAATATTTCGCAGTGCAAAGTGCAATAAATAGTTTTTATGATAAAGTTTCTGCTAATGAGAAATCAGAAATTGTGTCTTTGTTAGATAGTAATTATGTTATCGAAAATAATATAACAAATGATAATGTTTTTGAAAAAATGAATTTGAGTACTTCTTTTATTAATTTTATTGTTGAAGAAATCTATTATAATGATAATAGTAATATTACTTATTATTTTGTTAAAGGTTATGAAAATGAATATTTAATGGGAGAAGATGAATATGTAAAATACAATAAAAATTTGTTCTATCTTTTAGTAGTTGACACTAATAAACATTATGTGATAAAACCTTTAAATAATGTAAATAATTTAGAAGAATTTGCTAATAATTATGATATAAATGTAGTAACAATAAATAATGATAGTAAATTTAAAAAAAGAGAAATAACTGAAGAAAAAAAAGTAACATCTTATATTACTAATTATACCAATTTAATATATTCTGATTCTGATAAAGCATATAAAATGCTAGACGATAATACTAAGAAAAATTATTTAAATTTGGATAGTTTTATTAATGATATAGATAATATAAGTGATAGATTATTTATTAAGATTTGGTCAATAAACACTCAAGAAAATGAAGATAATATAGTTTATAAAGTTCAAAATCATAATGGTGATACTATAACTATAACAGAATATTACCCTAATGATTATAAAATTGGCTTTAACTTTATAGAAGGAGAATAAATATGAAAAATGATAATCAAAAAATGCTAATAATAATAATTGGAGGGTTATTGTTAATAACATCTATAACTGCATTTGTTATGGGAGCAAATTCTAGTAAGGAATCTAAAGAAGCAAAGCCAAAAGAAAAAGAACCTATAGTAACATCTATTTTAAAAAGAGAAATTGCTAAGTTAAATGATTCTGATACTTTTTTTGCTGTACAAGAAACTATAAATAATTTTTATGTTGATTTTTTTAATAATAAAGAAGATGCAATATTATTACTTGATAAAAGTTTTGTGTCAAAAAATAAAATTGATATAAATAATATTAATAATTTTATTAAAGAAACAAATGAAAATGTTAATTTTCAAGCGCAAGATATTTATTATAATCCGGATAGTAATATGACATATTATTTTATTAATGGCTATACAATTTCTTCAAATATTGAAGGCAAAGAATTGAAATATACACCTAATTTATATTATCTTTTAAAAGTTGATATGGAAAATAATTATAGTATTATTCCTTTATTAGATGTTGAAAATTTTGAAGAATATGTTAATAAATATTATCTTGATAGAATCTATATAGATAATACTACTAATTTTAAAGTAGAAAAAATAAATGAAGTTAATAAAATGGTAAATTATATAAATAATTTTAAAAATTTAATGAATTTAGATGTTAATAAAGCATATAATATGTTAAATGATTCTACTAAAAGTAAGTATGCTAATTTAAAAGAATTTGAAAATAGTCGTGCTATTATTGCTGAAAAATTATTTACAAAATTTGCTTCTATTAATATTCAAAGAGAAAATGATATAATTAACTATAATTTGACTGGTAATAATCCAGATACTATTATAATTACCGAAATGTATCCTAATGATTATAAAATAGATTTTAATTTTTTAGACTTAAGTGAATAATATTAATTTATTTTTCCTTATATTTATAGTATAATATTGGTGAATTGGGGAGATTTGTATGAAGTTTAAGGTAGAAGCTAAAGACTTTTTCTTATTTGTAGTATATTGTATTATACTTCTTTATTTATGTGCTTTAGCAGTTTCTAATTTATTTTGCCTACTTAATTATGGTACATTTTATGGACTTCTTCCTTTAAGTGCTTTCTCTTTGCAATATTTACCATTTACTTTAGGATTATTCATTGGGGCCTTAATTTTAATATTTACTAGTGTCTCTTCTTATATTTTTAATAAAGATAAAGGTAGTGGCTTTGGTATTAAAGTTAATAAAGAAAAAACTAGTGATGGTTATGCTAGATGGGCTAAAGATAAGGAGATAAAAACAGCTAATAAAGTTGTTAAAATTAATCCAACTGATAAAGTACTTACAGCTGGTGGAATTCCTTTAATTAGTAATCCAAAAGAAATATGGGTTGATAATAGTGATTATCATAATTTGGTAATAGGTTCTACTGGTAGTGGTAAAACTGAAAATTTAGTATTTCCAATGGTAAATATCTTAGCTAAAAAAGGTGAAAGTATGATTATTACTGATCCTAAAGGTGAGATATATAGTAAAACTGCTAATAACTTAAAAGAACGTGGATATAAAATTATTGTTTTAAATTTTAGGGAACCAGGAAAAGGTAATGCTTGGAATCCTTTGGATATGCCTTATAAGTATTATAAGGAAGGTAATTATGATAAAGCCACTGAACTTCTAGAAGATGTTTCTTTAAATATATTATACGATCCATCTAAAGGAAATGGTGATTCTGAATTCTGGGAAAAAGGATCAGCTGATTACTTTTCAGGGTTAGCTATTGGATTATTCCAAGATGCATCGGAAAAAGAAATAAATTTAAATAGTATTAATTATATGAGTACTGTTGGTGAAGAAAGATATGCTACTAGTAACTTTATAAAAGAATATTTTAATTTAAAAGGTAAAGAATCAAATGCTTATATGTTTGCTAATACAGTTATTAATGCTCCAAACGATACAAAGGGTGGTTTACTTTCAACATTTAGTCAAAAAATAAGAATGTTTTCTACTAAAGAAAATTTAGCGGAAATGCTTTCTTATAGTGACTTTGATATGCGTGACATTGGTAAAGGTAAAACTGCTGTATTTATGATTATTCATGATGAGAAAAAGACATATCATACATTGATGACTATTTTTATAAAACAAGTATATGAAACTCTTATTGATGTAGCGCAAGCTAATGGAGGAAAACTTCAATATCGTACTAATTTTATTTTAGATGAATTTGCTAATATGCCACCTCTTAAAGATGTTGATAGTATGGTATCAGCAGCAAGAAGTCGTGATATAAGATTTACTTTTATTATTCAAAACTTTGCTCAACTTAATGATGTATATGGTGAAGAAGTAGCACAAGTAATTAGAGGTAATTGTGGTAATTTAATTTATTTAATTTCAACAGAACTTAAAGCCTTAGAAGAAATAAGTAAAATGTGTGGTGAAGTTAAATCAAAAGAAAAGGATAAAACTGCTTCAACTCCATTAGTTACAGTTAGTGATTTACAAAAATTAAAATTAGGTGAAGCAATTATTTTAAGACTTAGAATGAATCCATTTAAAACAAAATATGCTCCTAATTTTAAAATAAATTGGGGAGAAGATTATCCACTAGCGACATATCCTACTAGGGAATTTCATCAAGTTGAATTATTTGATTTAAAAAAATATGTTACAGAAGAAAAAAGAAAACGTATGATGAATAATACAAATAATGATGCTAATTCAATGATGCAACCAGGTGGAATAAGTCCATTTGGTATGGGTGGTGGCTTTGGTATGCCAGGTATGCCAGCTGGTAATCCAATGAATTCTTTAAATGGTTCAGCATCAAATCCTTTTGCTGGTGGCTTACAAAATATGGATATCGATGCTATGATGAAAGATATCGATCGTAAACTTAAAGAACTTGACGAAGAAGAAAAACGTCAAAAAGAAAAATTAAAGATGCAAAATCAAAAAATTACTAATGATTCACCATTTAAATTATCAGATGATACAGAATTGCCAGAATTAAAAGAAAAAGCATTAAATGAAGAACTTGATAAGGACATAAAAGAAAAAGAAGAGCCTAAAGATGAAAGTTCAAAAATAGATAAACCAAAAGTTAATATTGATGTTGATAGTGTTATTATGAATGAAAATGTAATAACTGATGATGAATTTTTTGACGATTTCTTTGGTGATGAATAAATTCAAAAAGTAATGTTAATTCATTACTTTTTTATTATGTGGAATTTTTTTAATAACATAAATTATAATGGTGAAATAAAATGCATAGTATTAAAGAAAATGAATATAAACCATATATGGGAATATTAATAGATGTTAGAGATCCGGTAAGCTATAAAGAAGGGCATAATCCAAGTAGTATTAATATCTATTATGATAAATTGTTATTAAATCATAAAACAATGTTAGATAAAAATAAAAAATATTTTCTTATTTGTGATAAAGGACATAAAAGTAAACAAGCTGCTAGAATATTAACATTTTACGGTTATAATGTCACATATGTAATAAATTCGTGAAAATTACTCATAATTATATTATAATAATTGTGTGGTATTTATGATGAATTTTTTAAATAATTTATATAATATAATTATGGATATAGTAACTAATTCAGTCTTTTGGGGGCCTGTTTTAGCATGCATATTAATATTTTTTGAATCAATAATTCCTGTTTTACCATTGTTTGTATTTATAACAATAATATTTATTGCTTATGGTTATGTATTTGGTTTTATAATATCTTATATCTTAACTTGTCTAGGATGTTTTTTTATGTTTTATTTATGTCGAACAGTTTTAAAAGATATTTTTACTAAAAGAATTAGAAAAGTAGAGAAGTTTGATAATTTAATGAAAAAAATAGATAAAATATCTTTATCAAATTTAGTTTTATTAATAGCTATTCCTTTTACACCAGCTTTTTTAATTAATATAGCCTCTGCTTTATCAGAAATAAAATTCAAAAAATTTGCAATAGCGGTTTTAATAGGGAAGGTTTCATTAGTATTTTTCTGGGGATTTATTGGTACTAGTTTAATTGAAAGTTTAAAAAATCCTAAAATATTAATAGTTATTTTAATTATGTTAGCTATAGCATATGTTCTAAGTAAAATTGCTACGAAAAAATTAGATATTGAGTAAATAAAATGTCAATTATCCAATAGTAATATTGTTTTACATAATTTTAAATAGTATATTAATAATAGGTTGGTAGGTGATATTAATGCCATTATCAGAAAAAGAAATGTTTGATAAAATTAATTTGCAAAGTGATTGTCGTAAAATAGCTGAAGAATATATATGTAAATATTATGGTAATTTATACACTTTAGATGAAGCTATGAAAATTGCTAAATATTTAATGTTAGAATTACCTAAGAATCCTAATGCATCTACTAAAGATTTTATTTTAAATGGCTACTATGATGATATCATAATTAATAGAGGAAAAATGATTGTAGCTAGAAGTAAAAGTATAAAAAATGATACAGAAGACATTATAGAAATAAAATTAAAAACAAAAAAAGAATTAATAAGTAAAGATAAATTAAAAAGATTAATTGCAGGATTAGTAGCTACTGTTTCAATTGCGTCTGTTTTTGCATTAAGATTTAATAATAACTATGAAGAATTAAAAGAAGCAACTACAATAAAATTAGGACAACTTGCTAGTGATGATTATGTTAATAAAACTACTATTTTAGCACAAAATAGTATGCCTACTTATGACGCTCTTGGTAACTATATATCATTGTCTGAAGGTGTTGCTAGTGATATTTTAAATATATGTATTAAAGATCCAACCCTTTTTGATGTAACCATATATGATACATATTATAGTATAAGTAGTAATAGATTAGATAATTTTAATAATATATGGAATACATTAAAAACTTATATGGCTAATGATGAAGCATTTTCACCTTTATATGCTAAAATTGCTAATCAATCTTTTTTAGGCTATGTTTTAGAAATGTTAACCAAAAGAGGAGATGTCATTCATTATATGCCTGAATATCAAAAATGTGCAAATATAGTTGATGAATATGCTAAAGTTGGTTCATATGATGCTTTAAGTAAAGAATCTCATGTTGTTTTAAGAGAAATGATGGATAAATACGAAGAATTAGGTAAAGAATTATATAAAACAAATAAAAAAACAATTAATAACTTAGTAGAAGAAGAAAAGGAACTAGGTGGAAGATAATGGCTGATTTAGATATCTTAACTTTAGAAAATAATAAGGATTATATTGTAATAGATACATTAGTAAATGAAGATAATAAATATTTATTTTTAGTAAATAAAGAAGATGATAATGATATAGTTATCAGAAAAGTAATAAAAAAAGAAGATGGCGAATATATTATCAAGTTAGATAATGAAGATGAATTTGAAGAAGTAATGTATTTATTTAAAGAAAAACATAAGGGTGATGACAATGAAAAATAATAAAAGTATAATATTAGGAATTGCATTAATTATAATTGTATGCATTATTACAGTTGGTTGTGGATTTTATAATTTATTAGATGCTAAAGATTTTAAAGAACATTTTGGTGCTTTAGGATATACTATTAGTGACTCAGAAACGCCAAAATATGAAGCTGATACTTATTTAGTAGCTACTAAAGAAGATGTGCCATATAAAATTGAATATTATGAATTTGAAGATGAATTGGCTGCTAAAAAAGTCTATAAAAAATATTTCGATAGTATTTCTGACTATATAACAACAGATTCTAAAAATAAAGAAACAACTGGAGCAGTACTATCTAAAACTGTTGCGGTATCTGATAATGAATATATAATAATATCTAGAGTAAAAAATACTTTAATATTTATTGCAAGTACTAAAGATTATAAGTCTGAAATAGATAATTTATTAGAAGACATTAAATATTAAAAAGGAAGATAAAGATTCTTCCTTTTAATTTTCTAAATTATTTAATTCTGTTTGTAATTCTTTAGCTAAAGTGTCTATTTTAGTATCAGTTGCTTTTTCTAAACTATACCAACCTAAATAAAACATAAGCTCATAGCTTTTTCTTTGAGCATCAGCTAAAGCATCATACATTTTTTTATAATCTTTATATAGTTTTTCGTGTGATGCTTCCGTTATGGCTACAGTCATATTTTTAGTAAGTTCTTTTAAATGTGATAAAAGAATAGTCATATAATCTTGATCATTTAAAGATATGCCCGTTGGTACTTCTTTTTTGGAATTACATATTTTATTATTATTCATTACTATTTCCTTCTTCCAATATTTTTAATACTTTTTGCATATTTTGATAAAATAATTTTGAACAATCTGATACTACTTTTTCCACTTTTCTATCCGCTATATTAGTAAGGGCATCTTCACATACTTTATATGCTGTATGATGCCAACCAAAGATATCTTTTAAATAATCTAAATCTTTATTTGTTAAAATATCTGGTGCTAATTTATACTCTTCATTAGTCATAAAATCATCCTTTCTATAATTATTATTAAAATATTATTTAAAAGTATGTATTATTTAAATAGTAATTTTTGGCTTTATTTATTATATATTTTAGTTAATACTAATATTGTGATAATTATGGATGATTTAATTATAAAGATAGGTCTTTTATTTTATTTATCGAGTATTTTAGGCTATATTTATGAACTTATTTTATGTTACTTTTATACAGGCAAACTTTTTAGTCATGGCATTTTATCTGGTCCATGGTTGCCAATTTATGGTATAGGTTCTTTATTTATATTGCTTATTAATAGGTATAAAGATAAGCCTTTAATTATTTTTGCTTTATCATTTTTAATAACAGGTATTTTAGAATATACATCTGGTTTATTTTTACTTAAAGTATTTAAAATGCGCCTTTGGGATTATACTAATCGTATTTTTAATATTGATGGTTTAGTTTGCTTACTTAGTGCTTTTTGTTTTGGCATTTGTGGATTAATTATTACTTATTTAATTGAGCCTTTTATAAATAAAATATTACAAGTATTTTCGAAAGAAAAAATTAGTAAAATTTTAAATATTTTAAATAGTATGTTTATAGGTGATATAATTGCAACTAATCTTAATTAAGTATATAATATACTTGGTTTGGAGGCATTATGAATTTAGATGGCTTAGTTGTTTTAGTAGTTGGTGGCACCAGTGGTATAGGTAGTACTTTAATTAATATTTTACATGAGTATGGGGCTACCGTAGTTGCTACATATCATAATAAAAAAATAAATAATGAATTAATTGATATTTACTATTGTGATATAACAAGTGAAGATAGTATAAATGAGTTAATGAATTATATAAAAGAAAAGCACGAAAAATTAGATGTAGTTGTAAATTGCAGTGCTATTGATATAGCAAATGATATATATAATAAAACTAAAGATGAATTTATGAAAGTTTTAGAAGTCAATTTAGTTGGTAGTTTTTTAATTATGAAAGAGGCCTCTAAAATAATGAGTAGAGGAGTAATTATCAATTTATCATCAACTGATGCTACAGATACTTATAATACTTTAAGTATGGATTATGCATCTAGTAAAGCAGGAGTAGAGAATTTAGTTAAGAATATGGCAGAAAGATTACCTAATTTAAAGATATGTGCTCTAGCACCTAATTGGGTTGATACTGCTGCAGTACTTGAAATGGATCCTAATTATTTAAAAGAGGAAATGAATAGAGTAGGACAAAAAGAATTAATTAAAAAAGAAAATGTTGCTTTAAAAATATTAGAAATAATTATCAATGATGATATTAGAAGTGGCGATATAATTAGAATGAGTGGTAAAGATGAATAAATATTTAGAATACTTTAAAGTAGAAGAAAAAGTTAAAGACTTAGTTTTAAAATGTGAAAAAGAATTACAAAATATTTATCAAAGTATTGATGATTTAGCATTTTTAAATAGTTTAAAAGTAATTACAGCTTTTAATAAAGAAAATGTTTGTGAAAGTGATTTTAATACCTCAACTGGTTATGGTTATAGTGATATGGGTAGAGATAAAATAGAAAGAATATTTGCAAGCATTTTAGGTGGTGAAGATGCTTTAGTTCGAAGCCAAATAATATCTGGAACGCATGCTCTCACTATTACTTTGTTTGGCTTACTTAGACCTAATGATACTCTGCTTAGTATAACTGGTACTCCATATGATACTTTGCATGAAGTTATTGGGATAAAAGAAAACGCTAGTTCTTTGAAGTCTTTTGGTATAAATTATGCTCAAATAGATTTAGTAAATGATGATTTTGACTATGATAAAATAAAAGAATATTTAAATAATAGCAAAGTTAAAGTTATAACTATTCAAAGAAGTAAAGGATACTCTAATAGAAAAAGTATTACAATTGATAAACTTACTAAAGTAATTAAATTTATTAAAGGTATAGATAAAGATATAATTATTATGGTTGATAATTGTTATTGTGAATTTGTTGAAAGTGAAACACCCCTTCAAGTAGGAGCTGATATTATCGTAGGCTCACTTATTAAAAATTTAGGCGGCGGTATTGCTTCAAGTGGGGGATATGTAGCAGGTAAAAAAGATTTAATAAAATTCATTTCCGAGAGATTAACCGTCCCTGGTGAAGGTAAAGAAATAGGCCCATCTCTAAATTTTAATAAGTCTTTCTTACTCGGATTATATGAATCTCCTCATGTAGTAGCAAGTAGTTTAAAGGTAGCTATACTTACTAGTAAAGTTTTAGAAGAGTTAGGTTATAAAGTAGAGCCAAGATATAATGATAGTAGAGCAGATATAGTTGAAAGCATTATCTTTGGTAATCGAGATGATTTAATCAATTATTGTGAAGGTATTCAAGCATCTTCTGCCATTGATGCTAACTCAAAACCTATACCAACCCCAATGCCCGGCTATGATGATGAAATAATTATGGCTTCTGGTTCATTTACCCAAGGATCATCTATTGAAATATCTTGTGATGGACCATTAAGAAAGCCTTATATTGCTTATCAACAAGGTAGTTTATCTTATGAATATGGTAAACTTGCTTTAATGGTAGCAGTTAGTAAAATATTAAAAAAATAGCTGATTTTACTTGCACTATCAAGTTAACTATGCTATATTATTAATGAACACGAAAGTGTTTTTTAATTGCAAAAGTTTTAATGGAGGTTAAAATGGCAAAAAAAGTAAAAGAAGAAAAAACAAAAGAAGTAAAAAATGCTAACAAAGTTGTTAAAGAGAAAAAGACAAAGTTAGCAAAAAATACTAAAAAAACAAATGATAAGAAACCAAAAGTAAAAAAAGAAGGCTTTATTAAAGGCATCAAAAAAGAACTAAAATTAGTTAAATGGCCTGATGCCAAAGAAATTATTAAATATACAATTGCGACAATTGTATTTTGTATCATTTTAGTAGCGTTCTTTGAGCTTTTAAATGTTATCTTAGCATATATAAAGGGGTTGTTTAACTAATGGGCGAAAAATTATGGTATGTTGTTAACACTTATTCAGGTCATGAACAAAAGGTTAAAGAAAAACTAGAAGCAAAAATTGAATCAATGGGAATGCAAGATTATATCTTTAGAATAGTTATACCGGAAACTAAAGAAGTTGAAGTTAAAGATGGTGTAAAAAAAGAAAAAATTAAAAAAATGTTCCCAGGATATATTTTAGTAGAAATGATTATGTCTGATGAAGCATGGTATATAGTCAGAAATACACCAGGTGTAACTGGATTTATTGGTTCATCTGGTAAAGGTGCTAAGCCTACGCCATTACTTCCACAAGAAATAGATCGTATTTTAGTTAATATGGGTATGAGTCGTGTTAATGTTGAAGATGACTTAAAAGTTGGCGATAGTGTAAGTATTATTGATGGACCATTCAAAGGTATGATGGGTAAAGTTGATAATATCGATCTTGAAAATAATCGTCTTAATATTATCATTGATTTATTTGGTCAAGAAACATCTGTTGATGTTGAATTGTTCCAAGTTAGTAAAAATTAAGGGCTATTTTTAGCTCTTTTTTAATAAAATAGGAAAGTTATATAAAAAGTCAAATAAGCTGTTGCCAATCGTTTGTTTGTATGACACAATTATATTGTCCAGGAGGTAATGTTATGTTGATTAGTCGAGTGAAAAAAATATAAAATAAAAACAAGTACGGCAGCGACTGTCGGAAATATGGCCTGTGGAGGAGTAAAATCCAAAGAAGCAGGAAAGATAAGCCGTGAGGCTTATCAAAGTGAAATGAAATAAATTTTAATTTATTGAATTTTACTTTTGTTCTATAAATTTGAAATATGATATACTAAGGTAAGAAATTTGAAATGAGGTTCAATGTGTTTAATGAATTAAAAAAAGAAATTGAAAATTGTAAATATTGTAAAGAAAAATTTGGCTTTGAACCACATCCAGTATTTTGGGGAAAGCAAAATTCAAAGATAGTTCAAATAAGCCAAGCACCTTCAAATAATGTACATAATAGTATGAAACCATTTACTGATATTAGTGGAAAAACTCTAAAATATGAATGGTATCATATAAGTGATGATGTTTTTTATAATCAAGATAATTTCTTTATTGGTGCTTTAGCACATTGTTACCCAGGAAAAGATAAAAATGGTAATGATAAACAACCACCAAAATGTTGTTTTAATAAATGGGTAGAAAAAGAATTAAAAATATTAAATAATGAAATATATATTTTTATAGGTGCTAAAGCAGCAAAAATATTTTTTCCAAACGAGAATTATGAAGATTTAGTTTTTAAAAATAATATATGGAATGGTAAATTAGCAATTGTTCTTCCTCATCCATCACCTTTAAATAGAAAATGGATAAAAGATCATCCTGAATTTTTAAATAGAAGAATTTATGAAATAAGAGATATTATAGAAAATACTTTAACAAAATAAGAATTAATTATCACATAATTGGTTATAAAGTTGATACTCATATAACTATTATACGATGTGGATAAGCCAAAATGAACTTGCTAAATTGTTTGATACAACAAAAAATAATATTTCATTACACATGAAAAATATTTTTGAAAGTGGTGAGTTAGTTGAAAAAGTAGTTGTTAAGAAATTCTTAACAACTACAAAAGATGATAAAAAAATTGTTGTTGATTATTAAACTAATTTAAAAAGACAACTAATTGTGGTTGTCTTTTATAAATGTTTTAATAATTTCTTTTCTAATAAAGTTATTAATTTATAGAGAAGATAAGAAATAATTGCCAGTATAATAATACCAGTCATAATGTAATTTAAATTGAAGACTTGTTTACCATAAACAATTAAATAACCTATACCTTGTTTACTAACTAAAAATTCGCCCATAATGACACCAATTAAGGTTTGGGCTATGCATAATTTACCGGATGCAATAATTGTTCTGTAGCTACTTGGAATGACTAACATTCTAAGGATTTGCCATTTTGATGATTTCATAGTTTGCATTAATTTAAGACGATATTCATTAGTACATTGAAAACCATTATAAATAGAAATAATACTAACAATTAAATTGATAAGTAAAGCCATAATAATAATACTTTTTGTATTAGCACCCCCAATGATAATAATAAGAGGGCCAAGTGCTACTTTAGGTAGAGAATTAAGCATCGTTAAAAATGGATCAACTACTTTCGAGATAAATTTAAATTCATATAAAATTAAGGCTATTAAAAAACCTAAAGACATACCTAAAATAAACGCAATTAATACTTCTTTTAAAGTTATATAAATATGAATAAAAAAGTTATTATTATTGATAAGTTCTATGATAGTTTTAACAACTCTAGATGGACTAGAATAAATAAAAGAACTTAGAATACCTTTATTTACTAAAACTTCCCATAATATTAAAAAAGATATAATAATGATACTTTGACATAAAAATATTTTTAATTTAGTTAATTTTAAATTTTTTAAATATTTCTTTTGTTCTGTACTCATATATCTAAATCTTTCCATATAATATCAAAGTATTTAAAATAATTTTTATCTTTTCTTCTTTCATAAATGGAATCATTGTTATCCATTTTTATTTCTACAATATTTTTAATATAAGATGGCCTTTTAGTTAAAACAATGACCCGATCAGCAAAAGTAATAGCTTCTTCAATATTATGCGTTACTAAAATAACTGTCTTTTTTTCTTTTTTAATTATTTTATAAACATCATCACTAATAACTAGTCTTGCTTGTTGATCTAGAGCACTAAAAGGTTCATCTAGTAAAAGTAAATCAGGCTTTAAGGCAAGAGTTCTAATTAAAGCCACTCTTTGTTTCATACCACCCGATAAACTTTTCGGATATTTATTTTTAAACTCATCTAAATTATAAAATTTTAATAAATAATCAACATAGGTTAGATTTTCTTCCGTTAACATTTTTTGTACCTTTAAACCTAAGATAGCATTTTCATAGATAGTAAGCCAAGGGAATAATGCATCACTTTGCAGCATGTAGGCAATTTTTAAATTATCACTTTTTATAACTTCCCCTTGATAATCTTTATCTAACTCAGATATTATAGAAAGTAGAGTAGATTTACCACATCCAGATGGCCCGACTAAAGCAATGATTTCTCCCTTACTTACCTTTAGATTGCAATCTTTAATGGCTTTTATTTCGCCTTCTTTAGTATGATAATTTTTAGTTAGATTTTTTATTTCTAACAAGTTATTCATATAAGTTATTTACCATATCTTTGTAGTAAACATCTTCTTTAATTAAATCATTTTCTTTTAGCAAATCTATTAAGGTATTATAAAAATCTTCTTCAACAAGTGGAGTAGAAAGCCATGCATCAGCATCTTTATATCTATCAATCATTAAAGCTAAATCTTCTACACTTGTATCACTAAATTGTTTTTGAATAATTTTAGCTACTGTTTCACCATCATTTTCTAAAGTAAATTTTAATCCTTTAGCAATAGCCTTAGTAAAATCTTTTAATAATTCTTTATTTTCCTCTATAAAATTTTTACGAGCATAGAATGCTGTATAAGGGAAGGCATCAGATGCTGCCCCGACACTTGTTACAACATAGCCATTACCATTATCTTCTAACTTTGATGCAAGTGGTTCAAATAGATTAACATAGTCTCCTTCACCACCAATGAAAGCACCAGATAATTCCGCAAATTCAATTGATTCATTTATTTTAACTTTATCTTCATCTATTCCTTGATTTTTTAGGGCTCTTAAAAAACTTAAACCAGGCATACCAGTTCTTCTGCCAATAAGTATTTCTTTACCTTCTAAATCATGCCAATCAAATTCCTTATCATTTCTTGCTAACATGAATTGGCCGTCTCTTTTAGTAAGACCACTAAAAACTTGTAAGTAATCTTTTTCACCACCTAAGGCAACATAAGCAGCCGATTCAGGACCAGCAAGCCCAACTTCCGTATCATCAGATAAGACAGAAGCTGCCACATTATCACTACCACTTACAAGCATTAAATCGATATCAATACCTGCATCTTTAAAATAGCCATTTTCTATTGCAACATAAAATGGAGCATAGAAAATACTATGAGTTACTTCTGATACTTTAATAGTTTTAGTATCTAATTTTTCATCTCTATTTTTAATAAATAAAATAGCTACTAAGCCAATAATTATTACTAATAATATTCCCGCTAAAACATATAAAATATTTTTTTTCAAAATAAAACACTCCTCACATTTATAGTATATTCAGGCAAGTCTTTTTGTGATAGAATAAATGTCAGGGACTTAATTAAGGAGTTTATAATGAAATTTAATGAAATTATTAAAGAAATATGTAAAGAAGAAGATATTAAAGTAGAATTTATGTCTAATGATTATTTAATAAAATTAACTAAAAATAATGTAACTAAATTTATTTGGGGTTGTAAATTTCCTTTAAATGATCATAGTATTGGTTCTATAATTGATGATAAATATGCTTTATATGAAATATGTAAAAATAATGATATTCCTGTAATAGAACATCAAATAATATGGAATCCTAGTAATAAGTTAGGTAAAAATACTCCAAAACTATTAAAAGAATGTTTTTATAAATTTAATGGAGATATTGTTTTAAAACCTAATAATGGTAGTAAAGGTATTGATGTAAATCACTTAACTAATTTGGACGATTTAATAAATGTAAGCAATAACTTATTTTCTAAATATTTTTCTCTTAGTATATGTCCTTACTATGATATCAAAAATGAATATCGCGTTGTTATTTTAGATAACGAAGTAAAATTGGTATATGAAAAAGATAAATTAGTAGTAAAAGGTAATGGCAAAGATAGTGTTAAAAATTTATTAATTAAAAGTAATCCATTTTATTTTCAAAATAAGAATTTAACAAAATATGATTATGTTTTAAATGATGGAGAAATATTAGAATATGATTGGCGCTTTAATTTAAGTAGGGGAGCAATTGCTAAATTAATTAGTGATAAAGAATTAGAAGATAAAATTACATCTCTAGCTTTAGATGTTACTAAAATACTTGGTGCTCGATTTGTTAGTGTTGATATTATAAATTCAAATGGTAAGTTATTAGTAATGGAAGTTAATAGTGGGGTTTGTATTGATAAAGTATGTAATTTTATTGACAAAGATTTCAAAGTGGTTAAAGAAATTTATCGAAGTGCTATAAAGAAAATGTTTGCAATCTTGTAATTGATAAGCATTTGTGTTAAAATGAATATAGCAAAGCAATTTGCATAAAATAAAAAAGGAACACTCAGTTTGTACGTGTTGAGTGTTGCCAATAAATATGGTTCACCTAATTCATTGCTGAGTTAGGTGACTCTTTTCATATTAAAACTATAAATAGTAATAACACTAATAAGAAATTAAGAATGAATAAAGTTGCGATTAAAAAATCTTTTTTACTCATTTTACCGCCTCCCTTCAGTTCGAAGTTTGGCACCACCCAACTACCAAATGTTCCATAATAATTATGTCAAATATATGTTCGCTAATCAATAAAAAAGCAAAAAAATAAAAGAAAAAATTGCTTAAATGAGTAGTTTATGTTAATATTAATTTAGTCATTTTTAGCCCGTTGGTGAAGTGGCTTAACACACTGCGTTCTCAGCGCAGCATTCACGGGTTCGAACCCCGTACGGGTTACCAATTGTTAATAATCACTTTAATAGAGTGATTTTTTTAAAAATATTAAAAGCTGATACTATTTTTTAGCATCAGCTTTTTTTCTAAGTTCAGTATTAAGTATAACTTTTCTAAGTCTTATAAAGTTTGGTGTAACTTCAACAAGTTCATCTTGGTTAATATAGTCTAGAGCATATTCTAGCGTAATAGGTCTTGGTCTTTTTAAGACAACTGTTTTATCTGAGAAGGCTGCTCTGGTATTAGTAAGTTCTTTACCTTTAACAACATTTATTGCAAGGTCATTATCACGATTACATTCACCAACAATCATACCCTCATATACTTCCGTATTTGGTTCAATAAACATAACGCCACGATCTTCAAGTTGACCAATACCATAAGCAGTTGATTTGCCAGTTTCACTAGATACTAGAACTCCTAATTTTCTTTCACCAAGTTCCATACTAGCTTTTGGACCATATTCTTTAAAAGTATGGTTCATAATACCATATCCTTTAGTAAGAGTCATAAAGTTAGTAGCAAAACCAATTAAACCACGAGATGGAATAGTGTAATTAATTCTAGTTAGAGAACCTATATGATTCATATCATTCATTACAGCGCCACGAGAACTTAATTCTTCAATAGCGCCGCCCATGTATTCATCATCAACTTCAATTTGTAATTCTTCATAAGGTTCACAAATTTTACCATCAATTTCTTTTAAAATAACTTTAGGTTTTGATACTTGTAGTTCAAATCCTTCTCGGCGCATATTTTCGATTAAAATAGATAAATGAAGTTCACCACGACCAGAAACTAAGAAATTCTCAGAATCTAGTTGTTCAACTTTTAAAGATACATCTTTTTGGGTTTCTTTCATTAATCTTTCTTCAATTTTTCTTGATGTAAGAAGTTTACCATCATTACCAGAGAATGGTGAAGTATTTACGCCAAAAGTCATTTGCAAGGTTGGCTCATCAATATGAATTATAGGTAGTCTTTCATGATTTCCTACTTCTGTTAGAGTTTCACCTACAGATATATCTTCAAGACCGGCAATAGCACAAATATCACCAGCAGTAACTTCTTCAACTTCAACTTTAGATAGGGCAGTAAAACCAAATAATTTTTGGACTCTAAATTGTTTTTCTGTGCCATCAAGTCTTAAACAGTTAACCATTTGACCAACTTTAACCTTACCATTGAAAACACGACCTATCGCAATACGACCAACATAATCATTATAATCTAAAAGAGCTGGTTGAAATTGGAATGCTTTATTAACATCACCTTCTGGAGCTTTTATTTCGTTTACTATTAAATCAAGAATACATTTAAATGATTTTTCTTGCGTATTAATATCTGGATCTAAACTAGATGTTCCATTTAAGGCAGATGCATAAGCAACTTTGAAATCTAATTGTTCATCAGATGCACCCAAATCTAAGAATAGACCTAATACTTCATCATTAACATCTTTAATTCTGGCAGTTGGTTTATCAACCTTATTAATAACTACAATTGGTTTAACACCAGCCTCAATAGCTTTCTTTAAAACAAATCTTGTTTGAGGCATTGGCCCTTCATAAGCATCAACGACAAGGATAACACCATCAACCATTTTCATAATACGTTCAACTTCGCCACCAAAGTCAGCATGTCCTGGAGTATCTAAGATATTAATCTTAACATTATTATATATAATAGATGTGGTTTTAGCTAAAATTGTGATACCACGTTCTCTTTCAATTTGATTAGAATCCATTGAAAAATTAGTAGCATCTTGGTTTTCTCTAAATGTACCAACATATTTTAAAATTTCATCAACTAGTGCAGTCTTACCATGGTCAACATGGGCAATAATTGCAACATTTCTAATTTCCATTTAAATCACCTACAAACTAGATAATTATAGCATTACAAAATGGTAAAATCAAATAATTTTATAAAAATTAACAATTTTATATTGTCCGAATTAAAATAGTGTGTTAATATTAAAATAAGGTGAATAATAGTGAAGTCAGATAAAAAAAGAAAAAATTTAAAACGTGATACACAAATTATTATATTATCTGTTCTTATTTTAACAATAATTTCGTTGAATTTTTCTTATTCAGCCTTTTTTTCAATAGATTCAAGATCGACTGTTCAAGAAATATCAACTGGAACTTTAAATGTTACTGCAACTCCTACTTCGATGTGGAAAGAAGATTTATATCCAACAGACGAAGCTTTGCCTACTGATGAAAAATCAACGTTATCTTCATCTGAAAAGAATTTTGCGGCATTAACTGTTACAAATAATGGAACAATTGATGCAAATTATGTTATTACTTTAAGCTATGACACATCAGATTTAACAGAAGATCAAATTGCTAATAATTTAGCATCTTTTGATAATTTAATTATTGGTATTTATGATACTGATAAAAGTTCATGGGTAAATTTAAATCCAGATGGAGATAGTAACGCTATATATAATATGAAAATTACTCAATTTGCTGAAAGTAGTAAGGGTGTTTATCCTATTTTGAAACATGAAATATTAAAGGCAAATATTACTGAATCAGAAACTAAACCTACTGTTCAAAATTTGCGTATTTATGTATGGCTTGCTGATACAACACCAGAATCTGAGATAGGAAAATTAGTTCATTTAAAAATAAATGTAAGAAGCACTCCATTAAAAGGTCAAAATGACCAAGAAGTTAGTAGAAGTTAGGGGGATAAATTATGTTTGTACAAGAAGATGAATTAAAAAAGAAAAAATTAATGGCACTAGTTATTATGATGATAATAATGATTTTGTGCTTAATTCTAATTATCACTACTTTTACACTTGAATTTTTTGGTAATGGTTATTTAGGTGGAAGTGGTAAAAATGCATTAAATGTCGATATAGATGGTGATGGTTTACCAGATGTTAATATTACTTATGGGAAAATTAAAGACAAAGCAGTTTTTAATATAGATATTGATGGTGATGGTTATCCTGATAAGAATTTTATAAATCAAGATACAAATGGTGATGGCAAATGTGATTTAAACTGTGATGTTAATGATGATAATCACCCAGATTACAATATAGATTTAGATGGCGATGGAAAACCAGATATTAATATTGATACAAATGATAATGAAATGCCAAACTTAAACATTGATACAGATGGCGATGGAAAGCCAGATGTTAATATTGATATAAATGGTGACGAAGAACCAGATATTAATATTGATGATAGTGTTGATAAAAAGACACCAATCGATACTGACGGTGATGATGAGTCAGATGTTGATGCTGAAACTGATGGAAAACCAGATAAAAATTTACTAAATCAAGATACTGACAATGATGGAAAATGCGATTTAAATTGTGATGTTAATAATGATCATTATCCAGATTACAATATAGATATAAATGGCGATGGAAAGCCAGATGTTAATATTGATACAAATAATAACAAAAAGCCAGATTTAAATGTTGATACAGATGGTAATGGTGTACCTGATACTAATATTGATTTTGATAAAGATGGCAAATGTGATATAAATTGTGATACTGATGTAGAAAAAAATATGTGGGTTGATACAGACCGTGATAAAGATCCGGATATTGAGGCTGAAACTGATGGAAAGCCAGATAAAAATCCAACAAATCAAGATTTAAATAATGATGGAAAATGTGACTTAAATTGTGATGTTAATAAAGATGGTTATCCAGATGTTAATGTCGATATAGATGGCGATGGAAAACCAGATGTTAATATTGACACAAATGATAACCAAAAGCCAGATTTAAATATTGATACGGATGGTAATGGTGTACCTGATACTAATATTGATATAGATAAAGATGGCAAATGTGATGTAAATTGCGATACTAATGTTGAAAAAAATATTGAAATTGATACAAATAGCGATAAAAAGCCAGATGTAGAAGCCGAAACAGATGGAAAGCCAGATAGAAATCCAACAAATCAAGATACAAATGGTGATGATAAATGCGATTTAAATTGTGATATAGATAAAGATGGCTATCCAGATATTAATATTGATGTTGATGGTGATGGCGATCCAGATTTAAATGTTGATACAAATGGTGATAATAAATGCGATTTAAATTGTGATACAGATAAAGATGGTAAGTGTGATTTAAATTGTGACACTAATAATGATAAACAATGTGATTTATTCTGTGATACAACTGGTGATGGTAAATGTGATACACATTGTGAGGTAACTTGTCCAATTAATTGTGATACAGACGGCGATGGTAAATGCGATTTAAATTGTGATACTAATAATAATAAACAATGTGATTTAAATTGTGATACCAATAAAGATGGTAGATGTGATTACAATTGTGATACAGATAAAGATGGCAAATGTGATGTAAATTGCGATACAGATAAAGATGGTAAGTGTGATTACAATTGTGATAATGATAAAGATGGTAGATGCGATTTAAATTGTGATATTAATAAAGATAATAAGTGTGATTACAATTGTGACAATGATAAAGATGGTAAATGCGATTTAAATTGTGATAATAACAAAGATGGTAAGTGTGATTTAAATTGCGATACTAATAATGACGATAAATGTGATTTAAATTGTGACACTAACAAAGATGATAAGTGTGATTTAAATTGTGATACTAATAATGATAATAAATGTGACTTAAATTGTGATAATAACAAAGATGGTGAATGTGATAAGTACTGTGATACCAATAATGATGGTAAGTGTGATAAATATTGTGATGATGACGATGATAATGTACCGAAAGCTTTATTAACAATGATGAAAGCAAAAGATGTTAATTTAATAGTAACTGCTGATGAAATGACAAAAAATGCTGTAGGTCAAAAGAAATATGTAGAAATATCAAGTGCAAAATCTTATTCAACAGTTTCTCTTCGTTCATATGAAGATACAACTTCATGTAAATATGATGTAACCTTTAAAACAATAAGTAATACATTTACTAATCAATACTTAAATATGAACAATTTAAAACCATTAGGTAATCAATTAATATTAAGATTGGAAGGATATCAAGATAATAATAATGTTGCAACGATACATACATATAATATAGATTTAATTAAAATAAAAGATAGTGATTATAAAATTGGTGAAGTTACGATTTCTAATGATGCGGCTAGTAAAAATTTAACAGAACAACGATGGGGTATAACCTTATTATTTAGAAACTATAGTAGTTTTAATCAAATAAATAATGCTGGTAAGAGCGTTCATGGTGAATTGATATTCCAATCTAAAGGTTGTGTTAAAAATAAATAGAGATGGTTAGTTACCATCTTTTTTTGTTTATGCTTTTAATTAATTCTATTTAATGATAAAATTTAATTGGTGATTTTATGTTATATGGCATAATTTTAACAATTTTAATAGGTTTATTTTTCCTAATTGGCATTATTTTCTTTGAAAAGGTTAAAAATAAAGAAAAAATGTCTTTATTTACGACAGCACTTGCTTTTATAGTTTTAATAGGTTTATTATTTTTAGACTTATTACCAGAGTTAATTACAGAATTTAATATTTATACTTTAGTATTTGCTTTATTAGGATTTATAATTCTTATAATATTAGATAGATTAATACCTCATCATCATCATGAACATCATGAAATAAATGATGATAAAAAAGATCATAATTTACATTTACAACATATTGGTATTATTACTATAGTATCTTTAGCAATACATAATATGATAGAGGGCTTAACCTTATATAGTATAACTTTAAATGATTTAAAATCAGGTATTTTAATGATGATAAGTATTTCTTTACATAATATACCATTAGGATTTCAAATAGGTAATTCTCTTGTTAAAACTAAAAGTAATATTTTGTTAATTATTCTTTTATGTATTAGTTCTCTAATTGGAGCTTTAATCATAATTATATTTGGAAATTTAAGTAGTATGTTAACAAATATTTTTCTAGCTTTAACTTTTGGTATGCTTTTATATATTTTAATATTTGAATTATTTAATGAAATTAATGGCTATTTAAAGAAAAAAGAAGTTATTTATGGTATAATAATAGGGATGGTTATATTAATAATTACCTATTTAGTGTAAGGGGATATGAATTATGAAGAAAGTATTAGTAACCGGGGCTGCTGGTAGTATTGGCTTAAATGTTATAAAATATTTACTTAGTGAAGGAAAATATGAAATCACTGCCTTAGATTTGAATAATAAAAAATCTATTAAAAACTTAAAAAAATATCAAAATAGAATTAATGTTATTTATGGTGATGTTAATGATGAAGTACTTATGAATAGTTTAGTAAAAGGGCATGATTACATTATTTATTTAGCATCCGTATTGCCACCACTTAGTGATTTTAATAAAAACATTGGTGAACTTGTAGAATATGATTCTTTAAAATATATGATTGATATTATTAATAAAGAAAATAAGAATTGTCATTTAATTTATGCTTCAAGTACATCTATATATGATAATACTTTAGGAGCGAGTACTAAGGAAGTTATAAAAGAATCTGAATTAACTAATTTTAGTTTTAATAAATACAATTGTGAAAAATTAATTAATAGTAAACTTAAAAATTATACTATCTTAAGAGTACCACTTGTTTTAAATAATATAACTGGTGAACCATTTATTTATAATGTTAAAAAGAATTTAGTAGTCGAGGTTACTACAAACATTGATGCTGCCTATGCGTTTGTTAAAGTAATAGATCATATTAAAGAAGTAAACAAAAAAACGTATAATATTGGTATGGGTGAAGAAGGAAGAGTAATTTATAATGAAATTCTAAAAAATATTTTAAATTATTATGGGCTAAGTATGCGTTATATTCTTTCGAGAATATTTTTGGGTAAAACTTATAAAAGTCCTATACTTACTGATAGTGATGATTTAGATGATATTATTCATTATCGTCATGATTCACTTTACAATTATTATAAAAGACTTAAAACTAAAGGAAAATATAGAAGCTTTCAAAAAATTATTGCTAAACCATTAGTATTTTTAAAAAGAAATAAATAAGGAATGATTATATGACAGGACTAGTACTAGCAGGTGGAGGTGTTAAGGGAGCATATCAAGTTGGAGCTTTCTTAGCATTTAAGAAATGTGGCATTAAATTAGATGGTGTAGTTGGTACTTCCATCGGTTCTTTTAATGCTGCTATGATGGTAAGTGGAAAAGCTAAAGAGTTATATGATTTTTGGCAAAATGTTGATGTTGGAGCTTTACTTAATTTTAATGCTAAATATACTGATAGTGTTAATAATAAAGATTTATTTAAAGAACTTATTTATGGTATTGAAGAAATGACTTTAATAGTTAAAAATAAAGGTATTGATAATAGTAATTTAATGAGACTTTTAGATGAAATGATTGATGAAGAGAAAATTAGAAAAAGCCATATGGATTATGGTCTTGTTACTGTTAGAACGAATGATTTAAAACCATTATATTTATTTAAAGAAGATATGAAAGAAGGTAAAATACCAGAATATATTTTAGCTAGTTGTAATTTACCAGTCTTTAAAATGAATAAATTAATAGATGAAAAGTATTATATTGATGGAGGATTTTATGATAATAAACCTGTTAATATGTTACTTAATAAAGGCTATGATAAAGTTTATGTTGTTGAGGTACAAGGTATTGGTTTAAGTAGAAAAGTAAAAGATAAAAGTAAAGTAGTAACAATTAGTCCATCAAGATTTTTAGGTAGTATGTTAAGTGTTAATAAGAAAAAAATTAGAGAAAATATTAAATTAGGTTATTATGATACTTTAAAAGTATTAAAAAATTATGATGGTTATAATTTTCTCTTTCAAAAACATGGCATGTTGTTGTATAATATTTTAGCACGTCGAGTAAATAGTGACTTGTATAAAAAAGTTATAAAATATTTTAAAGCTAAAGATAATAAAGAATTAATTTTAAAGGCTTTGGAATATATTATGATAAAGGAAGATGCTACTTACTTTAATGTATATAAGGTATTAAAAGAAATAAAATATGTGAAAAAGAATTTAAATAAGAAACATTTTATTTATGAATTTGTGCGTAGTTTAAGAATTTTTTAGGAGGTAATTTATGGGAAGAGCATATGAAGTTAGAAAGTATAGTATTCAAAAAACAGGAGCTGCTAGAGGTAAAATTTATACAACTTTTGCAAAAGAAATCTATCTAGCAGCAAAAAAAGGATTACCAGATCCCGATGTAAATATTACTTTAAAAAGAATAATTGAAAAGGCCAAAAAGAATCAAGTACCTAGTGATATTATAAATAGAGCAGTAGAAAAAGCTAAAGGTGTTGGTGGCGAAGATTATGCTGAAGTTGTATATGAAGGTTTTGGTCCTGGAGCATCTACTTTAATTGTTAAAACTTTAACTGATAATGTTAATCGTACAGTTGGGGAAGTAAGGGCAGCATTTAATAAAGTAGGTAAAAGTTTAGGAGTAACAAATTCTGTATCTTACAATTATGATTATATTGGGGTACTTACATTTAAATCACAAAATAGTGAAGAAATATTTGAAAAGTTATTAAATGAAGGTATTGAAATTATCGATTATGAAGATGAAGATGGGGAAATAACTATTACAATGAAACCAAATGATCACGATAAAGTAAAAGATGTTGTGGAAAGTATTATTTCTGATGTTGACTATGAAATTGATCAAGTAGGTATGTTTCCTAAAGATAAAGTAACTTTAAATGAAGAAGATAGTGAAAACTTTAAAAAACTTTATAAAATGTTAGATGATATTGATGATGTAACGGAAATATATCATAACGTTGATATAGAAATGTAATAAAATACTTGTAAAATAAATAATAATGTAATATACTTTAAATACATTCAATGAATGTATTTATGTTTCTCGCTCTCGGATGGTGCGAGTAATAAATTATTCCGATTGTCAAATGTTTCTCGCTATCGGATGGCGCGAGTAATAAATTATTCCGGTTGTAAAAGGGATATATTTTAAGGGTATATCCCTTTTTTTGTTTTTTTTTAATAGAAAGCGAGGTGATAACAATAATTAAAGAAGGTTATTTATATCATATTAAAGAAGATTTTTTTATCTTATAGGAAAGTTCAAAAAATTGGTCAAAAATACTTGATAATACATTTGTTTGCGTAATATAATTATATTATCCAGGAGGCTATGGTTTATGTTAGTTGATCGTGCATACAAATTTAGAATGTATCCAAGTGTAAAACAAGAAGAATTAATAAATAAAACTATTGGTTGTTCAAGACTTGTTTATAATATAATGTTAAGTAAGAAGAAAGATAATTCTAAACTTACTAGTTTTGATATGATAAAAGAAATACCAGAGTTATATAATGAATACCCATTTTTAAAAGAAGTAGATAGTTGTTCATTAAGATGTGCAATATTTGATTTAGAAAATGGTTTAAATAAATATTATAAAAAACAAGGAGGATATCCAAAGTTTAAGAAAAAAGGAATAAAAGATAGTTATAGAACAAATTATATAAAAAATACATATAAAGATAAAAAATATGAAAATATAAAAATAGATTTAAAAAATAAAATAATAACATTACCAAAATTAAAAGAAGTAAAAATAAAAGGATATCGTCATTTAGAATATATAAAGGGAAGAATAATAAATGCTACTATTGAACATATTGCTAATAAATATTATGTATCAATATGTGTAGAAGAAGAAATGCCTAATGTTAAAACTAATACTGCTTCAGTTATTGGAATAGATATGGGGATAAAGAGTTTAATAACCACAAGTGAAGGAATAAGTTATGGAAATCCAAATTACTTAAAAAAATATGAAAGAAAGATAAAAGGATTACAAAAAGGATTATCAAGAAAAATAAAAGGAAGTAACAATTATAATAAATATAAAATAAAACTTCAAGAAACATATAGAAAGTTACAAAATGCAAGAAGAAAAACTAACGAAGAAATAGTAAGTAGAATAATTAAAGATAATGATATAATAGTAACTGAAGATTTAAACATAAATAGTATGATAAAAGAAGCCAAAAAATCTCTAAGAAGAAATATAATTAATTCCACAATGAGTGACATAATAAGAAGACTCAAATATAAATGTAAGTGGTTGAATAAAAAATTAATACAAGTAAATAGATATTATGCCAGTAGTCAAATATGTAGTAGTTGTGGAAATAAAAGCAAAAAAATGAAGGATATAAAAATAAGAGAATATAAATGTCCAAAATGTGGAATAGAGATAGAAAGAGATATAAATGCAAGTATAAATATAATGTATGAAGGAATAATAAGTTACTATAAAGAGAGATATCAAAATTAAATAAATAAATAATAAAACAATAAACAAGTACGGCAGCGACTGTCGGAAATATGGTCTGTGGAGGAGTAAAATCCTAAGAAGCAGAAAAGATAAGCCATGAGGCTTATCAAAGCAAATGAAAATAAATGTTAGTTTATTGAATTTGCTTTTGTTCTAGTTGCAAATGATAATACATTGCTTAAAAATTATTTTGATAATACAAGACCAATGTATTTAGCATTAAAAAATAATGAAATGTTATGGCTAGTACCTTTAAGTTCTAAAATAAGTAAATATCAAAAAATCATAAATCAAAAGATAAAAAAATATGGTAAATGTAAGAGTATAATGATAAGAAAAATTGGTGGTAAATATCAGGCGGTGTTACTACAAAATGCTTTTCCTATTATAGAAAAATATATAGATCATATACATATTCAAAAGAATATGCCAACAGTAGCTGTTAATACAGTCAAAAAAGAAATTAAAAGTAATTTAAAAGAATTATTAATATTAAAAAGTAAGGGATTTGATTTATTTTTTACTAATATTGATTATATTGAAAAAATAATGATGCAAGAATTAATTTGTAAAAAATGAATAAAATTTAAAAGGTATATGTCAATAATACCCTAAAAATTAAAAATAATTTGCTAAATTAAAGAAATTATTTTATAATTGAATTGTTAGTGATGAAGGAATTTACAACTCTAGAGCTAAATCGTTTACTTACGTTACAAGTATAAAGTGTATGATAATTCATAAATTAAGGTGGTACCGCGGATTAATAATTCGTCCTTAAATCTTAATTTTTGAATTTTTTTCTTTAAAGGAGAGAAACGTTATGAATTGTTTTGAAGATTTAAAATGGCGAGGACTTATTAAAGATATTAGTAGTCCAGAATTAGAAAAAAAATTAAACGAAGAGAAATTAACATTTTACATTGGTACAGATCCAACTGCTGATTCAATGCATATAGGTCATTTTTCCTCATTTCTAATTGCAACTAGACTTGCTAAATATGGTCATAAGCCAATTTTACTTATTGGAGGAGCTACTGGTTTAATTGGAGATCCTAAACCATCAAATGAAAGACAAATGATTTCTAAAGAACAAGTATTAGAAAATGTTGCATGTTTATCTAAACAAGCTAAAGAAATATTTGGCTTTGATGTAGTTAACAATTATGACTGGACTAAAGATTTAAATATTCTAGATTTTTTAAGAGATTATGGTAAATATATTAATGTTAATTATATGCTTGATAAAGATATCATCAATAGAAGATTAGAATCAGGGATAACTTTCTGTGAATTTGCTTATACAATTTTACAAGGAATGGATTTTGTTCATTTATATGAAGAAAAAGGTGTAACTTTACAAGTAGCGGGTTCTGATCAATGGGGAAATATTACAACAGGTATTGAACTAGCCAGAAAAAAAGAAGATGTAGAATTATATGGTATGACAATGCCTTTGGTTTTAGATGCGAGTGGTGTTAAATTTGGTAAAACTGAAGGTAATGCTTTATGGCTTGATAAAAATAAAACATCTAGTTATGAATTATATCAATATTTAATTAATACTAGTGATGAAATAGTAATTGATTATTTAAAGAGATTAACATTCTTATCTAAAGAAGAAATTGAAGAAATAGAAAGTAAACATAAAGAGCAACCAGAATTAAGATTAGCCCAAGAGACACTTGCTCGGGAAATAATTACTTTCTTACATGGCGAAGAAGAATTTAATAAAGCCAAAATGATGAGTAAAGCTTTATTTAGTGAAGATATAACTAAATTATCTGCAAGTGATATCTTAGACAATTTTAAAGATATGGAACAAATTGCTATCAAAGAAGAATTACCTTTAGAAGATTTACTAGTAAATAGTAGTATTTGTTCATCTAAAAGAGAAGCAAGAGAACTCATAAGTGGTAATGCTATTAGTTTAAATAATAAAAAAATAACTGATAATATGTATATGGTTACAAAAGATTCAGCTATTGATAATAAAGTATATTTAATAAAAAAAGGTAAAAAGAAATATTATTTAGGTATATTTGATTAGAAGAGAAGTTAGCATTCTCTTTTTTAATGTCTAATTTTTAGAAGTTTTGTTGTAGAAAAAAGCGCCTACGAATTAATCATTCGCTAGCGCTGACTAAAACATAAGGGCAACGCAAAATCATTGCTTCCTATAACTTAGGTATATTATATTTTAACCATTTTTACAATAATTATCTAAAATATATAAAGATAAATAAAGCAAGACACATACAATAAATAGAGAAGTGCCATAATTTACCATTTTTAACAATATTACTTAACCATTTATAAGATAGATATGTTACAACTAAAGCTACTAACATACCACTTAGATATGGCATTAATAAAGATGTACTAGTTTCAAGTAAGTCAGGTATTTTTAAAAGCATTGTTCCAGTACTTACGGGAAAATATAATAAGAAAGTATATTTTAGAGCATCATCTCTTTTTAGTTTACAAATTAAACATGCTACTAGAACGGTACCACTTCTTGATATACCTGGTATTATTGTTATCATTTGAAATAAACCAATAATAATAGCATCTTTCCAAGTAATATCTTTACTTGTTTTTTTACCATTGATGTTTCTAACAATATATAACATTAAAGCCGTAAATAAGAAAGTAAAACCTAAAATTTTTAAAGAATTAAAATGACTTTCTAAATAATCATTAAGTAAAAATCCCGCAATACCTACTGGAATTGTAGATACTACTAATTTCATTATATAAATGAAACCTTCTTTATTTTCTTTCTTATTCTTTTTACTGAATATAAAGCCAAAGAAATTTTTAGCAAGTTCTATTATTTCTTTTCTAAAAATAAATAGGATAGCTAAAAATGATCCAAAGTTAGATATTATTTCAAAACTAAAAGAATTTTGAAAGATATCGGTGTTAAATAAGTTTTTAAATAAGAAGATATGGCCACTAGAAGATATTGGTAGTGGTTCTGTTATACCTTGAATAAGGCCTAAAATAATATATTTTATATATTCCATTGTTATCACCTTAATTAATTATATAATATTTTTTCTAAAATAGAAATAGAATATAGAGATAGTATGTTTAATATTTGTTTATTTATTATAGGTTTTATTTTAGCTACAATTGGTTTATTTTTTATTACTCTTTACTTAAATTTGTTAATTGTAGGGTATAGTTTTTTCGAATTTGTTTATTTTATTATTAGAAGTATTTATTGTGATTTGTTTTTTATTGGTATAATTTTAATTATTTTATCTCTAGGAAGGAATAAACAAAATGGATTATTACTATGATATTTTATTAAATTTTCAAGATAGTTTTTATATGTTTTATGAATGGGATGAAAATGATGCCGTAGAGTATATTAAAAAGATTCCTATTATTCATGTTGATGGTAAAACTATGCAACATTTACTTTTTGATATTGTAAAAGTAACACCAGAATTTTTAAAAACTATTTTGGATAAAACTAAATTAAAACAAAATAATACTTTAAAATATGCCTCTATTTTTAGCGATGGCAAAAATAATATAGTACTAGAATTTAATGATGAAGGTATTGTTATAGGTAAAAGTAGTATATTTTTAGATGATGAAATTAGTATTAATGAATTTATGTATAATATATCTGTTACTAAACTAGATTATAAAGTAATAAAAAAAGATAAAGCGTTAAAAGATACTAGACAAGAGGCAAAAGTTAAAAAATTAATTAAAACGGAAATTGAAAGTATTTATAAAAATAAAAATTATAGTAAACTTAAATATATTTATTTAGAATGGTTTAATGAACTTAATGATGATGTCTTAGAGATGAAAAATAAAATGCTTCATAAGTTAGATGATAATTTAACAAAGAAGGAATATCATATCTATGATTTAATTAAGATGTCTTACAATAATGTATAAAAATTATTTCTTAGATAATAATAAAAGTAGGATGTGATTAGTTTGAAAAAAATACTACCTTTATTATTACTCGTATTATTTACACTTACTGCCTGTGGTGAAAGTAATGCCAGAATGGCTACGGAAAATTATTTAAAACAATATAAAACTTTAGATAGTGAGGTTTTAGTCGATTTAGAGGCTCAAGTCGAAAAAGAAAATTTAACCGAAAAACAAAAAGAAAAATATCGGGATATCTTAAAGAAACAATATAAAGATTTATCATATGAAATATTAGAAGAAGAATATGATAATGAAGTAAGTTATGTAACAGTTAAAATAGAAGTATATGATTTATATAAAGTTCAAGATGATGCTTCCATATATTTAGAAAATAATCGCGATAAATTTAATAATGATAAAGGTGAATATGATCCTGAAAAATATATGGATTATAAGTTAGATAAGATGAAAGATACCACTGATCGAGTAGAATATACCATTATTTTTACGGTAACCAAAGAAGATGATAAATATGTAGTTGAACAACCTACAGAAGATGATTTACTTAAAATACATGGAGTATATAATTATGAGTTAGATTAATAAGAGTTTACATAAACTCTTATCAGACTGTTGACAAAGTAAATTTTTGTTAATGGTCTTTTTATTTTAAGAAAAATATAATATAATAAAGAAGTAAGG
>CANRGA010000002.1 GCA_947630055.1 uncultured Bacilli bacterium
TTTATATGTCGTATCATTGCACTTTATTTTATAAGATTATTATATAATACCCCCCCCGAGAGTCAAGATTTTTTGAAAATTTTTTTCAAACAAAAAAGCACATATGTGCTTATAAATAATTTTGAAATTCATTCTCTTTTTCAGAAGTAATATTTATTACTTTATGATTTTTAACTGCTTCATAAATCATATCTTCATAATTAATTAATTTTTCATATTCTTCACATTTATTTTTATCCGGATTAATAATTGGATGATCTGGTACAAAAATAGTACAACAGTCTTCATAAGGTAAAATGGATGTATCATAAGTATCTATTTTTTTAGCTATATCAATTATCTCTAATTTATCAAAACACGCGACAGGACGAATTACTGGCATTTTAATTACTTCATTTATTGCACTCATACTAGTTAAAGTTTGACTAGCTACTTGACCAATGGACTCACCATTTACGATTACTTTAGCATTTACACGACTAGCAATAATGGCACTTATCCGATACATCATTCTTCTCATTATTGTAATTAAATATTCATGCGGAATATTTTTATAAATTGCTTCTTGAATTTCTGTAAAATTAATTATATGTAATTTAATATCATTATTATAAATAGCTAATTTTTGAGCTAATTTTTTTACTTTATCTAAAGCAGCTTCACTAGTATGAGGAGGGCTTTCAAAATAAAGAGCTTCTAGTTTAACTCCTCTTTTTATGGCAAGGAAACCTGCTACTGGCGAATCTATTCCTCCACTTAACATTAAAATACCTTTACCTAAAGATGAAACGGGATAGCCTCCTAAACCTTTAATGCTATCAAAATAAATTAGTACTTCTTTTTCTCTTATTTCAATATTAATAATTATCTCTGGATTATTAACATCTACTTTTAAATTAGAAATATTTTTTAAAATAAATGAACCAAACATTTTTCTTAAATCCATACTATTTACTGGATATTTTTTATCACTTCTTTTTACTTCAACTTTAAAAGTATTAAATTTTTTATCTTGAAGTAATGAAAGCAAATTATTATTAATATCATTTATTTCTTTTTCATTAAATTTATAAGCAATAACTATTTCATGAATACCAAAAATATGTTGTAATTCATCTATTACTAATTCATAATTACCATCCGTTGGTTTAATAAACATTCTCCCAAAATCATAAGTAATTTCTACATTATTTAATCTCTTTTTTATAGTATCATTTAAAGTTTTAATAAAAAAATTACGATTATCTTTTTTGGTTGATAATTCGCCATACTTTAAAAAGATAATTTTTTCCATCTAATCACCTGCCAATTAAATTATTAAGACCATTATATTCTAACTCAAATATTTCTAAAAATCTATTAATTTCTAAAACAGTAGTTAAATGGGATAAACTTATTCTAATGGTTGATTTACTTCTTTTTAAATCATTATAAATTGCCATAACACTACTAGAAAGTTCATTTGTTTTATTACAAGAAACATACACATCTTTTAAAGATAAATTACTAGTCAACAATTCTGAATTAATACTATCAAAACTAATACTTAAAATATGGGGAATAGAATATTTTGTTTTATTTATTTTTATTCCTTCAATTGTTTCTAATTTAGTTATTATTCTTTCATTTAATAAATTTATATATCTTTCTCTTTTATCTAAATCTTTTATAGCTGATTTTAATGCTTCTTTCATACTAACAATTAAAGGTAATGGTAAAGTTCCTGGTTTAATATTGTTTTTACTACCATATAAAAGAGGAGTTACTTTTACTTGACTACTCATATATAAAAGGCCAATTCCCTTAGGGCCATAAAATTTATGTGCTGATATACTGCCTAAATCGATATCGCGAAAATTAACAGTTGTTTTACCAATTGCTTGCGATAAATCAGAATGGAATAAAGTTGCAGGATTTTCTTTTTTTATAATTTGCCGAAGCATTTTTAAAGGTTGTCTTACTCCCGTTTCATAATTAACAGCGCTGATAGATACTAAAATAGTATCTTCTCTTATAAGTCTTTTTAGATCATCAAATTCTATTAAACCCTCACTATCATTATCTACATAACTTATTTCAAAGCCAATGCTTTCTAGATATTCACAAATATTATAAATATCTGGGGTTTCTAATTTAGAAACAATAATATGTTTACCTTTTTTATGATTAGCAAGAGCTACCCCTATCAAAGCTAAATTATTAGCTTCAGTTGCACCACTTGTATAAATTATTTCACTATCCATAATATGAAATATATCACTTATTTCTCTAGTTGTGCTATCAAGTATTTTTTTAGCATCTTCACCAAGTTTATTATTAGCATATATAGTGCCAAAATATTCTTTACTAATTTTTGTATATGTATCTAGAGCATCTAAAGAAATTGGACACGTATTACTATAATCTAAATATATCATACTATCACTCCATTTTATATAACAAAATTATACCAAAAAAATACATTGAAGAAAAGATGCGATACTTAAATTAAAAAGAAGAGTTATTTATACTCTTCTAATAATCTTTTATGAATACCAGGTTCAATAACATTGATAGCATTAATAGCATTTTCTAAACTATTTTTAAAATTGCCTTTATAAAATAAATTTTCGGCTTTAGTAAGTCCTAGGTCAACTTCTCGATTAGAAACACGATATCTATTACCATAAACAATAGCTGTCTCTGCCATCTTAGCGGTTTTAACTGTCTCATTAATAGTATTATAAACTTTTAAAACTAAATCTCTAGCAGTATCAACTCTTAAATTCAATGTTTTAATAGATATTGGTCTTTTATCAAGTTCTTTAACCATCTCATTAATAGCAAGGGTTGCTTCTGATAATTCAATATAATAATTTTTTGGTATAACTGGAAGTTTATAACTTCTTACTTTTTCTTTTGCTTGGGTTAAAATATCTTTTATTTCATCAAGTTGATCTCTTGCTCTTAGTTCATCTTCTTTTAAACTACCTAATGTTCTTAAAGCAACATTTAATTTTTCTTCATTTTTCGTAAGTTTATTATTAAGTATTTCCATTTCATGATTAAGTCTAGAATAAGCAAGAGTTTTATTCCGCTCCATTTCTACTACATGATCATATGATGACCTAATACTGGAAAATTCTTCTTTTATTTCCCCAATAACAGATACTTCATCATCAGATAAATCATAACTATATTTAATATCATCAATTTTACGATATAATTCATTATTTATTTTTTCAAGTTTACTTACCTTTATTAAAATACTTCTTTTATAATCTTCATATAAAGTTTTAGTTAATTTTTCTTTATCAAAATCATTATATAAAGAATCAAAATAATCAAGCATTGTTTTAAGTTCAAAAACAGAATCTACAACATTTAATACATTTAGTCTACTAAAAACATCTTGAATTTTTTTGTTAGCTTCTTCAATATTATATTCAATATTTAAATATTCTAAATTATAACCTTCTAATTTCATTTTATGATAAATACTATCAATATCAGCAACTTTTTTAGGAATTAAAACATTACCTAAATTAACAATTGTTTTTGTCTCACTAATAACTACTTTTAAATTGCCAATAATATCATCAATAGCTTTAACCATTTTACTAACTTCTAAGTATTCATTTTTTTCCATTGCATCTTCAAAGGCACTAAATAATTTATCAACATTTTCAAATTGTAACTCTAAAGGTTTTTTAATTATTTCATAATCTTTTTCATTAGCGTTATATAAACTTCTTATTTCTCTATAATCAGCTTTTAATTTAGTTATTGTTTCTCTATTTCTTTCTTCTGATAAAGTAATTTCTTTTATTTCATCTAATAAAAAATCTGCTTTAGTTTTTAAATAATTGATATTAAGTTCTACATCAAGTAACCCTTTTTTTAACTTAGGATAATCTTTTTCATTATAATCATTTTGAAGTTCAATAATCTCATCAGTTATTTTAGGTATTTCTTTATCTCTAATAGCCTCAAATCTTTTTACCCAATTTTTATATTTTTTCTTTAAATCAGCATTATTAACTAATATTTCTACTTTATTAAGTTCTGTTAAAATATTACTTGAAATAATTAAATTTTTTTCTCTTTCTAATTCATTTATTTCATCATTCAAAATTCTTTTATATCTTTTATCCATGAATACTAAAACAATTACAACTACAGCCATTGTAAAAATATAATAAGCAATTGCAATGAGTAAAAATGTTTCTCTTGTCATTTAGTAATCACCTTACTATAAACATTTTACCATATATTTAATTATTTTAGAATACACGAATTGACAATTTTTTTAATTTTTTCAAATCCAGAACAAAAGGCCAATATTTTTTATATTAGCCTTTAATTATTAAGTTTATTTTTAACTAGAGCACTTACTTTACTCATATCAGCATTAGCTAAGTGTTCTGTTACAAATTTCATAACTTTTCCCATGTCTTTCATACTAGTTGGATTTAATTCTTGAAAAGCTTCAGCAATTGCTTTTTCTATTTCTTCATCGCTAGCTTCTTGTGGTAAATATTCATTAATAATTTCTATTTCATGTTTTAAATCATTAACTACTTCTTCTTTACCAAGTGCTTCGTACTCTTTAATTGAATCATTTCTTTGTTTAACTTGTCTTTTCAAAACTGATATTACTACTTCATCAGTTAATTCTTTTTTATTATTAATTGATTCTAATTGTAAAGCACTTTTTAACATTCTTAGAACAGACAATTTAAATTTATCACCGGATTTTAAAGCATTCATTAAATCGGTATTAATTTTTGCAAACATTAATTTTTGCCTCCTTAATTATTACGATTTCTCTTATGAGAATTTTTAATGCCTTCTTCTTTTTTGATTCTTCTTTCAACTCCTGGTTTAATATGAAATTTTTTCTTTTTAAGTTCTGAAGGGACACCACTTCTAGCAACTTTTACTTTAAATTTTCTTAAAGCAGCATCAATATTGCCATTAACTACAACCTTTGTCATAATCGCCCTCCCTTCGCGTTTTTCTAAAAATTATTATAACACCAAGCTAATGGTTTGACAACTAAAAATAAACTAATTGTAAATGTTAATTCATTTTACAATACTTTTTTGATATAACTCTTCTAATTGAAGTCCCAAGAGCTCTTCCTAAATCAAAAATTGTATTCATCATATTAACCATTGCATCAATAATGGCACCACTAAGAGCACCACCCTTTACTTGCATAAGTTCTTCATTACTTAACATAATTCCTCCTACTTACATTTATTAGGATTTAAATATCCATCCCAAACACCTACTAAAAATGTTACCAACCCAGTGGCTATACCAGTTATCAATGCCGCAATATTAAAACTAATCGCGCCTCCTTTAACATTCATCATTTCTTCATTATTAAGTTCCATTAATATTACCTCCTCTACTTAAATAATTCAAAAATAAATTTAATTAATTTTTCTTTATGATAATAAATTTCTACTTCTCCTACTTCATTATCATAAACATCACCATCTATAGTAAGATATATATTTTGATAAATCTTATTATCTATTATTTCATATTCACCCATATTTTTTATCTTATAAGTTACTTTTTGCTTATTAAATATTAACTCTTTATTAGTTTTTAAAATATCTATTTTATCTTGTGAAAACTTTACATTTAACAAATTATTTTGATAAATACCATAACAATTATATTTTTTGCTTACTACTTTAAAATAACTAAACGTTAAGATAACTACACCATTTATAATAATGAGTACAATTATAGTGAAAAGATGTTTTTGTGATAAATTTCTTAAACGATAATAATTAACTTGAAAGTAATTCATTTTTCTCTCCTAAATCTATAATGTGACTGAAATTGCGAGTTTGATTTTTATGAGATATATAAATAATGGTTTTATCATAAAAATATTTATTAATATTTTTAATAATTTTACTTTCTAAATCTTTATCTACTTCCGATAAGGCTTCATCTAAAATAATAATATTAACATTTTTAAGTAAACCTCTTGCTAAAATTATGCGCTGTTTTTCACCACCAGAGATATTTTTCGCTGAAACTTCTACTAAAGAATCATAACGCATACTTTTCTTACTAACAATACTTTCAAGTTCACAAATATTTGCAACATCTTGAAATAATTTATCTGGTACACTTCTTCCCATTAAAATATTATCTTTAATCGATCCCGTAAATAATTCTTCATTTTGGGAAACATATAAAATACTATTTCTAATACTTCCTAAACTTAAATCTTTAATATTACAATTATCAATTAATATTTCACCTTGATAATCATAATTCTCTTTATATAAAAGTTTACATATAGTACTTTTACCCGAACCAGATATACCATTTAATAAAGTATGTTCACCACTCTTTATATTAAAACTTAAATTATCTATAACATTGTTATAATTATTATAAGAATAACTAACATTTTTAAAAGAAATATCTCCTTTAAGTAAATTACTATCATTATTTATTTCTTCTTCATCTAGATTAATAAATTCACTTATTTTCGTAAATGATGCTTTAACATAATTATACTTTGGTAAAATACTAATTATATTTTTAATCGGATCAATGAAATAAGCCAATATTAAATTAAATGTAAATAAATCTATTATCGTAAGATTACCATTTAATATGTTATAGAAGCCATAAGAATTAATAATAAATAAACACATCTCTAGTAAAAAATCCTTACCTAAATTAGAAAGATTAAAAAAACTATTAAAATGATAATTATTAAATAGATATTTTGCTAAACTTTTCTCTAATTTAATTAATATATTATCAGTTATATTTAAATTCTTAATACTATCAAACATCGAAATATTTTCAATAGTTAAACTATTAAAATCGGTTTGATAATTAATATTCTCCAATACTTTTTTATAGATAATTTTACTTATAATAATACTATAAATAGTATAAATTATAATACAAATGATTAGAATATAAGAGAGATTATGATTAATCATAAATAATATTACTATAGATATAATGGCCATTAAAGAGTCTAAGAAACAAGAGATAAAGATATCCGAAAATAAACTTTTAATATTAGAAAGTTCACTTATTCTTGTTACTATTTCTCCTGTACTACGACTCTTAATGACTTTTGAAGGAAGATAAAATAAGTGTCTTAAAAATTCGGGATAAATGTATGTATCTACTAAGTTACTTAAATGATTTTCAAAATACTCGCGAATATATAATGATAAAACTTTAAGTAAAGTTATAATCCCAAAGGAAACAACAAAACATTTTAATAAATAAAGATTATAATCAAGAAGATTACTTCCAGCTTTCAAATAATAACTACTTATTATAGAAAGTATTGTCCATACTAAACTAGTTAAAATTATTTTTATAATGAGAAACTTTTCCTTACTTATGATATTTAAAAATAATTTAGAAATAGTTATGCCTTTAGCCATTTTAACAATATTATCTCTTGGATATACTAAAATAATATGTCCTGTAAATAATTTATTAAACTTATTTAAAGTCATCTTAATATTACCGATACCTGGATCCATTATGTAAACAGTATCATTAAGACATTCTTTAACAACGACAAAATGCTCTAAACCATTATCTAATTCCATATGGGCAATTAATGGAAACTTAACGTCTCCATTAGTTAAGTCATGCGCCAAAATCCCCTTAGCATCAAATCCCCACTTCTTAAAAGCAGTAACCATTTGATAAGCATTCGTACCATTACTATCAGTTAAGGTATCTTCTCTTAGTTTTTCTAAAGATATATAGCCACCATAATAGATGATTATCCACTGCATACAAGTAACGCCACAATCTTTAAAATCATGCTGAATAATAGCTTTAGATTTTTTCATTATTTTTCCTCCCTTCACTTATATTATTAGCTTTTTTTCTTCGATTTCCTTTTTTTTCGCGAAAATTTATTTAAAAAATTTAAAAAAATCTCTATTCTAGAGATTTTTAAATATAAAATTTTATTTTTTTTATTTATTAATGTTATAATCTTCGCCAGAAATATTATCTAAATTATAATCATTTAAAACTGGCATTTCTATTTTTTCTTCTTCTACTTCTTTTTTTAAAGTTGGTAATTCAATATCTAAGTCATCATTTTTAGCACTTTTTTCTTCCATTTTTGGTAACTCAATTGTTTCCTTTTCTGGAGCATATACAGAACTAAAAACTTCTTTGGGCTTAGAAACAGTTTCTTCTTTTGCTTCTTCTACTCCACTTATGATTTCATCAAAATTGAAATCAGGAACATCAGTAAGTTGAACAGATGGTGCTGGCATTTCTGGTTCAGGAGTTACAAATTGCGATTCAATATTATTTACAGCTGGTGTTTCATTCACTGGTTCATTAAATACTAATGGCTTTTCTTCTTCTTTATCTAATATAGGATTAATAACAGGTTCTGGAATTTCACTAATACTAGGTTGCATATTATCACTAGCATTAATATTCAATTCTTCTTGTGGTAATACAGGCTCAGGTATTTCATCTACTGCACTATTATTATTTACCTCTAAAGTTTCAGTATTAGTTACATCTGGTACATTTTCAACATTCATTTCTGGACTAATATTATTAATATTAGGTACTATTATTGTATCATTTTCTAATTTTTCTTGAGTTAATGTTGGCGTTTCTGCAACTTCACTAGGTACTTCAACACTTGCTACATTATTTTCTTCTTTAAAAGCATCTTGATTATTAATTTGTTGTAATTTCTTAGTCTCTTCTATTTCTCTTTTCTTTTGATCTTTTTTACCAAAAAATAATACAATTATAAATAATAGAACTAATACCGCTATTGCTATCATTAAATATGTTCCAAAATATTCATAATTGTATAACTTATTTAAAAAATCTTCCATAAAGTTATCACACCTCTTTATTCTAACTATAATATAGATTATCACAAAATATTCATTATTGCAAGACTTAATAAAGATAAAAAATATCTGCTAATTTTTAAAAATTCACTTATTATTTTTCCCAATTCTAATTTTTTTTGTTATAATTTTAAACAAATTTAACTAAAAATATTGAACTTAAATTAAACATATGATAATTTAAATGTAGAAGTAAGGAAGTATAGGGTGGTTTTGAAATGGCAAAATACAACTGGACAGTTGACACATTACAATTAAAAATTGAAGAATTAAGAAAAGCTTATGCTAGAGAAGAAAATGAAGATTTAAAAAATTTAATAGCGTATGATATCAATAATTTAGAAACTTGGATCGATGCCTTTTATGATACAGAAAAGTACGATATGGAAAAGTTTACTGATATATTTAAAGTATTTAAATCTGATATTACATCTCTAGCTTTTTTATGGAGTGATTATGAAGAATTTTACCGTGAAAGTAAAGATCCTAAAATTAGAGAGCATACCTTTCATCGTAGTAGTTTATCAAAAGATGATTTAATAACTTTAACTCATGATTTTTATAAATCTTTAAATAGATATTTCTTTGGTAATTTTATGAAAAATTTTCGTCATCGAAGAGATCATGTAGTATTTTTAAATGATCCTGATGATGTTTATTGTGGGGAAGCTATTTCTATTAAATATACTAATGAAGCTTTTTTAAGTATTGGTAGATTCTTTACTATAGAAGATTATTTAACAACAATTCATGAATTTGCTCATGCCACTAGTTTTCAAATAAATCCTAATCATGTTGATTATGATAAAAGAGCTTTTTCAGAAACTATTGCTCTTTTTATGGAACTTCTAGCATCAGACTATTACTTAGAACAAACTAAAGACTATGATGCAAGTATTTATAAAATAAATACCCATTTAGAATATATTGATAATGCTCAAGTAGTTAATTTAATTATTTATCTTATCAAAAAAGAACAACAATTAGGTCATGAATACACATCTACTAAAGAAATGAGACAACAACTTACGAAAGACTCATTTAGTGATGAAATATTTGATGATGCCTTTTTATTCTCTGGTATTGCTCATGAAGAATATTTAGCTAGTTATATGTATGCTATTGAACTTTATATGTTATATAAAGAAAATAAAGATAAAGCTTTAGATTTATTAAAAAGAATGATATTACTAGATGAAATGAATGAAGAAGAATATTACAGTAATATTAAAAAATTAGGAATAATTCCTAATTTTAGCTTACGTAGTTTTGAAAGAGATTTACAACAAGAAAGTATTAAGTTAGAAAGAGTTAGACATTAAAATGGCATTTTCATTTTACCATTGCTCATACTTTTCATCATGCTCTTCATCATTTCAAATTGTTTAAGAAGTCTATTTACTTCTTCAACAGATCGGCCACTTCCTTTAGCAATTCTTTGCTTACGAGTGGCTTTTAATATTTCTGGATGTCTTCTTTCATATGGCGTCATAGATAGGATTATAGCCTCTACATGAGCCATATCTTTTGGATTAATGGAAATATTATTTAATCCCATACTTCTTGCTTGCGGAAGCATTTTAATAATATTTTCAAGTGGTCCTAATTTTTTTATTTGTTTAAATGTAGTTAAGAAATCTTCTAAATCAAAAGTTCCCTTTTGCATTTTTTTCGCTTGTTCTTTAGCATCTTCTTCGGATACGATATCTTCTACTTTTTCAGCAATAGATAAAATATCACCCATATCTAAGATACGTTCAGCCATTCTAACTGGATAAAATTCACTTAAACCATCCATTTTTTCCGAATCACCAACAAATTTTATTGGTACATTGGTAAGATGTCTTAAGGAAAGGGCTACTCCACCTTTAGTATTACCATCCATTTTGGTAAGAATACAACCAGTTAATTTCAAAGCCTCATTAAAACCAGTAATAACATTAATAGCATCTTGACCCATCATCGCATCAATTACTAAAAGTATTTCATTAAAAGTAATATTTTCTTCTAAATCTTTTAACTCTTGCATTAATTTTTCATCTATTTGAAGTCTTCCAGCGGTATCAATAATAACATAATCTAAGTTATTATCTTTAGCATATTTAATACCATCTGAAGCTATTTCTAAAACACTCTTTTTATCTTCCGTAAATACCGGAATATTCAAAGAAGCCCCAATTTCTTTTAATTGATCAATAGCAGCTGGTCTATATATATCACAAGCTATAAGTAAAGGTTTACGATTATGTTTTTTTCTAAGTAAATTAGCAAGCTTCCCTGCCGTAGTTGTTTTACCACTACCTTGAAGACCACAAAGCATAATAACAGCAAATTTTTCTTTAGTGTTAAGTGGTTCATATTCACCACCTAAAAGACTTACTAATTCATCTTTAACAATTTTAATAAAAACTTCATCAGGTTTTAAACTTTTACCAACATCAACTCCTAAAGCCTTTTCTTTAACGGATGCGACAAATTCTTTCACCACATTATAGTTAACATCAGCTTCAAGTAAAGCCATTCTAATTTCCCTCATGGCATCATTAATATTATCTTCCGTTATTTTACCCATACCACGAATATTTTTAATGGCATTAGATATTCTATCACCCATATATTCAAACATAACTATTCTCCTTTTAAAATATTTTCAATTTCTTCTTTAATTATTTTGATATCTTCTACTTCCAATAATTCTTTTAATTTAGTATTTCTCTCATTTAATTTTAAAATACTTTCATAATTATCTAATTTTTGTTCCACATTTTTAATAATTATTCCTATTCTACTTTTAGAAACACGTTTTAAATCTGCAATTTCTTGCATAGTCATATTTTCCCCATAATATAAATCAAATACTTCTCGATTATTTTCTTTTAATAAATCTTTATAAATTAAATATAAATTATTATAGTAAAAAAACTTTTCCATTAAATCATATCCTTAAATAAACCATATATATAGTTTTCAATATCAAATGGTTTTAAATCAGTCATAGCCTCTCCTAAACCAACAAACTTAACAGGTAGATTTACTTCTTCTTTAATAGCTAAAACTATTCCCCCTTTAGCAGTTCCATCAAGTTTAGTTAAAACTATGCCTGTTATATCAGTTATTTCTTTAAAAGCCTTGGCTTGCATTATGCCATTTTGACCAGTTGAAGCATCAATTACAAGTAAAGTTTCTTGTGGAGCACCACTTATATGTGTTGCAATAACTTTATTTATTTTTTCTAATTCTTTCATTAAATTAACTTTATTTTGAAGTCTTCCGGCTGTATCTATTAAAACTATATCTACTTTTTTTTCTTTAGCCTCTACTAAGCCATCATAGATAACACTTGCTGGGTCACTACCTTCTTTACCATAAAATAAGCTTCCTGTTTTGGTTGCCCATATTTCTAATTGAGAAACAGCTCCAGCTCTAAATGTATCACCAGCGATCATCATTACTTTCTTACCTTCATTTAGATATTTATAAGCAAGTTTGGCAATTGTCGTAGTTTTACCAACACCATTTACCCCAACCATTAAAATAACAGTTGGACCATCTTCATTCATTTTAATTTTATCAGACAAAGATTCTCCTTCAACATAAATAACTAATAATTCATCTACTATTACTTCATTTAGATATTTGGTATCAGTAAGATTCTCGTGTTTAACTCTGTCTCTTAATTTATCCATGAATTTCATAACAGTATTAACACCAATATCAGCCATAATTAAAATGCTTTCTAATTCTTCAAAATACTCTTCTGATACTTTTGTATATTTAACACCCAAAATATTTAACTTTGAAATAAAGTTATCTCTAGTCTTTTTTAATCCTTTATCATAATCTTGTAATTCTTCTAATTCCTCTTTATTTTTTATTTCTTCTTTTTTACTAACTAAGTTCTTTAATTTATTAAATAAACCCATGTTGCATCACCACTTTAATAATATCAAATTTTTAAGATTTTTAAAACTATTTTACTAAATTATGTTTAATATATATCAATATTTCAAATTTTTAAAAAATAAAAAAAGAAGTATTTAAACTTCTTTAATTATATAATTTAACTATTTATTATTCTTTAACTGTATCGCAGCTAAATGCTGTTGTTTCAAGAGTTACTGTAAATGTCTTATTAGCTAATCTAGTTTGTTGTTCTTTATCAGAGTTAGCTAATGATAATGATGCTTGAAGCTCTTCAGTAACTGTTTCACCAGTACCAGTTAATTTAAATTTAACTGTACCAGTTTTACCAGCTGTAGCTGCTGTTTGTAAATCTTTTAATTTAATAGCTGTTGCAAGATCACCATCTAAAGTAACATTAGCATCTTTGCCATATAACTTTAATACAGCTTTGTCATCACCATTTGTTTCATCTGCATCTGCCCATTCAATATTAGCACTACTATCATCATAAGTTACTTTATAATTAGCAGTACATTCATATACTATTCCTGAGTCACCACCAGTAAGTGTTGCAGTACCAACAGTTAATTTTTCTTCAGACTCTTTAGCTGTTCCATCAGTACTTGCATAGTAAGTTTTACCTTGATTAGCTTTACTCATATTTTCAGCTGTTAAATTTAATTTTAATGTAGTATTTCCAGTTAAAGCAACACTACCAACATTAGCATTTTCTGTACTACCAGTAATTGTAGCTTTAGCATTACTTTCTGATGTAGCTTGAATTGCGAAGAATGCGAATGTAGCTCCTACTACAGCAACCAACAATGTAGCAACGGCAATAACAGTTAACAACATTGTGTTTTTCTTATCCATTACTACCCTCCTTCCATTTTAATAATATTTCCGAAATACTATTATCTATATTTCTAATTTAATTCTACAAAAAAATAGTTTTAGTGTCAATATTTTTAAGCAAAAAAATGAAAAAGAAGTGAAAATTTTATTTATCACTTCTATTTTTAAATTGTAATATAATTGGCGTTCCAACCAAATCAAAAGCCTCTCTTATTTTGTTTTCTAAATATCTTTCATAACTAAAATGAACTAAATTTTTATTATTGACATTAAATGTAAACTTAGGTGGTTTACTACCTGTTTGGCTGACAAAATATATTTTTAATCTTTTGCCCTTATAAGAAGGTGGTTCATGCAAAGATACTGCATCAGTAATAACATCATTAAGTAAACTAGTCTTTATTTCTTGTTTGTTATTTTCATAAGCTTTTATCACTTCTGGCATTAAAGTATGTAATCTCTTTTTAGTTAAAGCACTAGTAAATACAAAATTAATATAAGGAACAAATTTAAAATATACTTCTAATTCGGTTTTCCATTTTTTTATTTCCGTATCTGGATCTTTTATAGTATCCCATTTATTGACGCAAATAACTATACCTTTCCCAGCTTCCATAGCATAAGATAAAATATGTTTATCATGCTCAATAATACCAGTAGAGGCATCTATTACTAAAATACAGACATCACTTCGGTCAATTGCTTTCATACTACGAAGTAAACTATATTTTTCGACTGTTTCATAAATTCGTCCTTTTTTACGCATACCAGCAGTATCAATAACAATATAATCTTTCTTATCATAAGTAAATCTCGTATCAACAGCATCTCTTGTGGTACCTGCTACTTCACTAACTATAGCTCTATCTTCATTAAGTAAAGCATTAATTAAAGAAGATTTACCAACATTAGGTCTTCCGATAAAACAAAATTTTAAAATATCTTCATCTGGTTCTTCTGTCTCTTTAATATCTTTTGTAATTGTTTCCAAAAGTTCATTAAAACCTAAATTATGTTCTGCTGATACTGGTAAAATAGTTTCAAAGCCAAGTTCATAGTATGCATATATATTTTCTCGTCTCTTTTCATTATCAATTTTATTTACTAAAACAATAACATCTTTACCTGATTTTTTTAACATATTACGAACCTTTTTATCAGCTTCATTAATATTATCTAGACCATCTACTACAAAAAGTATAAGATCAGATTCATCTATAGCAAGTTCAGCTTGCATTATAATGTCTTTATTAAAATTATCATCATCACCATGAATTCCACCAGTATCAATTAAATTAAATTTTTTATTCTTATATTCTACTATGCCATAAATACGATCTCTTGTAATTCCAGGCTCACTTAAAATAATAGACTTTTTTTCTTTGATAAGTCTATTAAATATACTACTTTTACCAACATTTGGCTTGCCTATTAAAGAGACTGTTTTCATATTATACACTCCTAATTATATTTAACTACAAGTAAGATTATTTTCTGTATCTACTTTAGCATTTATTCTTTTATTTTTATAATATATTATTACTTCTAATTTATCTAAATATTTATCATTATCACTTGGATCTGTAATACAACCAAAACCTTCAGACTCACTTGTTAGGCAAGTATTATCATTATCTTTATCTAAATAATCTGGTACTAAATTACTAACAATAAAACTTCGACATGGATATTCTTTATATCTTAAATTACTATCTATAATAGATGCTTTAATATCTTCTCCTAAAAGAGTCGCAGCTTGCTCTATTATAGTTACTTTTTTTTCTAACATATTATTTTTAATAATATTAGTAATTATTCCAATAGAAGGAATAGCAATAGCACTTATAATTCCAAGTAATACTATAACTCCTAAAAGTTCAATTAATGTAAAACCCTTATTATTCATTTTATATCACCTACTTTAAAAAACTAGCAATTATATCTAAAACTTCTCCTCTTCCTTTTTTAGTAATAGTAGAAAAAGGAATAAAGCTTTCATTTTCGCCTAATTTTAAAGTATCTTTAATTAATTTATCTTGTTTTACTCTTCCATTTTTACTAACTTTATCATATTTAGTAGCTACCACAGATATATCTAAATTATAATATTTTAAAAAATTATACATTAAAATATCATCTTCAGTTGGTTTATGACGATAATCAATAAGTAAAAAAACATGTTTTAAATTTTCTCTTGTTTGTAAATAATCTTCGATCATAATACCAAATTTCTTTTGCGTATCTTTAGATACACTAGCATAACCATAACCTGGAACATCAACTAAATAAAAATTTTTATTAACTAAATAAAAATTTAAAGTTTGCGTTTTACCAGGTTTAGATGAAGTACGAGCAAAGTTTTTTCTTTCAATTAAGGTATTAATAAAACTACTCTTACCAACATTACTTCTACCTAAAAGTAAAAATTCACACTTATTACTTTCTGGATATTGACTTACTCGAATTGCAATTATTGGTTCTTCAACAGATTCAATTTGCATAAATATCACCGCTTAAATTATATATTAAATTTTAATTATTTGCAAATTAGAAAAAAATAACCAACTAGCAACTAATTGGTTATCTTTTCAAATTTATCTTTTGTAACACCACATACTGGACATACCCAGTCATCAGGTAAGTCATCAAATTTAACTTCTTCTTTATCATCATCATAGATATGTCCACAAATAAGACAACGATATTTATTTCCACCACTTACATTACTTTCAATATAAGTTGGCGCTTTTTTAGGTGATTTACCTTTCATATTTTCCCCATAATATTTATAAGTTAATACCTCATCATCATTTAATACTTTAGTACTACTTACTCTAACTAAAAATATATCATGAGTCTCAGCATCAACTATATTTATGATGTCACCAATTAAATAAGCACAAACACCTTCTTTAATTATTGGTAGATCATCTTCAATATCATATTTAATATCTTTAAATTTATCAGTATCTTTTGATGAATAAAAGCCAAATGTACTAATTATATCTTTACTAATATTTTGCGAAAGTATAGATATAACTACTCTCTTACTTTCTTTAATAATTTTATTAGTATAATTATCTTTATTAATACTAATTGCAATGATCGGATTTTCACTAGTTATTTGCGTTACTGTATTAACTATGCATCCCGCTTTAGTATCTTCATATTTACTACTTATGATATAAAGACCATAAGTTAATTTTCTAAATACATTCTTATCCATATTAATAAGAACCCATATTAATTATTTTTTCTACTTCTTCTCTAACATTTTCAAAAGTAAATGGTTTAGCTAGAACATCAACAATATCATAATTAAATGCTCTATCTATTCTTTCTTTTTGTACATCACCAGTAATAATACATACTGGAATTCTTTTAAATAGATTATTTTCTTTAAAATAATCTAAAACAGCAAAGCCATCTACTTCAGGCATATTTAAATCAAGTAATAAGCCGACAATAGAATCATCAACATTATTTTTAATAGTATCAATAGCCTCTTTACCATTAAGTGCTACTAATACTTCATATTCGTCTTTAAAAGCCCTTTCTACAATATTACTAATTATTCTTGAATCATCTGCAACTAATATTTTTTTCATATTCTATTCCTTTCCTAAATATTTATGAGCAAGTTCAGTATATTTATTTATTTCTTTAACTAACTTATCATAAGTTTTATTTACTTCATCAATGTTATTAGCTTTACTAGCAAGTTCATGAGCATAAGCAATATCTACTAAACTCATAAAACCTAGATACTTTGAATCGCTTTTTAAAGCATGAACTAATATCGCATAATCTTCCATATTTTGTTCATTTTTATACTTTTCAATATTGGGTACTCTCGTTTTATTTTCCTCTAAAAATGTTTCTAATGTTTCATCATAAAATGCTAAGTCACCAAGTAAGGAAACAGCATACTCTAAATCAACTCCATTATTCTCTAAAATACTTACATCTTTCATTTTCTACCATCCTTATATTAAAATTATAACACACTATTTACTTTTTTGCATTTAAATAAGTTGTTAAGACTCTTTCCAATTCTTTTTTATCAATTGGTTTTGAAATATAATCATTAAAACCTTCTTTTAAATAGTTTTCTTTCATACCCGCAATGGCATTAGCAGTAAGAGCAATTACTGGTGTATCAAATCCTTCTATTTCTTGTAATTTTTTAAATGTTTCTACTCCGCTCATTTTCGGCATCATATCATCCATTAAAATCATATCGTATTTCTTGCCATCTTTAATATTCTTTAAACAGTCAAAACCACTAGAGACTTCTTCTGTTTCAATTTTATAAGATAGAAGAAGACGGGCTGCTACTTTTAAATTGATTAAATTATCATCAACAATTAATATTTTTTTGCCCTTTAAATTTACTTGCTTAGTTGGTTTTTCATCTTTAACTTCTTTAACAGTTTTAACTTTATTAACTATTTTTTGATCAATTGCTACGGTAAAGTTAGAACCTTTACCATAAGTAGAATCAACGACAATTTTACCATGCATTAACTCAACTAGTTTTTTAGTAATAGCAAGACCTAAACCAGTTCCTTCAATGGTAATATTTTTCTCTAAATCTAATCTTTCAAATTTAGTAAATATCTTATCTAAATTTTCTTTCTTTATGCCAATACCAGTATCTTTAACACTGATAATTAAACGACAAATATTATCTTTTTTAACTATATCAACATTTAATGTAATTGAACCTTTTTTAGTATATTTAACTGCATTAGTTAAAAGGTTAACAGCAATTTGTTTAAGACGAACATAATCACCATTTAAATATTCTGGTAGGTCTTTCGCAATATTTACATTAAACTCTAAAGGCTTATCCCCAATTCTTGCTTTAGTAAGTTTAACAAGTTCATCAAATACTTTAGCAGGCTCATATTCAACATTAATTATTTCTAATTTATTAGCTTCAATTTTAGATATATCTAATATGCCATTAACTATTTCTAGTAAGTTTTGGGATGCGGCCATAATATCACGAGCTTCATCCTTAATTGTATCAATATTTTTTTCTTCAAGTATTAATTGACTAAATCCATCAATAGCATTAAGTGGTGTCCTTATTTCATGGCTCATATTAGATAAGAACTCTGTTTTAGCATTATTAGCCTTTTCAGCTTGATCACGAGCTATATTTAATTGTTCTATCATTTTCGCATCTGGATTTTCAATAGTAAAGTACATAGTAAAACATATTAAAACTAAAACTACATCACTTAAATTGATGCCTGGAAATAAAATACTGCTAATTCCTGATAAAAGCATAAATAGCATAATAAAGTATATTACATAATAACGTTTATCCAAATATTTTCTATTTAGTATCAAAATTATTACATTTATTACTTCAGTTAATGCCAACACGGTTTGAGTAATTATCGTCATACTTCCACTTATAGTAGTAACTCCATGAACAAGTTCAATATTTACATCTGTAAAGAAAATTATAAAACCATAAAAAATGTAAAATATTGCTAACAATACTTTTAAACTATCATCACTTATTTTAATTTTTTTGTTAATGGTTATAGTATAAGCTATAATTGAGCAAAAGAATATAATATATAATTCTGAAACGATTTTATTAACTATAGATATAAATGGCGCCAATTTTAACGTGTTTTCAAATCCCATAAAGTATGCATATAAATGTAATGACGTTGTTGCAAATGTAGAAATAACAGCGCATATAAGCATTATTTCATAATACTTATTTTCAGCAAATTTTACTTTTTCTTTTGAAAAATAAACTATAGCAATTATAGCCATAAAAATAAATGAAACTAATTGTAATTCAAATTCCGCTATCATCTAAATCACTATTCTTTCTATTCTAAAAATATTGTAGCATTTTGTCTTATTAAATACAAGAAAAAAGCAAATATTTCTACTTGCTTTCTATTTTTTTCTAGTTCTTTGCTTCTTTTTGGGTTTTTGATATTCAAAATCTAAAATATTATTATCAGGATATAATTCTCTTATATTTTTATTGTATGTATTTTTCATAAATTGTTTAAAATCATATTTTTTATCTTCTTCTCTTTTTAACAAAATTGGTGCCATAATACTAGCATTTTGTGGTGTAATTATAACATTATCAAAACTTGCTCTTACTTCTTCTGGTGACACTTCACTTTTATCAATAAATCCTGTTAATTCTTCATCCCAAACATCATTATACCATGGATGATGACAGTATTCTTCTCTTCTTTGAATCATATAGTCTAAACGTGGATCTTTTCTTGAAGATAAATATTCTCTTGTAAGTGGGATACTATGTTCTTCTATTTGTTCATAATGCATTGTAGCTATTTTATCACGTAACATTTCAATAGCTTCATGTTTATTCATACCATTAAATTCAATAGGTTCACCAGCCCTTACATAAACTTTATCTAATTCACTTGTAGTATAAGTTGATACAGGAACAACTTTTTTACCAGTTGCTTGCCATAATTCATATGGACTATAAAACATTTTTTCAACTAATTTGTTTTCAGTATTATTATATCTACCTTCAACATATGCTATAACACTAGTTCCACTATTTAAAAGACGTTCCATTTTTTTGATTGAATCTTTACGACTTTCCTTATCGCCACGATTTACATATATCATACCAGACAACCATAAACCATTTAATACAGGATTATGTTCTATTTGATCCGTAGATCCAATTAAAATAAATGCAGGTCTGTCTAAAGCAATAGTTAAAGAATTAGTTTCTTCATCAAATAAATGATCAGGAACAAATATATATGATTCATCTTTATCAAGCTTTGGAAAACTTTCCACAACTGTTTCACGACGTGATGCAGATTTTAACATATTTTGTAAAACCTTTAAGAAAGTTTTTCGCATTTTTAATCCTGTTTCGGTTACAAAATTTTCACTTGTTGAATATTTTACTCGTGATAAATTTTTATTAATTGGTAAATTCCTTGGATTTTCTTCTAAAGATACCATTTCAGCTGGAGTTAATTCTCTTTTAAATATTAAATATTTTTCCATTAATGCCTTTTCTAAGTTTTTAACTTTTAAAATGTTAGAATTTATTTTGGCCTCTAATAAATCTAAATCTTTTTCAGTTTGAGATGTTAATATACTTTCATAAAATTCTTTAATTTGAATATTATCAATATGAGAAATTTCACTAATAACTCTCATTCTAAAATCAAGTATATTGTTAAAAGAAGTAGTAAATAGCACTTTTTTTCTTATAGATTTTTTTTTAGCATTAGCCATTTCGCCTATTTTATCAATAAAATTTGAAATTTCATTATATCTTATTTTTAATTTTTCCAATTCTTGTTCATATTTTTCAACTAATGAAATAATCTTTAATTCTTTTTGTTTATATAATTCTTCTTCGCTCATAAATACACTCACTTTCTTGTACACTTTTTATATTAAAACAATATACAAGATATTACAAGCAAGTTTACATAAATTGTACACTACATTTCTCCTAATTTATTACTTTAACATTATTCATATATTCTATTTTATTATTTACTCTATCAACTACTAATACTCCATCATTAGAAATTGCATATATTTTTTTGCTTTTATCTTTAGCAACATTACTAAGTTTTTTTAAATAAAAATTATTATTAATAGAATGAACATCAATATAAAATGGATCATTTATTAAGCCAAAGCCATCATAAAAGGAAAAGTATTTATAATAGTTATTTTTAGCGGTAATAAAATATCTTTTAAATTGTAAAACTGCTCCAGCTGATGAGCCAATTACTAAACCTTTAAAATATTTTAAATCATATAAACATTCTGTATCTTGTACTACCTTTTGATAAAACATTTCAGGATTACCACCTGTAAGTACTATAACATCGCTAGTATTAATTAAATCTTTTATTTTGTTTTTACTATTCTTATAACAGTCTAAAACTTTAATATTATTTTCTTTATATCCTAAAGACAATAATACATTTATATATTTTAAATATCTTTTTGTATCTTTACCAAAATATTCATCTAAATTATTTGTCTCATTGGAAAAAGACCAAGGGATAATTAATACCTTAGCATCTTTTTTAACATACTTTTTTAAATATTCTTGATAATTAGATAAAGATTCAATATTACTACATAATATACTTTTCATAAAAAATAGTCCTTTTATTTATTTCCTAACTTAAATTCATAAACACTTTATAAATATGCTTTATAATCAATTTTATCAACAATTATTTTCTAACTGTTCCTACTTTTAATTTCATAGCTTCATATTTTTGTTGTGCTAATTCTCTAGATCTAGCTATACCCTTATTTAAAATTTCATCTAATAATTCGCTATTAACAATTTGCTCGTAGCGTTTTTGAATTTCTCCTATATGATTAGCAGTAATTTCAGCAACATATTTTTTTAACTCTCCATATCCTTTACCGTTAAATTGACTAACTAAATCATCAATGGAACGATTTGTTAATGATGAAGCAATATTCAATAAATTGGAAATACCAGGTTGATTTTCCGGATCATATTTAATTTGATTCAAACTATCTGTAGTAGCACGCATAATTTTAGAAACTATACTAGGAAGATCATCAAATAAACTAATAACTCCAGATGGATTATCTTCTGATTTACTCATCTTTTTAGTTGGATTTTTTAAATCATATATCTTTGTTCCAGTTTTACTTAATAAGGGTTCCGGTAAATTAAATGTTTTGCCATATTTATTATTAAATCGTTCAGCAATATTTCTGGCGAGTTCTACATGTTGTTTTTGATCTATTCCCACCGGAACATAATCACAGTCACAATATAAAATATCAGCAGCCATTAAAATAGGATATGTTAATAAACCAACAGAAAAATTTGCATTTTGCTTACTTTTTTCTTTAAATTGTATCATTCTAGATGCTTCTCCATAATTAGTATTACATTCTAATAGATAAGATATTGCTGGTATATATTCATTTTCAGATTGAATATATATTGTATTTTTTTGCGGATCAATTCCACAGGCAATGTACATTGCAATAAACTTTCTAATTCTTTCTTTTAGTTCAACTGGATCTTGATAAATAGTAAGTGCATGTAAATCAGCAACAAACAAAAATGAATCATATTCATCTTGCATATTTATCATTTGTTTAATAGCACCGATATAATTACCTAAAGTTAAATCTCCTGTTGGCTTTAAACCTGTTAATATTCTTTTCATAATTTCACTCTTTTCTTTGTTTTATTATAATAAACAGAATTATCTTTGTCAAAAATCTATTATTTTGTTTTATTTTAGTTTTTTTGAAATTTTTTAATATCTCTAACTAATTCATTTATATATTTCTTACTATGAAATGGCATTATAATTATATGATATCGTTTGTTATTGATTTCAGCAAGTTGGTATTTCTTAATAATATATTTATGCAAATTTTCAAAAACAAAAATATTAGAATTTTCAGTTTTTGAATATTTTAATAAATTTTTATCTAATTGGTTTTGAAAATAATTTACATTCTCTAAATATTTATTAGGCTCAGATCGATTTAGAATTTTATTAACTCTGTAATATGTTGAAAACGGAAGCAAAGATCTAGAACCCAATATTGTATTATCGTTTTGACCAATATAAGTAATATAATTGTTTTTTAAATTTTTCTTTTTCCAAAGAACAACGCCATTTACTAAAGCAGTTCCAATATATTTATGCAAACTAACAGAAATAGAATCAATATCTAATTTTTTAATTTTAACACATGGCGATTGTTTTTGATTTTTTGGAATACCACCATAAAATGCCGCATCTAAATGTACATAATATGGAATATCATTTTCTTTTAAATATTTAATAATATATTCAACATTATCAATAGCCCCTATTTCTGTTGTTCCCCATGTAAGTAAAATGATTGCTGATTTTTTTCTTTCTTGCCAATTTTTCTTAATAGTTGTCAATAATTCTAAAGTATCAATTTTACCATTTGAATCACATTGAACTTTTATACTTTCTTTTCCTATTAAATCTATAAATTTTTGTATGCTATAATGAGCACAACAAGAATAATAAAATACACTATTAGGCAAATTTAAAAATCCATTTTTTATTCCAAAAAAATTTCCTTCTGTACCACCAGATGTTATATAGCCTTCATAATTTAAAGTACCTAACCCTAAATTTTTACAAATTTCTTCTACTATTTTATACTCCCATTCTTTAGAATCCATAGCATAATTACAATCAATTTTTCTATTATAATTTTCTCCACAATTATTAGATAACGGCATTTTTATTTCTAGACACTTTAAAAATTCTTCTATACAATCAATATCCTCCATATTTGCAGGATACCCAAACAAATATTTTTTTAAATTATTTTGCTTTTTTAAAAATTCTTCAGCACTATTAATTGTATCCTTATCTTGCATATAAAATTTGTTTATTTGCTTTAAATTAAATCCCTTCTCTTTATAAGAATCATATAACAAAGCCATTTCACAATTTAATATATCTTTTCTAATCTTAAATTCTTTTTTCTTTAAATTTGATATAATGGCCTTTAAATCACTTTTTTCATCTTTAGTAAGATTTTTATTAGTTTTTAGAACTTTGTTTAAAAAGTCGCTCATTTTCTTTCTCACTTTCTAAATTGAAAACTTCATAAATATATTTATTATTAATCAGTTTGTAATTAACAACATTTAATTTCTTATAAAAATTAAATTCACTTAACATACTTAATGTATTAGTAGGCATTAAAAATGGAAATTGTACAATTTTTAAAAGATTAATCATATCATGCTTTAAAAACATCTCTATTGTTTTTGCTCCCCCTTCTATTAAAACCTTGCCTTTACATAATTCTTTAATTTTATTTATTATTTTTATTTCATCTGTTTCTTCAAATAAAATAACATTTACTCCCTTTTTTCTTAATTTTTTAATATAATCTTTATTATTTTTTAATAACAAAACATATGTTAATTTAGGTTCATTTTGAAAAATATTACTATTTAAGTTTATATCAGCATATTTATCAATGACTAATCTAATATTATTTTTTTTAGAGTTCAATAAATTAGGATTATCAATTTTTATGGTATTAGCCCCAACAATAATAGTTTTGTATTCATTTCTAATTTTTTTTCTTAATTCTAAAATATATTCATCAGAAAAATAATTAAATATGCTAGGAAAATTATTATCAAAAATTTTAAAATTTAAAGACATTGCAACAAAAACATCAAACATGATATACTCCTCCACTTAACGATATAACATCTTGCAATTTTTTTAAAGCTAATCCACTATCAATTGCTTGCTTTGCATATTCAATTCCTTCTTGGATGTTTTTAGCTAATCCTGAAATATATATCAAAGCACCTGCATTTAGCAAAATAATATCTCTTTTTGCTCCAAGTTCTTTTTGAGATAATATATCAATAAAAATTTTAGAATTTTCTTTAACATTTTTTCCTTCTTGGATATCTTCTTTTTTAGATAATGGAATTCCAAATTGTAATGGATTAATTTCATATGTAATAATTTTTTTGTTTTTTATTTCCGTAATTTTGGTAATTCCAATATTAGATATTTCATCAAAATTATTTCCATTATCATCGTGGCCAGATACTATCATAGAATTGTCAAAACCTAATTCAATTAATAATTTCGCTGTTTTTTCTGTCTCATCTGATGCCAAGCCAAATAATACTCTATCAAAACTTACACCACTTGCAATTGGTAAAATATAACTTAAAGGATGAACGAAAAAAAACTTTCCCATATATTCTTTATTCATTTTTGGAAAATATGGTTCAACATCACAAAAGCCAAAATTCAATTCATTAATACTTTTTTCTACTATTTTTAAATCATTTTGTAAAACATTATATCCCAATTGCTCGAAAACATCTGTTGTTCCCGCAACACTTGCTTCTGATCTTGAACCATTTTTCAATACTTTAACTCCTGCTGCCGCTGCAACTATAGAAGATATAGAACTTATATTAAAAGTTTTTACATCATCTTTTCCACTTCCTATAATACCACATAGTGGCTCTTTAAACTTCCTTTTTATTTTTAATTCTTTTCTATCATAATTTAAAACACAATCCATTAATCCAGCAATTTCGTCTATGGTTGGGCGTTTAGTTTCAAGTGCTGCAAAAAAAGCTCCAAAACAACTATCATTTGCAATTCCAAATTCATGATCTAATAAATATTTTAAACAAATAAACGCTTCCTTTCGTGTAATATTATTGCCTTTTATAACATTTCTTAATTTTTCAGTAAAATAATCTTTTTTATTCATATAAATCAAACCTTTCTTTTAGTCCGCTCCAAAAAGATAAAATTATTATTTTTTCTCCTGAATTTAAATCTTCGTAAGCCTTTCCTTTAATATATACTTTTTCTCCAACTTTTGCTTGATTAATACCATAATGATTATATATTTCAATTTTATATTCTACACCATTATCATCTATACCTTTATAAATAGATGGCACTATGCATGAATAATAATCATTTGAAATCGTTAATATTCCCTCATAATTTTTAATGAATTTTATCTGTCTATTTAAATCAATATAACCATCTTTTTCCATTAAAGGTACACAAACTATACTAAATTGCGTATCATCTGTAAATCCATAAAATCTTCTTTTAAATTGTTTTAAAGCCAAATTTAAATTTTTACCAAATCCACATTCCATTCTATCTTTAATATATTTCATTGATTCCTCTTTAGAAAAAAGTCTAATATTTTGATTAGATTTATTAATTGTAAAAAAACTTTTTTGAATTTTTTTAGCATTTTCAATCCCATAAACCAAAATATCTATATCTGAATTTTCTTTATATTTATTCAATAATAAAGAACCTTCAACACCAATAAATTTTTGATTTATATCAAAATATTTAGAAATAAAATAAACTATATCATAAATCTTTTTGTTAAAATCATAGTTAAGTGTTTTTTTATCTAATTCCTGTAAAAATTTTGTAGGACTATAAAATTTAAATATATCTTTTTCAGAAACTAAATAAACTTTTTCATCTAATCCTTTTTGAATTTTTAGATATTTTTTTAATATATTGTTTTTATAATCGAACCATTCAGTATATTTTTTTCCTTTATAATTATTAATATATTTTGGAAAGCATAAATATTCATCATTTATTTTATTTATCGCAAACCAAATTATATTATCTTTCGTTTTTAAAAAGCATGGCACCATATTTTATTCTCCTCCTATTTTTTATTAAATTCTCTTATTCTTTTTTTAGCATAACTAGTAAATGCTATATGTTCCCATTCATCTCTTGGGCCAAAAGATAATTTATCTGTTATTATTTTGATTCTATCTTTATTTTGAAGTTGATAATCAATTGGCACATATTCACCATTAACCATTGCAGCCACCATTGTATTTCCTATATCTGTATGAACTTTATAAGCAAAATCGATTGGCGTTGATCCTTTTGGCATTTCTAATATCTCACCTTTAGGAGTATAAACATATATTTTATCGGCAAATAGTTCATTTTTTACTTGAGTTACAAACTCTCTATTATCACCAAATATAGCATTTATTTCCGTTAATGATTTAAAAAATTGATATTTGCTTTTTAACTCATCTTGCATAACATTTCTCGCATTACCTTTTTCGATATCCCAATATGTTGGAAGACCAAAAGATGCAACTTTATCCATATCAAAAGTTCTTATCTGCGTTTGCACCAACCTATCATTTGGGCCAAAAACTGTCGTATGTAAACTTCGATACATATTGGTTTTAGGATTACATATATAATCTTTAAACTTACTATTTATCGGATGGTATTCTTTATGAATAAAATATAAAGTTCGATAACAATTTTCAACTTCATCTACCATTATCTTTAAGGCAAATAAATCATGAATATCTGATAATTTATAACCTTCATTTAATTTTTTATATATGCCGTATATATTTTTAGTTCTAATTTTTATTTCATTTGGAATATTTTGATCATTTAAAATAGTTTGTATTTTGTTAAGCATTTCATATAAAAATGTATTACTATCATTTTCAATATCTAATTTCTTTTCAGCGATTTTTTTATACATATCTGGTTTTAAATATTTTAGTGATAAATCTTCTAGTTCATTCTTAATTCGATAAGCCCCAATATAATAAGCAAGAGGAACAAATATTTCCATTGTCTCTAAAGCATTTTCTTTTTGTTTAAATTCTGATTTAAATTGCAAAGTTCTCATATTATGCAATCTATCAGCAAGTTTTATGATAATTATTCGGACATCATCAGTTATTCCCGTAATTATTTTTCTGGTATTTGCTAAATTTTGTTCTTGTTTACTAGAAAAATTCATTTTAGAAAGTTTTGTTACCCCATCAACTAATTTAGCTACTTCTTTATTAAAGTTTTCAACAATATCTTCTTTCGTAAAATCAGTATCCTCTAAAGTATCATGAAGAAGTCCTGCACATATTGTATCTCTATCAGCATGCATTTCTGCTAAAATATAGGCAACATTTAAAGGATGAATAATATAGCTTTCGCCGCTCTGCCTAAATTGACCATCATGTAGTTTTTCCGCTAGTTGATAAGCTTTAGTTATAATTTCTACTTCTTCTGGATTATATTCTTTCACTAAATTAATTAAATCAGTAAATGTAATATTCATTAATACCACCTCCAAATAAAAAACAGCAACAGCCACAAAGGCTAATTGCTGATTACTTCATTATTCATAAGAAAGCATAAACATTCACTTGTTTTTAAAATGTTTAATTTGCTAATGACTAAATTATTTTTAAGGATATTACTATTCATACTGCATCTCCCCTTCAAATAAATTTAGTAATAATTTACATCTTTTTAAAATGAATGTCAATAGTTTTTTTGCTAATTTTTATAATTCTATACTATCAATTATTTTATCTTCTATATCATAAATAGTAAATTTCTTATTTTCGTATATCATATATGTAGGTTTATTATTATTTCTAGGTAAAGATATTGATCCAACATTAATGTATATCATATCTTTTTCTTTTTTTATATAAGGTATGTGTTCATGACCATATACGAGTATTCCTTTTCTATTAAATTTTCTGTTATTTGTTAAACTATATTCATTTCCATGAGTTAAATAGATATCTAAGCCATCGACATGGATTAATGCTAAATTATTACAAATAGGAAAATCACTTGCCTTGATATCAACATCAGTATCGCAATTACCTTTTAAACAAATAATTTTATCAGAATATTTAGTTAAGATATCTTTAACATTCATACTATTAATTTCATATTTTTTATTATATGTTGGTCCAGCATAATATAAATCTCCAAGTACAACTAATTTATCTATTTGTTTATTTTCCATAATATTTTCTATTTTCTTTAAATTAACATCAATACCATGAATATCTGATATAAATAATATTTTCATGTGTAAACCTCCCTAATAATTAATCTCCATATGTTTTTAAAAATTCATCCCAAATTAATATCATATCATCTAAAGCTGAATTATTTTCTTTAGTAGTTTTTTTATTCTCAATTAAAATGTCTTTTAAATCATTTATTTTTATATACTGACATTCATAATTTTGAATAATTTCATTAGAATCTAATTGGCGTTTAGAATTATCATATTTAGAATCACAATAAACTATATAATAAAATATTTCTACTAATCTATTTTTACCACTATTATGATAATTTTTACAATAATATTTTATTGAGTAAAATTTTTTAATCTTTTTTACATCAATTGTTATGCCAGTTTCTTCTAATATTTCTCTTTTTAAACCATCTTCTAAAGTTTCTCCTTCTTCTAGATGTCCACCGGGAAATTCATAATGTTTTAAACCATTAGAATAACACATTAATACTTCCTTATTTGAATTAATAAGTATAGCTCTTGCTCTAGTTGTTTTTTCATCAATATCTTCTAATTTTAAATTATCATAATTATATAATATTTCTTTCATTTTAATCATCATCTTTCTTAATTATTTTTATTCTTCTTCTATATAATGAAAACTATCTTCATTATTAATTATTATTTCTTTTATTTTATTTGGTACTAAATTATAGTTTTTTAAATTATTTTTATCTATCCATTCTAAATGATGATAAATAATACTATTATGATCTTGTTCACATTTTCCCAAATTTATTTTATTAATATCTGAATTATCTAAATTTATAATATAATACATATCTATTTCATGAGTTCTCTCTTGTTTTCTATTAATAAAGAAATTTTCTATGGTACCAACATATTTACAATCATCTATAATAAAATCTAGTTCTTCTTTAATTTCTCTTTTTAAAGCATCTTCTGATGTTTCTCCTAAAGAAACATATCCACCAGGTAAACAATATTTATCTGTATTATATTTTTCAATTAAAACCTTGTTAGTAGTCTCTATTATTGCAGATACTCTGTACTTAAATTTTATATCTTCATCCTTTATTTTTATATCCATAACATTATCTTTCTATTTATCATTTTTTATTAAAAAATCATGTAAACAATTAAGCATAAATTCAAATTCATATCTTGTAAATACAGTTTCTTTTTTTGATTCTTTACCAATTATATGAATTATTGGCAAAGGACAATTTTTAATTGCATTACGATAAAAATTATTTTGAATAGCACTAATATATAATTCATCAATTAATAAATCATACTCTAAAGAATCTCTCTTAATTTTCTTACCTTTAAAATATATAAAACCATCTTCTTGCCAATTATAATTAGTAGCATCTTTTAAAACTAAGGCTTCTTTACCACTATAGTTAAAAAGTTTTTTTTGCATTTTTATATCAGGAAATTTAATTGCTTGAAAAAAAGATTCAATAGAATGTAAATGATAGCCTTTAAATTTAAAATCATAAGGAAAAAGATTAGATAATAATTTGGAATAAGTTCCTTTTAAAGAATAACTAACATTAATCCATTTTTCACTTTCGCAAGCTGAGCCATTTTCATCTTGCACTAAAATTCCATCACAATAAATTTTTTCACCTTTTTTAACTACTGGTAATTCTTTAAATTTATAATTCTTTTTAAACTTTCTAAATTCTTCTAATTCTTTTTTATAACTCATTTTATAATACCTTCTTATTTTAAACTCAAATTTTAAATCACAATATTGATAAATTTATCTAATAATAATAGATTCAAAATATTGTTCTTGAAATTCTGTCATTGCTTTAATAGCATCATCAGAATATTCTTTACCATCTTTAGACACTACTAATTTATCATCATCGTCATTAGTTCTATGGATTATAGCTATTACTTTACCATTACTTTCTTCTACTGGTTCAAATTCACCAACTAAATAAGCATCTAACTCTTCCCCATCACCACTTATTGTATTTGGGATGAAGCCATAATTTAACATATACATAAATCCATGCTTGGGATGTCTTGAACCTAATTGCCTATCAATTTTTATGATTACTTCTTTTCCTAAAAAATCTTTAGCATTTACTTTTTCCATAGCTACCTCCAAACTTATTCTTTAAAATCTATTACTTCACTACTACCATCTAAATGAATAACTTTATTATTTTTTATCTCAAAAACATTATTAAGATCTTGATAATTATCTATTACATTAGTATTTAATAAATCATAATATTCTTCATAGTTAAATAACCCAATAGTATTATTTTCTTTTAAAAAGATAACATAAGTATTATATTTTGTATCTACTTTATACATCTTTTTAATATCACTATCTAGTTTAACTCTAAAACCTTTTAATTTATAATTGTTAATAAATATATCAAAATATATTGCTTGGGTATAAATAGTATTTAATCTTTCTTTTAAACTACTTGTAGCATCTAATCTACTTATCTCATCAGTTTTAAGTGGTACGATATAAGACACTCCATCACTTAATAAATATATATTTACATAATCAAATTTAATAGTATCTACTATTTTTAAAGGATCTTCTTCTTTTTCTATTTCTTTAGGTTCATATAATTTATCATAGGCGATATATCCTACTAGTAAAAGAATAATTATTATTAAAATAATGGATAACTTATTTATTTTCATATTCTTCTATAGCTTTCAATATTCCTTTATATGGTAATAGTGCACAATTTTTGCGATTATTCTGTTTATATATATCTTGAAAAGCAAGTCCTTCATTAAGAATACTCTCATTATATTCTTCTTCATTACACATATGATAAAAATTATTAATATAATCTTTAGCATCCTTAATACTTTTACCAATTAAATTTTTAATCATAATAGATGTTGAGGCGGTTGAAATAGCGCATGCTTCTCCCATAAATTTAATATCTTTTATAGTATCATTTTCAAATAATATTTTTATATCTAAATTATCAATACAATTAGGATTTTTAGTATTAACTAATTTATAATTATCATTATTTGTTTCTTCTTTATTAATTGGATTTTGAAAATGTTCTAATATAATTTCTCTACTTAAATCTTTATCCATAATTACTCATCTCATCCCTAATTTAACGCATAAATAAAAATGTGTCAATAAAAAGAAGATTTTGTTAACTTTCTTCTTTCTTATAATTGTATTCATTCATATATTACGAATTTATTTTCTTTTTAACTTTCTTGATTGTGTTTCATATAGTAAATTTAAATTATCTAAACAGTCCCAAGCCTTTAACAATAAACTTCTATCATTTTCTTTTTGCGTTAACTCATTATACTTATTAAAAATATATTTATAATCACTAGCTGGATATGTTATAGAAGCTAGAAAATGAATTGATGCTATTACTTGCATTCCATTTTCATATTTTTGGCTAAATGGAACAATTAAGTAAAAAAAGTTTTCCAATGTTTTAATATCACTTTGATAAAAATATTTAAGTAATTTTAATCTTTGAATTTCACTTTTACTCAAATATTGAATAGATTCTGATATTTGATTGGAATCCATATATTTAAGCAATTGCTTATAGTCATATTCTTCAGCATAAGTATCATAAAAGTTTTTAACTTGTATTACATTCTTATCAATTTCTTGTAATTCCGCCTGTAAAGGTCTAGAATATGGACCATTAAAATCCCACACAAATCCATATACATCCATATATTTAATAAGCGCTTGAATTAAATACATCATATACATCATATTTTGGTGTTCCAATTTTATGTTTCCAATAAGTTTTTTTTGACTATTAGGATTATAATCTTTTTGATATGTTTCTTTATATAAAACTAAAAGTCTTTCTTTACTAAAATCTAAATTCATTTATTTTGCCCCCACACATATATATTAACATTTTCATTAATAAAAATCTATTATTTTAGTCTTAATAATTAAAAATTGTTACTAAATATAAAAAGAAGTATCGCTACTTCTTATATCATTTCTTTCATAATCTTATCTTTATCTTTTAAAAGTTCAACTAAATTATCAATTTCTGATTCAGTATTATAAAAATATAAACTAACTCGAATTGAATTAGCAATCACTACTTAAATCTTTATCATTAATTTAAATACATAATTAAAAAATGTATCAATAAAATTATATATTTGACAATTTATCTTTTATAAATTCATCTAAATATTCTGAATCTTTTGTAACCCATTTATAGTTACAATGTTCATCACTTAATTTAACATTTATTTTTGTACTATCCACATTAATAATAAAATCAATTTCTAAATCATGCACTAAGAGGCCATTTTTTTCCTTAACTTCATCATAATAATGCGTAATTATTGGATCAAATTCATCAGTGAATCCTATCTCTTCTCTAAGTTCTCTTTTTAAACCTTCTTTTAAAGTTTCGCCATTTTCTAAATGACCACCAGGAAATTCCCACGCTCCTGGATACAATTCATCATTTTCATTTCTTTTTACTATTAAAAGTAAATCATTACTTTTAAAATTCCTGTCAATACAATTCTTGTTTCCATAAATCTTTATTCCTCCTAACATTAACAATATAATTTAACTTTCTTTTGGCAAAAATGTACTAACATTTCCCAATATTTTTAAATCTCTTGTTTCACGATTATATATCATAGCGCCATCATTATAAATAGCATAAACTTTTTTACCTTTTTCATTTGCTATCTTTTGTAGTTTATTTAAATAATATTTATTATTAATTGAATGGACATCAAAGTAAAAAGGATCATCTAATACACCAAAGCCATCATAAAAAGCAAAATATTTATAGTAGTTATTTTTAGCAGTTATAAAATATCTTTTTAATTGTAATTCAGCTCCAGCACTAGCCCCAATAATAATTCCTTTATAATGCTTAATATTATATAAAAGTTCTGTTTCTTGCACTACTTTACTATATAACATTTCCGGATTACCACCGGTTAAAACTAAAATATCACTATCATCAATTATTCTTTTAAATTGGGGAATATTATCTTTATCATAACAATTTAAGATTGTAATGTTTTCTTCTTTCAACCCTAAATTAATTAAAGAATCTACATATTTGTTATATCTTCTTTCATCTTTTTTAAACCATTTATTATTAAATGTTTCATAATCTATTTCTGTTGGAAAAGTCCATGCAATTATTACTGCCTTATAATTATCTTTAATTATTTTCTTTAAATCTTTATCAACTAATTTCATTCCTTTTTCGTAATCACTTAATAAAATGCTATACATATCTATAACAACCTCTTTTCTATTCTTTTATTATATAGTTTTTAAATATATAAGCATGAGATTCAAGAAAATTACCATCATTTATTATTTTTTCTATTTCATCTTTACTTAAAAAATTAATAGATTCTACTTCACTTACTTGCAATTTAACATTATTTAAATTTAAACTAACAATATCTAATTCATAAACATTAAAGATACAATTTTTATTTGGATATTTAAAAGTAGTAATGTATTTTATTTTTTTATCATCTACCCTTAGGCCAAGTTCTTCATCAAGTTCTCTTACAATAGTGGTAAATCCATCTTCACCATGAATAACATGTCCACCAGTTGAAGAATATTTACTTCCTTTTTCTTTAGAAGTTTTTTGAATTAAATATTTATCTTCTTCATTTTTAATAAAAATTACTGATAGCATAATATTTTTACCATCAGGTATTTTTTCATCTCTTGGAATTGTTTCATTTAAAAGTTTACCATTATCATCATATAAATCTAATATTTCCATTATAATTCCACCTTAATAATAAATAGTTATCGTATGATGAGCATTAGATTTTTTAGTTTGCTTTTTACCCATCCGCCAAATTAAATTATCAAGTTCAACTGAATTAATTAAAATACCTTTTTCATGTAATTTTTCTTTAATTAATTCAATTACATATAACATATTAGCTCTAATTTCAATTTCCATATTACTATCATGTAGTATCTCTTCTTCATTATCAACTTTTTCTGATAAAATATTATTATATTCTAAAATATCATGATCTCTAAATGTTCTTGGAATACCATAATCAGCACATCCACTTAAATTATTTACATTTTTAATATTTTTTCTAATAGTATCAGATAAATAATATAAGTCATTAACAAGTAAAGTTGCTCTTTTATTAAAATAAATTATTTCTCCTTTATATAATGATTTATCATCAAAACTAATAAATTTACTAGTAATAAATTTTAATAATTCTTGATCACTATTTATCTTAAATAATTCAGTAAAAAAGTTAGAATCATTATGTATTACATTTACTACTTCTTTAAAATTATTGAATCTATTTTCAATTAAAGGTATTTCTCCTTCTACTGGGATAAATATTTTCTTAAAGTCTTCATATTTTAAATTATATAAATAATTAATATCTAAAAAGTCTTTATTATTTTCTACTTCTTTAATTACACTATAAAATAAAGCATTAGAGCCGCTTAATATATCATTATGATATTCTATTTTCCATTTAGGTTTTGCCCAAAAACAAAAATTCATTGATTCAATTAAAAATGCTAATATAATCCATTCTCTTTCAGTTAAATCTAAATTAACTTCTTTACTCCAATGTTTGTAATTTAACGCACCTAAATTATTAATAAACTCATCTAACTTAGTATAATTAATTTTAACATATGTACTATTATCCACCACAAATTTAAATTTTTCTTTCATTTTTCGCCCCTACAACTCATAATTCAATTTTAATTTAACGCATAAATAAAAATGTGTCAATAAAAAAGAAGATTTTTAACTTTCTTCTTTCTTAACATTGTATTCATTCAATATATTACGAGTTTCTTTATAAAATAATGGTAATAATTTAGTAATTAACTCATTATTATCTAACTCGACTAATTCACTATTATCTTCATAACAAAATAAAATATCTTTCAAATTATTTACATTTATTAAATAATAATAATTTATTTCTTCATATAATACTTTACTTGCTACTACATATTTATTAGTACCATCTAGTGTAATTATATCTCTTATATTTATATTCATATAAGTTTCCCCTTTATACTATATTATCTACTTCTAGATTGATTTTCTTCTGGATATTTAAATTCATCAATTTTTTGTTGCCATTTATTTTTATCAACTATTAATTCCATTAAATTAGTTAAATTTAATGAAGCCCCTAAAGAATTTAAAATAATAAACATAATTTCCATAACATTTTTATTTGGCACACTTGACAATAATGAAATAATTGTTATTTCAATAGAAAGTGCTGCAACATCTAAATATTTCATAACATTACAACGCTTTTTTTCTTTCACATATACATCTATCATTGTTACCTTATGTCTTTTTTCCATCACAATTCCCCCTTACGAGTTGTTATCATAGCATACTTTACACTTTTTGTCAATCTATTCATCAAAAAAGAATTCATCAAAAAAGAAGTATCGCTACTTCTTATATCATTTCTTTCATTATTTTATCTTTATCTTTTAAAAGTTCAACTAAATTATCAATTTCTGATTCCGTATTATAAAAATATAAACTAACGCGAATTGAATTAGCAACTCCTACGACATCTTTAGTAAGTTTAGCACAGTGATTACCTGCTCTTACACAAATACCATATTTATTTAAATAATAAGCAACATCTTCCGCAAATAAACCTTCAACATTAAAGGCTACTATTCCGGAATCGGCTTCTAAATTTAAAATATCAATATGTGGAATAGTTACTAATTTTTCAATTAAATATTTTCTTAAATTGTGTTCATATTCGGCTATTTTATCCATTCCAATTTTTTCTAAATATTTAATGGCTTCCCCAAAACCAATAACGCCAGCAATGTTTGGTGTCCCTGCTTCAAGTCTTGTGGGAATTTCTTTTAAAACCATTTCAGCTGGAGTATCAAATGATTCATTCATCCCACCACCTAAATTTACTGGTTCAATATTTTCCATTAATTCATATTTAGCATATAAAACACCAACGCCAGTAGGTCCTAACATTTTATGGGCAGAAAATGCTAGAAAATCGATATCCAGATCACTAACATCAGTTTTTAAATGTGGAACACTTTGCGCCCCATCAACTACGACAAAAATATCTCTTTCATGAGCAAATTTCGTAATTTCTTTAATTGGTCTAATATCCCCAATTACATTAGTTATATATGCTAAACTTATTACTTTAGTTTTAGGTGTTACTACTTTTTTTAAATTATCTAAAGTAACAAAATAATTATCATCTAAAGGTAAATATTTAATAAATGATCCAGTTTCACCAGCAAGTCTAAACCAAGGCATTACATTAGAGGCATGTTCTGTTTTCGTAATAATTATTTCATCCCCTGCTTCAAGTAATCCGGCAAAAAAACCATTAACAATTAAATTTAAACTATCAGTTGTACCACTGGTAAAAACTATTTCTTCTTTTCTTTTGGCCCCAATAAAATCACGAACTAAATCTCTCGTATTTTCATATTCTAAATCGACTTTAAAAGAAATATCATAATCTCCCCTATGAGCATTAGCACTATAATTTTCATAATAATCAACTTGTTTATCGATAACACTTTTAGGTTTTAAACTAGTTGCCCCATTATCTAAATAAATTATGTCTTGATTTAGCATGGGAAAATCTTCTCTATGCACCCTTTTCACCTCTTTCATCTAAACTCTTTATATAATTGTCCATATTACTATAAATAAAACCATTAAGTAATAAATCTTTCGCATCTTTATTACTTATTCCTTTACTAAGTAGATAGTTAATTGCATCTTTATCTAAACTACCAATAGTAGTTAAATGATTAGCTTCTACTTCATTACTTAAAACAATAATATTTGGTTCAATATGGACAAATCCCCCATTATTTATTCCTTTTATATCTTCTACCGCGATATTATTAATTGTATCTTTGGCAACATTAACATTAATAATAATTTTACTATTTCCAATATTGCTTACACATCTAGTATTTATAATAGATTCATTATTATTACCATCTAAATAATTATTAATAACTATATTACTATCGCTATCATTAGTATAAGACATATTAAAATTAATTTTAGAATTGTTAACTTGATTAATATTAACATCTAAATTATTATGCCATATTTTATTAAAAATATAAATTTTTAAATTACTATTATCTTGCATTATAATATCTAATTTATTTAAATTTTCATTTATTAAATAAATAGTTACATTACTTTTTATATTAACAACTAAATCTTTCGAATTTACTTTTAATGTATATTCGCCATTTTTTAAATCTATAATATCACTCACTAATAATTTATTCATTTTTCTAATTCCCACTTATAACAAATGCTCATTATTAATAGCATTTATATTTTTAAAGCCCGTTTCTAAAACAGTATTAGCAAGACTTTTATCTCCTTCTTTAACTATTTTACCATTATCTAAAACGTGAACAATAAAATTATCAAAGGTATTAATTAAAGTACTAGAGTGCGTAATAATTAAAATAGCTGGATTATACTCTTCATAATATTTTTTTATGCGACTTGCTACTAATTTAATAGCATCAACATCTAATCCTGAATCTATTTCATCTAAAATGATAAATGATGGTTTTAAAATCCACATATGTAAAAGTTCTATTTTTTTCCTTTCACCACCAGAACAGCCAACATTTATTTCGCGGTGAATAAAACTTTTATCAAGTTCAAGTAATTCACAAGCACTCTCTAATTCTTTATTAAAAGCAAAAATATCTACTGGTTTACCAGTTTTTTCACTTAAAGCAATGCGAAGCATCTCGGCATTAGTAACGCCTTCAATTTGGGTTGGTGTTTGATTAAGTAAATAAATGCCTAACTTGGCTCTTTCATATATACTTAAATTTGTAATATCTTTACCATTATATTTGATAGATCCTTTTATTTTATAAGTATCATCACCCATAATAGTTTTAGCAATACTACTTTTACCTACACCATTTTTACCCATTAAAACGTGGATTTCACCGGCATTAATTTTAAGGTTTAAATTATTAAATAAAACTTTATCATTTATATATAAATTTACGTCAGTTAATTCTAACATGAAAACCACCTACGAGATAGATTATACCACATTTTCTTAAATATATAAAATATGGAAAAATTTTTAATTATATGTCTTGTTTTGACTTGTTTTGTCGAATGTGTAGACAAATAAAAAAATCTATTTATAATAGATGCTCGTAGAAGTATGAATGGAAATGTCATAAATTTGCTGGAGGTTTCCAAAGAGTTAATGAACGAAAAAACTTTTGAACAAAGCCTTATTATTAATTATTTAACTGTTGGCATGTAAGTATCAAAGATAATGAATAACAATTCGGCAGACACATCTGCAAAATTAAAAAGGAGGAATTAAAATGTTAGTAACTGAAGTGAAAAATTTTAAAAATATCGTAGAACAGATAAAGCAAGAGATAAATAAAACAAAGTATGAAATTTTTAAAAATGCTAATATGAATTTATTAAAATTATATTATAATATTGGAAAAACAATTAATGAAAATTCTAGTTGGGGTAATAAATTTATTGATGAATTAGCAATAGAACTTAAATTGACATTTCCAAATATTAAAGGTTTCTCTGTACGAAATTTAAAAAATATGAAAAAATATTATATTGAATGTTCTAAAAGTGAAAAAGTGCAGACATCGTCTGCACAAATTCCTTGGTCACATAATATGCTTATTTTAGACAAAATTGAAGATAATATTCAAAGAGTTTGGTATATGGAACAAACATTAATTAATGGTTGGAGTTATGATGTATTAGCATTTCAAATAAAAAGCAAATTGTATGAAAGGCAAGTTCTTGGAGACAAGCCAAATAATTTTTATGAAACTCTACCTAAACCTCAAAGTGAATTAGCAAGAGATATGATGAAAGATCCTTTTATTCTCAATTTAACTGGATTAAAACAAAACTACATTGAAACTGAATTGGAACAAGCTATGGTTGAAAAAATAAAAACTGTATTATTAGAATTAGGAAATGGATTTAGTTTTGTTGGAAATCAATATAAATTAGAAGTTGGAAACAAAGAATATTTTATCGATTTATTATTTTATCATACTAAACTTCATTGTTATGTTGTAGTTGAACTAAAAAACACTGAATTTAAACCCGAATATATAGGAAAAGTTAATTTTTACTTATCGGCAATAGATGATTTAGCCAAAGATAAACAAGATAATCCAAGTATAAAATTAATACTTTGTCGAGATAAAGATAAAATTTCGGTTGAATATGCTTTAAAAAATATAAATAAGCCAATTGGAGTTAGTTCATATGAATTATCTGAATATCTACCACCTGAAATCTTAAAAGAATTACCAACTGAAGAAGAATTAAATTTACATATTGATTTAGAAAATAATAGATAGAAATGGAGATTAGAAATTATGGAAGAAAAATTAGAAACAGTATCAAATTTATTTGAAGGAAAAGAAATTAGAAGCATTTGGGATAGTCAAAGTGAGGAATACTATTTTAGTGTTGTTGATGTTATAAGTGCTTTAACTGGTAGTGAAAGGCCAAGAAAATATTGGAATGACTTAAAGATGAAATTAACCCAAGAAGGAAGTCAGTTGTCCGAAAAAATCGGACAACTCAAAATGAAATCTAAAAAAGATGGAAAGAGTTATTTAACAGATGTTTTAGATACTAAAGGAATACTAAGACTAATCGAATCAGTTTCAAGCCCTAAAGCGGAACCATTTAAAATTTGGCTTGCTAAAGTTGGAAGTGAAAGAATAGATGAAGTATTTGACCCAGAAGTTGCTATTAATAGGGCTATAAATCTTTATAGAAAAAAGGGATTCGATGATGTCTGGATAGAAAAAAGATTAAAAAGTATTTTAGATCGTAATAAACTAACTGATGTTTGGAAAGAGAATGGTATTAAAAAACCTCTTGAATATGCAATTCTTACTAATGAAATATATAAAACTTGGTCAGGTATGAAATCTCAAGAATATAAAAGTTTTAAAGGAATTAGAAAAGAAAGTTTAAGAGATAATATGAATGATTTAGAAGTTCTTTTAACTGATATAGGTGAAACTGCAACTAGAGAACTTGCGAAAGAACACAAGCCTTATGGATTAAAGCAAAACAGAGAAATTGCTAAACGTGGCGGACAAATTGCTAAAAATACCCGTGATGATTTAGAAAAAGAATTAGGAAAATCGATTGTTACACCTAATAACAATCTAAATATTAAATATCTTGATGAAAATAAAGAAATAGAAAATAAATGTTAAAAAAAAGAACTAGCTTAACTAATTCTTATAGACCTTCTTCAAGATACATATCAAATAATTCTTTAAAACGATTATAATGAACAACTTCTCTTTGTCTTAACCATAAAAGTGGTCCTAAAACATCAGGGTCATCAGTTAAATCAATTAAATTTTCATAAACCGCCCTAGCCTTTTGTTCAGCTGCCATATCTTCCATTAAATCAGCTTTAGGGTCCCCGGTTGTTGAGAAGTAAGATACTGTAAATGGAACTCCATTAGCATCCGTTGGATATAAACCTTTCTTGTGTTCTGCATAATGACTATCAAGTCCCGCAGCTTTAATTTCTTCTGGAGTTGCATCTTTCATTAATTGATAAATCATGGTTGCAATCATTTCAAGATGAGCTAGTTCCTCTGTTCCAATATCGGTTAGTAAAGCTTTACCCCTATTATCTGGCATTGTATATCTTTGATTTAAATAACGAAGAGCAGCCGCAAGTTCACTTTGACTTCCTCCATATTGAGTTACTAAAAGTTTAGCCATCCTTAAATCTTTTTTCTTAATATTTATTGGATATTGTAATCTCTTTTCATAAGCCCACATACTACATCTCCCATGGCCATTTATCTTGTTCCCAAGCATATGGAGTTTTCATATTATCAGTGCTTGAAACATTAATAGGACCATATCTCCTTTCATAATTTTGAATTAACTCATTTGCCATCTTCCGATACTTACTAAATAATTCCAAGGCTTCTTTATCATTTGGAAAATTATCTAAATATAAACTTAAATCATGAGCTGCAAATGAAATTTGCCCAAGATTCAACATTACTTCTTCTTGTTCACTATTAACCTTTATTTTATATGGAGTATAGTTCTTATACTGATTATACAAGTTTTTAAACATATTACCTCTTGTATATCCTTCATAAGGAGTATATAAAGATAACTTGTTACTTGTTTCTGATTCATTATAATTATCTAGGCTAAGTGGACCATTATTCATATTAGAATTGCCTTTAAAATTTGTAAAATAATCGATTTCATCAAACATATTATAATTCATGTTTTCCTCCCTCAATATAATTTATTAATATAAAAAAAATAGTTATATGATAAATAACTATTTAACTTAATATTTTTATATCTTTTATATCATCAATTTTAATTATTTCATTATTCATTGTAATAATATGATTATTAACAACTCCGGCAATTTGACATTCGATTTCAGCATCATCCTTAATAAGTTTTACTTTCGTATTGAAAATATAACTATTTTGATTAATTAATTCTTTAATTTTTTCATGAACACTTAAATTATCATAATTTTTGTTTTTAATTTCTTTAGGAATTACTTTCTCATCCCTATCTTCTTTCAAACTATCAAATACCTCTTTATTATTATGAACTTTTTTTAACTCTGTTTGATATATTTTAGGTAATTTTTTCAATTTATCACTCCCATTTAATTCTATGTTATTTGTATATATTTATTAATTTTTTTCATAATAATAATATGAAAGCAAATAGAACAAGTTTAAATATAATAATTTCGATTATTATTTTTATGATTATAAGTATTTTATCTATTTATACAACTAGAGTTTTTTTGAAAGACTCTATGTCCTCTTTATATTTAAAACAATTATTATTTTATATAGTAGGAATAATTGTTAGTATTTTTATTACTTATAAAGGGTTTAATCTATTTAAAAGATATCATTATTTAATATATATTGGTATTAATGTTTTACTTTTAAGTTTATTATTATTTGGTGTTGATGTTAATGGTAGCAAATGTTGGCTATTTATTGGACCATTTAGTTTTCAACCAAGTGAACTTATGAAAATTAGTTTAATTATAACGCTTGCTAGTCTCGTTTATAAATTTAAAATGAAACGTGATAAAACCATGAAAGCCGAATTTATTTTAATTTTAAAACTTTTAATTCTAACCTCCATTCCTGCTCTTCTAACCTTTTTAGAACCTGATACCGGGGTTGTTATTATTTATTTTTTAATTTTATTAACTTTACTTATATTTGCTAATATTAATAAAAAATGGTATATAATTGGAAGTTTAATTTTAGTATCAATTTTAGGAACTTTCTTTTATCTTTATTTTTTTAACAGAGATTTATTTTTGAATATTGTTGGAGAAAACATTTTTTACAGGTTAGATCGAGTTTTTAACTGGGCTAATAGTAGTGGTTTTCAACTTGAAAATAGTTTGATTGCGATGGGATCTAGTGGAATTACAGGATTTGGGTTTAATCAAAATCCTATTTATTTTCCTGAGCCTCAAACGGATTTTATTTTTACAACATATACAGCAAATTTTGGTTTTTTAGGGGCTTTATTTTTAATATTAATTATTATTATTTTTGATTCTTCTATTTTAAGACTAGCTGCTAAAAAGATTAAATTAATTGATAAATATATTATTATAGGCATATTTATTATGCTATTTTATGGACAAGTTCAAAATATTGCTATGACAATTGGGCTTTTACCAATTACCGGAATCCCTCTTCCTTTTGTAAGTTATGGAGGATCTAGCCTAGTTTCTTATTTATTTATTGTAGGCATTCTTTTAAATATTAACAAGGAACGCCTTAAATACAGGAATTAAATACTTTGAATTATCATAAAATATCATGGTGATTTATTTGCAAAAAGTAATAATTAATCCAGTTTATGGTGGAATAGAATCAGGAGTTGTTTTTGGAAATATCATTGAAAAAGATTTTAATTTGGAAATTTCTAAGAAAATCTATGATAATTTAAAAAAACTTGGTGTTGATGTTTATTTAGTTCGGGATGATGATAGAACTTTAAGTGATGAAGAACGTCTTCAAATTGTAAATAGTTTTTTAGATAATAACGATGAAGTTATCACTTTATCAAATATGCTTGCAAGTGGAAATGATGCTGGGGCTGAAATTATCTATGCACTTCGAAATGATGATGATTTAGCACGAGAAATTAGTAATTATATTGAAAGTGCTGGTCAAGATATTTTAAAATATTATCAGTTACGAAATCCTAGTGATACTGCTCTTGATTATTATAGTATTATAAGAGATGTTCCAAGTTTTGTTGAAAGTATTATTGTAAGTTATGGTTACCCTTCTAATAGTTATGATAATAGTTTTTTAATTAATAATATTGATGCACTTGCTAAAGCAACCTCTGATGCTATCTATGATTACTTAAAACGAATTAATATTTATGTTGTCGAGCCCGGCGACTCTTTATATAAAATTGCTGAAAAGTTTAATACAACAGTTGATGAAATAAAAGAATTAAATGGACTAACTAGTAATAATTTAGATGTTGGAGATGAACTTTTAATTCCAAAGCCTAAATATCCAAATAATGATAATAATACAGGTAATAATTTCTTTAATTATACTGTTGAATTTGGAGATACTTTGTATTCCATTGCTCGAGAATATAATACTACTGTTAATGTTTTAAAAGAAATCAATAATTTAAATAGTAATATTTTGCAAGTTGGACAAGTTTTAAAAATTCCAACGAGAATTACTAATGAAGATACAAGTAATTATATTATTTATACTGTAAAATCCGGTGACTCTTTATATAAAATTGCCAGTACTTATGGAGTTACAGTTGATGAAATTAAAAATTTAAATGGTTTAAGTAGTAATCTAATTTCAATTGGTCAAGTATTGAAAATTCCATCTACTACTAATAATAATCAAACTAATTATTTAACTTATATAGTAAAATCTGGTGACTCTTTATATAAGATTGCTAATCTTTATTCAACAAGTGTTGATGAAATTAAAAATTTAAATAATTTAACAAGCAATAATTTATCAATTGGCCAAGTTTTAAAAATTCCAACATCTTCTTCTAATTATATTAGTTATACAGTAAAATCTGGAGACTCTTTATATAAAATTGCCAATTCATATAATACAACAGTTTCTAAAATTAAAGAATTAAATAATCTCCAATCAAATAATCTTTCTATTGGTCAAGTTTTAAAAATACCTATAACTTAAAAAATTACTAATCGCTTAGTAATTTTTAGTTTATTTTTTTATTAATTTCTTTTCACTAGACATATTTTCAATTACTATATCTTTAAAATCTATTCCAGCATCTAAAAAAGCTTTATAATATAATCTTAAATCTCCAAGTTTCGTATCCCAAATAAATGTTCCTTCTTTAATACTTTCATTTTCGTTATAAACTTCATAGACATTATTATGCCAAGAAGTATCTTCTTTAATTCTTACCAAATAAGATTTGCCATTTAGAAAAATTATTCTTATAACATCATCACGACTAGCTACATTTCCTAAATATTCAACAGCACATACTTGTGATGACATACCTGGTAATTCATTACAAGTATTTTCTAAAAAGTTTTTTAATTCTTCTTCTGTTTGAAAGAAAATACCTTTACTACTAGACGTATCACTTATTCCATATAAACGCTTCCGAGGTTTAGGAATTACTTTTAAAGGATTTTCTTTTTTTGGAATATACATAATATCTTGAGATTTCTTTTTTCTAGTTTCAACTGCTTTAATTAATTCTTGTGAAAATATTTCTTTAGTACTCATTGTATCACTCCTCATGGTAATATATCAAAGTTAGATTAAAATGTAAACTAATTTGACTATATTTGACATATTATTCAAAATAGTCCTTAATTTTAAAATGATATAACGCATAACTTGATAATGATTATTTTGGAAAAATGTTAAATTATTAGATATAATCGTTTAATTTTTGACGAAAGACTATAACTAGAAAAAAATCATGAAAAATTTGGTTTGTTGTTTAATTTAGATTATATCTTGTCATACAATCATTCTTCAATTGTAACAAGTATTTACTTTACACCTTGTGACATTATTAAATACTTTTCTTGTAAGACACGTTCCAAATATATCAACTTTTATCATTTACATTCACTACATTTCGTATTCATAAAGAACAGAATTTTTTGGATTAAATGATAAAAAATCTGTGTTTTCATCATAACCTACTAAATTAAAATGAAGTGTTTTTATAAAACTACCATGTGAAATTATCAAAATGTTTTTATTTGGATATTCTCTTTTGATTTTATCCAAAAATTTTTTTGCTCTTAATAAACAATCTTGTAAACTTTCTATATTGTGGGAATTATCATTTAATTTATAATTCCATTGTTTTTCAATTAAATCAAAATTAATTGATTTTCCTTCATAATCACCAAAACCTCTTTCAACAATCATAGAATCATAAATTATTTTTACTTTATTGCCAACTAATATATCAGCAGTTTGTCTAGCTCTTTTCAAAGGCGAGCAAAAACAAATGTCAATTTTACTTAAATCTAATTTTCCTGCTAATTCTTTGGCTTGTTCAATCCCCTCTTCACTTAATTCAATATCTGTAGTTCCCTGTAACAATTCTTTAACATTCCAATCTGTTTTACCATGTCTAACAATATATATTTTACTCATTACTCTCCTCTTTTAACCCAGTTAGGCGTTTTCATTTTTACAATTGCATTTTTGTATTTTTTTAATTTTGTTAAACTTATTCTAAAAATAAACTCAATGATACTTTTTCTTTTTCTTTATTAATATCAATTACATATACATCAACTATATCTCCAACACTTAAAACATCACTTGGATTTTTAATATAGTTTTTAGACATTTTAGAAATATGGATCAAGCCATCATTATGAAGTCCTATATCAACAAAAGCTCCAAAATCAACAACATTTCTAACAGTTCCTTGTAATTTATCATGAATTTTTAAATTATCAATTGTTAAGATATCACTTCTTAAAATTGGTTTTTCGATGTTATCTCTTGGATCACGATTTGGCTTTTCAAGAGATTTAATAATATCATCAAAAGTATATTTATCAATTCCTAAATCTTCTTTATAAGTAATATTTTTTAATTTCTCACTTAATTCTTTCGTTCCAAGTTCTGAAACATTTGAATTAACTTCGTCTAATATTTTTAAAGCATCATTATAATTATCAGGATGAATATCGGTTTTATCAAGTGGGTTCTCTCCGTCAACTACTCTTAAGAATCCAATTGCTTGTTCATAGATTTTATCACTCATACCTTTAATTTTCTTTATCTCTTCCCGACTTTTAATCTTTCCAACTTTTTCTTTATAAGCAATGATATTATTAATTACATTCTTTTTTAAACCTGATACATAAGAAAGAATTGAAGATGAAGCATTATTAATATTAACTCCTACTTGATTAACAATTTTAGAAACTGTAAAATCAAGAGATTCTGATAAGTCTTTAACTGGTACATCATGTTGGTATAACCCAACTCCAATGCTTTTAGGGTCAATTTTTACTAATTCGGATAAACTATCTTGCAAACGTCTTGCAAGGCTTATTGCACTTCTTTTTTCAACCGTTAAATCAGGAAACTCGGCAATTCCTAATTTGCTTGCTGAATAAACACTAGCCCCAGCCTCATTTACAATTATATATTCAAGTTTTCTATCTAATTTTTTAATTAAATTAGCTGTAAATTCTTCGTTTTCTCGGCTTGCTGTTCCATTTCCAATTGCAATTATAGAAACATTATGTTTATTGATTAAATCCGTAATTATTTTTTCACTTTCAAGTATCTTATTATGGGGAGGTGCAGGATAAATTACTGCAACATCTAAAACACTTCCGTTAGGAGCAACAACTGCAACCTTAGTTCCCGTTCTATAACCTGGGTCAAGTGCTAAAACTGTCTTATCTTTAATAGGTGGTGTTAATAATAAATGTTCTAGATTTTGACTAAAGTTCTTAATAGCACTTTGATTTGCAATATCCGTAATATTACTTCTAATTTCCCTTTCAATACTTGGTAGTATTAATCTATCTAAACTATCTTTAATAGCATTTTTAACAATATCAGCACTTTTTGATTCTTTATTTTTAATTACTTTCGTTTCTAAATAGTTTTCTAAAGCGCTTTCATCATAATCAAAGGAAACCGTAATTACCTTTTCATGTTCAGCCCGGTTAATTGCAAGAACGCGATGAGGTTTAATACCTTTAACTTTTTCATTATAATCATAATACATTTCATATACTTTATCAGTATCCGGATTATTCTTTTTAACTTTCGTTTTTATAATTGCTTCTCTCTCAATATAACTTCTAATATATTTTCTAAATTTGGCATCATCACTTATCATTTCAGCAATTATGTAACTAGCGCCCATTATAGCATCTTCTTTAGTTTTAACATTTTCATTTAAATATTTTAAAGCTTCAGCATCAATATCCGTATTATCAAACTTCATAATTATTTTAGCAAGTGGTTCAAGTCCATTTTTAATTGCTTCACTGGCCTTTGTTTTCTTCTTTTCTTTATATGGTAAATACAAGTCTTCAACATCAACTAACTTTGTACACTTTAATATTTCGTCCTTAAGTTCAGGCGTCATCATATCTTTTTCTTCAATTAACCTAATAACATCAAGCTTTCGATTATATAAATTTTCTTGATATTTATAAGTTGTTTCAATAGCTCTAATTTTTTCTTCATCTAAAGCTCCTGTTACCTCTTTTCGGTATCTTGCAATAAAAGGAATGGTATTTCCTTCACTTAGTAACTTAATTACAGCTTCAATCTGCTTTTTACTAATATTTAATTCTGTTTCTAAAATTTTAATTATATCTTCATTTATTTCCATAATCTAACCTCACTTAAATATTATAAAGAAAAAGCGTCTAAAAAAGCAAGTCTTTTTATTCAACTTGCTTATTTTTATTATTTTTCACACGATTCATATAAGTTGAGATAGCTGTTTCTACTTCTCTTAATGACTTTTTACTTAAATTAGATATAATTACTTTTTCTTTAGCAGTATCAATTATTACTTTTCCAAATAACATTCCTGAGTCAACTTTTAAATCATTAAATAAATCAGGCGTTACGGAAGTTAAGAAATATCCAAATACTACTCGTTTGGTTGCAATCATTATTCTTTCATTAGTAAGTGCTACAACACAACTTGAAAATATTTCACGATTGGAAAACCCTTTTTGGCCACAGAAAACATAAAATATTTTCTCATCTGGATTAAGATGCTTATTTATAACTTCACTATGGCTTTTTAACCTAAACGCAACCGTTCCAAAATATTTTCTTCTAAATCTTAAAGCTAAATTATATACCTTATTCTTCATTAAATAAACCCATTATTTTTAAATAAAGTCTTAAGTTCAGATTCTTCTACATATTGATATATTCCATCAACAATTTTACCATCTTTAACAATTATTGTATTAGGAGTTCCCCAACCATCTTTATATTCTTCTGATGATGCCATGAACTTTTTACCAGCTTCTGAATAAACAGCATAACCATCACTACCATAAACTATATTTCCATCTTCATCATGTTCAATAAAATTAGTTGTATCTAAATAATGAAGAGTTAAGTTATATTTACTAGCAAGTCTTGTAATAATTGGAGTCTCCATTTGACAAAAACTGCAATCTGGTTTTGCAACATAAATAATTCTTGCTTCACTATCATTCATATATTCTAAATATTTATCAACATCAATATAAGTAAATTCGTAAGGCCCAGTATTTTTTCCATAACTATTAGAAGACCATGAAGCAAAACCTAAAACTAGTCCAACAACCAAAACTACTAAAATTCCTTTAAATATTTTATCTCTTGATATCTTTTCTTTTTTGTCATTATTTCTTTTTTCTTTAGCCTTGGTTTCTTTAACTTCTTCCTTAACTTCTTTCTTAGTTGTTTCTTCTTTTTTATCTTTTTCTTTAACTTTCACTTCTTCTTTTACTTCTTTTTTTGTCTCTTTTTTAACTTCTTTAACATTTTTCTTTTTCGTATTTTTCTTTTCCATAATAAAATCCTTTCTTTATATTAAGATTATACCACTAAACTAAATAAATTACAAATTTTTGATGTAAACTTCTTTAATTTTTTTTTAAAGAACATTTTTAAACCTTCATAACTTCAATTAATAACTATTTAGTTTTATGTTATCTATATAAATTTACCCCCTTTAATAAAAATCGCCATTATTGTATCATATTTTGTAGTTTTTGTCAAATAAAAACTCATATTTTATACTTAATATTATTATTTAAACAATATTCTTCTATTTCTATTTTTAAATTATCAAAATAGGTATTATCATTTAATAAATATATTTTAGCATAATCAAGATATAAATCTTTATAATTATCATTTATAAATTTTAATACTTTTCTTCTTGCATCATCTCTTAATTTTAAAAACTCAAAATGATATTCGCATGCAAAATCTTTCGTTTTTTCAATTATTTTCTTATAATCAGTTAAATAAGGAAGAAATGGTGAAATATTTAAAATTGTATAAATTTTATTTTTCTTTAATTCTTTTAAAGTATCTAATCTTTCACTAATTGGACTTTCTTTTTCTAAACACTCTCGTAAATTATCATCAAGAGTATTAATTGACATAACAACTTTAACATTTTTAAATTCTTTAATTAGATCTAAATCTCTTAAAATTAATTTATTTCTAGTTGCAATTATTAAATTAAAATCAAATTTAACTAATTGACTTAAGATATTTCTAGTTATCATGTATTGTTCTTCATATTTATTATAACAATCAGTTGTTGAAGACATTAAATAAGTTTTATTTCTAACGCTTACACTTCGTAGTTTATAACCAGTAATTTTAACATCTAAAAATTCTCCCCATTCTTCATCATGACTACTTAAATTTTTCATAAAAGTCGCATAACAAAACATACATCCATTAGGACATCCAACATAAGAATTAACAACAAAATCAATTCCTTCAATATTTGATTTAGCAATAAACCGATTAACATTTATTTCTTTAATTTTCATAATTACCACATATTAATTATAGCATTAATTTCATTTAAACTTTTATTTATTCAATAATCTTGATAATTATTCTGGGACAATATTTTTAACTATTTTTATTTTTCTTAAAATAACCGTAATTAAAATTGCAAGAGGTATAACAACAAATGGTCCTAATAACCTATAAAGAAGTGATGTATTTAAAATATTTATTTTTTTAAGTAAAATCATCAATACATCCATAATAAAGAAATGAATTAAATAAATACTAAAAGTATATTTACTTAAGAAATTAACTTCTTTTAAAATTCTTTTCATAATTTTATTACCATAGTCTTTAAAGAAAACAAATATACCTGTTGCATAAAGAATTGAGGGAACATTTGTATATCCCTTGAAGGTTTGAATAATCTCGCCTTCCTTAATTGATAAATAATAAGTTCCAATTATATGCATTAATAAACCTACTATAGCTAATATATAAATAGTTATTTTTAATTTTTTACTTAGTTCATATCTATCTAATAAATATCCTATAATTGGATAAATTAAATAACCATTTATAACTGTTAAAGTTAAAGGCCAAACAGAATTAATACCTAAAACATTTTTTAAAAAGGGAATTAAGGAATTTAAGATAAAACCTAAAATAGCTAAATAACTAAATAATTTCTTTCTATCTTGTTTTTTCACAGAAGAATATAAAGGAATTGACATATAAATAATAAATAAAGGTATAAAAAACCAATAAATATTAACAATCTCCGTATTAATAATTCCATTTATTATATCTTTAAATCCATGTTTAATATCATGAACTAATATCATGTAAATAAGACCAATTAAACTCCAAATAAGAAACGGAATTAAAGTTTTTTGAACCCGTTTTTTTAAATATTCTTTATCACTATAACGATCTTTATAATCAATTAAAGTAACCCCGGTTATCATATAAAATATTGGAACTGCAAAATAAAAGATTGATTCAATTATATTAGCACTAGCCCAATAAGAATCGTAACTAAACTTCCAAAAACATGTATTAGTATGCAAAAAAACTACCGCAATCATTGAAATTACACTTAATAAAGTTATATAAGATTTTTTTTTCATAAAGACTCCTCTTTTAAATTCTATCAAATATTTAACTATTAAGCAAGAAAAAAAGTGCCCTTAAGACACTATTTAACTTTAACTTTTTCTTCTCTATTGTCATAACTTACTGAATATAAATATCTCCTATATAACATCATAACCATTTTTTTGTATTCATTGAATGCTTCATCCATCATATTCTTATCAACTAAATAAGATACTTTATTTAAAATTGGCATTAATAAATTAGGAAGTTCTAAATCTCTATCTTTAAGTAATTGAGCCCCAAGAAATGGTCCATAAATGTTATATAACTCAACATCTTTCTTATATTCATCTTTAGTTTCAAGATAGTTAATTAATACTCCAATATTAGAAAATGGTTTTTCATCGATTTTTTCTCCAAGCATCATTCCAACTGTTGATGAAACCCACCATCTTAAAAACTTCTCAATATCACTTTCTCTTCTATTTACATATTGTTGTTTACTACACCTATCATTAATTGGATAATAACTACCATATTTAGTACAATAACATTTAAGTCCTTTCGAATCATTTAATCTACAATGCGCACAATAACCACAATCTTTTTCACTTGGCATATATTCATAATGCACTCTTGACATAATCTTCCCCCCTTAATCGCCATATATTATATCATACTTTTAATTAAATTGCAAATTTTTTATTAATCCACTCGATTCCCATTATATTAACATGACTTTTAATAAGTAAATAAATTTCATATAATAAATACTCATAATCACTTTGATAATTAGTAATCCTTAAAATATTTTCTTCTTTTATCTTATCAACAATTACTAAATCATATATATCAAAATAATAACTTGGAAATAACATTCTTATATAAAAATAAATATAATCAACATCACTCATTCTAATTTTCTTTAAATAATTTATTATTTCTAAAACATCTAATTTCTTTTCAAAAAAACATGACTTTATATATTCAGCTAAATCTCTAATTCTATAATCAATTATTAAATTTAAAGGATTATAAAACTCCATTATATTAGTACTTGCTAATACTCTTTTATGACTAACACTTATATTTTTATTATCAATATTTAAAAGTTTTAAATAACTAATTGCATTTTCAGTTAATCCAATATAATAATAAATAGAATTATAAATTAATTTATACTTATGCATTAAATGTTTAATTGAATATTCAATATTATCTATTTTATTACTCCATAACATTATCCAATTAGTTCTATTTAAAATATTAGGTATATTATTAACAACTCTTCCAAAGTTTACAACATTATTAATATTAATTAAAGTTTTATTATAAGAATTAAGTAATACTAAAACATAATAATAATTACCATACTTTGTTATAATACTTGAATATCTATTTAAAATTATTTTATTTATATGATAATTATTATAAAGCATATAAGTATTAAGTTTAAATAAATCATCTATTTTATTTAGATCATCATTATATCTATACAAACAAAAAGCATTATTTAAGTAATTGAAATAGTAATTATGATTTTGCATATTAATTCTATCAGTTATTATAAAGTAATAGTAATTAAGTAAATCTTTCAAGAGTATCACCTATTTAATTTTATTTATTTATTGTTAAAAGTATGTTATAATACCTAACGGATGGTGAGATTATGAAAGAAAAAGTTGAGAAAGTTTTAGATGAACTTCGTCCTTATATTATGGATGATGGTGGTGATATTGAGTTTGTAAAATATGAAGATGGAGTTTGTTATTTAAAATTTTTAGGTCATTGTGCAAGTTGTCCTATGAAATTAATGACTTTAGATGAATTATTTAAAGAAACTTTAATTAGTGAAATTGAAGAAATAACTGATGTTACTTTAATAAGTGATATTGATGAATAATGTTAATAATATGTAAAATAACTAAGAAAATAATTATTTTTAATCTCTTCTTAGTTTTTTTATGTTAAAATTATATTGGTGAGATTAATGAAAGATAGAATTAAAAAAATTATATTATTTGTTGGTTTATTTATTTTATTTTTATATAGTGATTTATTTTATTTAGTACCTCTTAAACTTTTAAAGTTTGATTTAACGAAATTAACTTCCAGAGAGCAGTTAATTGGTTCTAATATTAGTTCTTTAATAGTATTAATTATTATTTTTATAATTTATCATAAGTATTTAATAAGTAAATTTAAAGATTATAAGAAGAATTTTAGTGAATATTTTGATTTTGGAATGAAAATTTGGTTTATAGGAATAATAGGAATGGTGATTAGTAATTTATTAATATCTAATTTAACTCCTTTACAAGAAGCAACAAATGAAGCCTTAGTTGATAATATGTTAAAAAAAGCCCCTTTAGAAACTTTTATAAGTGCAAGTTTCTTAGCTCCTTTTATTGAAGAGATGATATTTAGAAAATCCTTAGGTGATATGTTTAAAAATAAGAAAGTTATGGTTATTGCCAGTGGTTTAGTTTTTGGTCTTTTACATGTTGTATTTAGTTTTAATACCCCTCTTGACTTTTTATATGTTATTCCTTATGGCTTTTTAGGGGGAGCATTTGCATATATCGTTGCTAAAAAAGATAATGTTTTAATTCCTATTTCCTTCCATTTTATTCATAATAGTGTTCTAACACTCTTCTCGATTATTTTAATGGGGTTTTAAATGGAAACAAGGGAAGAACGTAATAAAATTATAAGAAGCGAAATAAAAAAAGAAGAACGAGAAAAGGCAACAAAAATAATTGTTAAAGTTACAACAATTATTTTAAGTTTTATTCTCATCGTTCTTTGTTATGGAATGTTTATTGGGGCTAAAGTTATAAATGTCAAAGAGTATAAAATAACGAGTTCTAAGATTCCCTCTAGTTATCATGGTATTAAAGTAGTTCAGTTAAGTGATCTACTTCTTAATAGTTTAACTAAAAATGATTTAACTAATTTAAAAAAGGAAATTAACTCTCTAAAACCTGATATTTTAGTTTTTACTGGTAATTTAAAAAGAAATGATTATTCTTTAGATAAAGAAGATATTAATAACTTAGAAGATTTTTTTCAAGGGTTAACTTCAACTATTGCCAGGTTTTCTGTTATGGGGAGTAATGATGATGACACATTCCAAGTTATTATGGAAAACTCAAACTTTGAAATTTTAAATAATGATGAGAAAATCTTATATTATAAAGATAATGAACCAATTAAATTTATTGGTTATAACACGAATGACATAAAAGAAATTACTAATGATGACAATTATTATACAATTTGTATCCTTAGTAATCCTGATAAATTTGAAAATAGTAATTGTGATTTAGCTTTAGCCAGCGACACCTTAGGTGGTGAAATTAAAATTCCTATTTTTAATACTCAAATATTTAATAACCATAAGTATAATAAAGATTATTATAAAATTAATAATACTGATCTTTATATTTCAAATGGAATTGGTAATAATAATAACATAAGATTATTTAACCATCCAAGTATTACTTTATTTCGCTTAACTACTTATTAAAGGAACTGTCAAATAATTAAATAGTTAATTATTCAACAGCCCCTTTTTTTAATCATCATCCTCTTTATTATCGTAAGATAATAAATCCTTAATATCTTTTTCAGTTAACTTACTAAACATATTAGCTTCCCCGCTTGAATCAAGTAGTTTATCGCTTAATAACTTTTTCTTACTTTGTAAATCTAATATCTTCTCTTCAATTGTACCTTTACTTACTAAATGAACAACTTGCACAACATTCTTTTGACCAATTCTATGGGCTCTATCTGTTGCTTGATTTTCAGCCTGAGGGTTCCACCATAAATCAAGATGAATAACAACATCAGCACTGGTTAAATTTAATCCCGTACCTCCTGCTTTTAACATAATAAAGAACACATTCGTATTATCAGAATTAAACTTATCAACCATTTCCATTCGTTTTTTACTTGAAACACTACCATCAATTGTATAAGAGGTAATACCAATTTTATCAAGTTCTGATTTCGCAAGTTCAAGTCCCGTTTTAAAACTTGTAAAGACAAGCATCTTATGCCCGTTTTCCACCATCTCAGAAACAACTTTAACAAACTCATCAAGTTTTCCACTTCCCCCTTTATAATCTTTATATAAAATCCGAGGGTCAATTACTATCTGTCTTAACTTGGTTAATAATTGTAAAATTAAAAATCTTGCCTTTGTTATTCCCCCACTTGCCATAATCTCATTCATCTCTTGATTTACTTTCTCAAGTTCTGCTAAATAAATCTTCTTTTGCTCTTTCGTTAAATCAACATAAATATTATTTTCAATTTTATCAGGCAAATCTTTAATTACATCTTTCTTTCTTCTTCTCATAATAAATGGTGAAACTAACTTATTTAAATTATTAATCTTATCATCATCTTCATTAATATCTCTTATCTTATATTTCCTATCAAAGGTTTGTAAATTTGCTAAGAACCCTGGCATGATAAAATCAAATATACTCCAAAGTTCTAATAAAGAATTTTCAATTGGGGTTCCTGTTAAAGCAATCTTCGTGTTTGCTTTAATACTTTTAACTGTCTTAGTAACTTCCGTGTTAACATTCTTTATATTTTGAGCTTCATCTATAATCATTGTTTTAAAATTCATAGTCTCATATATTTCTTTATCTTCTCTTAATAATCCATAAGTTGTAATTAAGACATTATCTTGACTATCCTCTAAATCCATTCTTCTTTTAGCTCTAACTCCAGATATTACTTTATATTTAATATCTTTTCCAAACTTTTGAAACTCATTTTCCCAGTTATATGCAAGAGACGTTGGAGCAACTATTAAAAACTTATAATCCTTGTTTTCTTTTAATAACTCTTTAATATAATAAATTGTTTGAATAGATTTACCAAGTCCCATCTCATCTGCAAGTATTCCTCCAAACCCTGTCTTATCTATATTATAAAGCCATTTAACTCCATCTACTTGATATTCTCTTAATAACTCTTTATCACTTTTACTTAAATCAACATCACTATCTTTATATTTATTAAATTTATCGATTAAATCATCAAATAAATTATTAGTTTCAATTATATGATATTTAGTATTCTTTAAACTATCTAAATAAATAGCTCTATATTTAGGAATTACTCCATTACCCTTCTTAATATCATTTTTAGATAAATCCATCTCTTCTGTTAATTTCTCTAATTCTTCTAAATCTTTATTATCTAAATCAATAATATCTCCTGATTTTAATCTATAATATTTCTTATTATTTTTAATTGATTCTAAAACATTAACTATTTCATCTTCTTTAATATTTCCTAAATCAAATGAAAAACTTAAAATATTATCCATTCCAATTGAAAAAGTACTCTTAATATTATTATTTTTAATAACTTGAATTTTCTTTAACTTCTCACTTGTATAAGTTTCATACTTTTCAGTTAAACTAATTAAATCATTATCTAAGAAGTTACCTATATTATCTATATCTTCTAAATAAATATTAGTATCACTTACTATAAAATTACATTTAACTAAATCATCTAAGACACTAACCTCATATTCTACATCTCTTAAAACATTACTATTTTTATCAAAATAATCTATTTCTATATCATCATATAAAAACTTTAAATTACAAATAACTAAGTCTTTATATAAATCAAAATATAATTTAGCTTTAATACTACTACTAACTTTAATATCATCAATCTTACTATCAATTATAATTTTATCTTTAACAATAGGTAATAAACTATCTACAAAATCATTTTTATCATTATTACCAAACATTAATTCATCTATTCTATCTTCAATTAATTCATTTATTAAACTTGCTTTATTCTTATCTAAATGATATAAATTATCTTCTATTTGAATATATTCATAATCACTAGTAACAATTCTAATATCATCTCTTATATTTAATTTTAATTTATAATTTCCATTTTCTAAATTTAATCTTGTTTCAAAAGGAAATTCATTATTAATATTTCTAATAGTATTATAATTTAAACTAAACTTTCTATCTTTTAATAAAAATAATAATCTTTTAATATTATAACTACCAATTAAATAATCTGAACTAAAATAATAATTATTACCATCAAGATTCATAATTAAAAAATCAATTATTTCTCGATTTTCATCACCTATATAACAAGTATCAGGATTATATTCAAAATTTTTTCCAAAACTATATGTAGTTTTATCTTTAATTGCTCTTAAAAAATTCTTTAGTTTACTTCCCTTAGCCGTATATAGTTTATTAGTTCCAACTCTTAAACATACATCCATAGTATTTCTATTAATATCTCTATTACTATTATCACAATTTAATTCATATTCTATTTTAACTTCTTCTTTAACACTTCTTTTACTAGTTTTATTCCCAAGTATCTTTTTAAATAATTCTTTAGTATAATTTGCTCTTTCTTTATCACTTAATTTAACTCTAAATATTTGTTCGTAATAAAAATAAATAGAAGCTGCTAAATGTTTACAACTTTTAGTTTCTCTAAATTGAGGACAATCACAATTAAGATTTAATATCTCATTAGTATCTTTATTAATATATAATTCACAATCATATATTCTACTAGTTCTTTCTGATTCAACAGGAACATCTAATCTAATAAGATTAGGATTTTCTCTATTATATCTAATAGTCCCTTTTCCAATATATCCCGGATAATATCTTCTTCCTTTTTGATAATCATCATATTTTAAATATTTCATTATTAATTTTTGTTTTTCATTTTCTGATACTTTTACTTCCATACAAACACTTCCTAACACAAACATATATTATTATAATATATAGACATTCTAATAGCAAGAAAAAAATTAATTTAATAGAAAAAAACTACTTAAAAGTAGCAAATCAAATATATTTCAATATTTATAAACATATATAGTTCTAAACTTAAGTACGTATACCTAAGTTATCTATATTTCCCTTCTGATTAAATCAAGGATAGGATTGTCCTTTACTCGTACAAATTAAAACCTTAATCTTAATATTCAAGATATAAAGGGCTGGCGCGCGCCGTTGTTGCTGTTATTGACGTTGTTGTTCGTAATAGTCCCCGTCGTATTCCAATTAGCAGCATTCTCAGAATTGTTAGAGGAGGGCGACAAAAGCCAAGGCGACTCAATTTAAATTATCCTACCCATTTTTTTAGAAATAGTTGCTTTGCTACTTTTAAGTATCCATGTTAATTTGCTTTAACATGGATTTTTCAAAATAATCGTCGCTCGCCTTAACGGCGAGATTAATCAATTGCAGTATCTTACTTTTTTTCTTTTTGTAACTTTTATGGTTCAATACCCTGTCTCCTGCGGACTTTGCCTCCGCAAGGAGACTTAATTGCCCAGTTTCACAACAAATGGACTTAGCACATTCCCTTCACCAGCCTCAATTCTTGCTTGGGATTTCAGATTAAGGACTGGGCGCGCGCCGTTGCTGCTGCCATTGACGCCATTGCCGCTCACAAGGCCGTCCGAATCCCAGTGAGCAGCACGCTGAGAGTGGTCAGAGGAGGGCGACAAAAGCCATTCGTAATCATTATGATTTGCTGTTTTTTGTAGCCAACTTGCCTTTACATTACTATTACTACTGTTTAAATTCAAGGTCCAACTACAACTATTTGATGCATATCTTACATCACTTGGATACATTAAGGCTATATTTCCAATTTCATTTCCATTCCATGTTGCTTGATTTCCTTCCCTTATTTCTCCTCCACTACAACTTCCACTACATGTTGTATCTCCTCTTTCGTATGTATAATTTGTTATTGTATCTTTTTGATAATTAAAATTTCCTAAATAATATGTTGTATTTTCTATCATACTTTTAGCATTTTGACTTAAGTAACTCATATAACCATCGCTTGGCTCTTTTGTATCTTTATCACTTCCGGCATTTAACCAATATTGGAGTCCTGCTGTTGCCCAATCATTATTGTAGCCTGTTTTATTGTTCCAATATACATAATCACCACTACTATTTGTAGATTGAATTTTATAAGTTGTTCCATTTGCTTCAAAGGTTACAGGATACATATCTCTTGATAAAACATTATTTCTTACTATCTTTATATGTTCTTGTCCTTCTTCATCTTTAAATATTCCTAGTATTCTCCATATTTCACAAGTACTAGCACTAGGTTCTTTATTGTCTTCACAATTGAAATAAATATAATTATCTACATCTGGTCCAACATAACGGTATTCTCTTATTTCTTCTCCATCGTTTCCTTGATATAGAGTTCCTTCTGTATTTATGGCTACTAAGCCTCCTTTTGTTTTAAAACTAGTACATGTATTTGTTACATTAGTTACTACTTTTTCTTTTAAAGTATCAGTAGCACTTGGTTTTTCTACATCATTATAAGCATATAAATTAACTTTAAAACTAAAAGTTTGATTAGTTGTATTTTGAGTATAACTCTCGTCTATCCAAACATAAATACGATATTTATCTTCAAATGTATTAGATTTAGATTGACTATAAATTACTTTACCATTAGAAGAATTAGGATAAGTTGTTTTAGATAAAGAATTATATACTGTTGGAGCTTTAATTTCTTCATTATTATCATCCGTTAAATAAACTTTAATAAAACTAGAATCTAAAGTATTTCTTGAATCTTCTTCTAAATAGATTTCATAAGTTACTAACTCTTTAGGTGTTGAATTATTACCCTTTACTGTAAAATCAATATAACCTAATTTATTTAAATTAGTTTTAGCAAAGTTATCACTTATTGGATAAGCATAAGTTAAATTAATAGTATTATCACCACTAACAAACTCAGCACTTATATTATTACTTGTTAAAGTAAATGCTTTAGCTGATTTAGAATAGAGAAAGAAAGCATAAGTTGAACCTATAAGGGTTATTAAAAGAGCTATTATGCTTACTATTAAAACATTTCTTTTTTTATTATTCATGATTATCACCCTTGATTACTATTTACTACTACTCTTGCTTTATAAGTTTTATTCATATAACTACTTGGAGTATCTTCTGCTAACCAAGCCTTAACTTTATATAAAACTGTATCCGATACTTTTAAAGTTTCAAGTTTATCAATATAATTATCTTGTTTTAATAATTTAGTTTTACTATAAAGACCATTATTTTTACTTACTTGATAATTTATATAACTTGGAAAATCTAAATCATCATCACTTATAGTATCTATATAAATATCATAGTTAGCATCAACATTACCTGTATTCTTAATTCTAAATACTAATTCTTTATCTGTATTATCTTTACCAGTTGGATAAGCATTTTCAATTACTAATGTATTTGTGTCCCTTTCAACAAAAGTAACTTCTAATGTACCTACATTAATAACATAACTATTCTTACTATATTTATTAGTTATTAAAATAGCATAACTAGCACTTAATAAAGTAATAAGAACTAACATAATCGTAAATAAAGGTAAAAATTTTAAAAATGGTTTATTAAATTCAAATTTAATTTTTTTCTTCATATGTCCTCCTATAATAATTCTAACAAAATATTTATAAATTTGCAACTATTTTACAGTAAGTTCTACTCTTAATCTTTTATCATCAATTCTTTTAAATTCATATTTATTAGTATTTATATCATTAAAGTTAGTATATGATACATCAATTAATTCTCCATAATAAGATTTATTATTAGAAGTTGTTTTTAAAATAATTGCATAAGTTCCTTTAGGAAGATTTAAATTAATATCTTTTTTAAACCATGCTCTGGTTTTATCTTTATTATCAGATACTGCTAATTTTACTTGATATGGTCCATTATCAATATAAGATAAATCATAAGAATATCTTTGATAATTTTTAGTATTTTCAAATATTATTTCTCTTTTAATAGTATCATTTTTAGAATAACTTTCTAATATACTATGACTAGTTCCCATTATTTCTAAAGTATCATTTTCAACCGATAACTCTGTAAAGAAATTATACATTGGATCTAGAGTATTTGGAACATCATAACTAATTAGGCCACTTGCTCTAACTGCTAATATAATTGGAGAGCCAGAGTAACTATAGTCAATATCAAAGGCATAACCATGAGTATTTGTTTTTACTCTTCTTGGCATTTCTTGATAAGCAATATTAGTAAAGTATGTTTTAGCATAGTTTCCCGTATCTTTATTGTAGGCTACAATTTCTATTTTGTAATTACCATCAGGTAAACTTGCTAAATTAATATTACCTTTAAACCAACCACCTTGATAGTTATAAGTTTTATCATCACCTAAACTACTTACATCATATGGGTAGTTTTCATATTTATCCATTTTAAATGTATAAGATTTATTAGTATTTTCATCTGTAAAAATTAATTCATGAGTTATATTAATATTATTTTCTTGTTTAACTCCTAAGAAACCACTGAAAGTGAAGGTATCATTATTAGTTTGTTTGATACTATCATAGATAAATAAACTTTTGGCTTCTTTGTATTCTTTAACTGTAACTTTAATTGTTTTAGTTGTTTTTAAGCCTTTGGAGTCTACTACTTCATAAGTTACTTCATAAGTTCCTGGTTTAGTTACATTAACGGTGTTTTTAGTAACTTTAATATTTTTAGTTAAATCACCATCTTCACTATCAAAAGCTGTAACTTTATCTAAAGGATTAAAAGTATCATTTAAGTAAATTGCTTTATCAGAAGCCGTTATACTTGGGGCTTTATTTAATTTATCGGTTGTATATGATAAAGTGCCTACTGATGATGAGATATTAGTATTAATCCAAGCTAGGGTGTTATCAACTCCATAGTAAATTTGTAACCAAGTATCATTGTTATAAGTTGTTTTATCAGTAATAACTGTATATGTATCTGTATAAATTGCACCTAGTACATCCTTGCCTGGAGTTTTATAAACATTTAAATAACTACCTTCTTTTATTAAACTAACTTTTAAAATATCTTTATCTGAAAATGTTAAGTTAGAAGCACTTATCCATCTTCTTTGATTTTTACCGTAATCGGTTGTAACTAAGTAAGATACTACTTTCTCGTTTTCTTTGGCTTCCATGAAAACAGTTATTAAATTACCTTTTTTAATTTTTTTATCACTTGCAATTGTTAAACTAGGATTATTATAAGTACTAGTATCATTTGTAATTAATCCAACTTTTGGTGTATAAGTTTTATTAGTTGTATACTCTTCAAATTTATAATTATTATAGTTATTAATATCTTTTGGATTATTTAATTTATTATTAGTAGAATTATTAATTTTTTTAACAAATGAAGAATGGATATAAACATAATTATTATCCCAATTATAATAATTAGTTTTAGAACAACTTTGAATAGAAGTTCTGGTGCTATTTAAATTAGCATCTGACATTACTTTATACCAAATGTCACTATCGCCTACTTTTTCTCCTTTTACTTCTTCAAGAATAACTAAAGGAACGTTTTTTGTTTTATACATAAAAGGACTAGGACTAGTTGTATTAGGGTTGCTTCTTGCATATACATCATAATAAAGAAGTAAGCCTAATTGATAATAGTTATAATCTAAATAACCATTCTTTTTATCAAATTGATAGTAATAGTTAGCAGCTTTCTCTCCCCAATAAGCATCACTTGCATAGGCAATGTTCATGCCACTTGTTTTATTACCTAAGTTAGAACCATGATACCTTGAATCAGTCGGACGAGCATAACTACAGTTAATATAACCATTAGCATGATCAACGATATTTTGATAAGGACTAACATAACCAGTTGCTGAATCAAAAGCTGATGCGTCATACGCTTGATGACCAAATAAGTTATTTTTAGCTGCTGCAATTGCACTAGTACCACTTGCTGATTCATTAATTGCTAAAGACATCATTGAAATAGCATTGGCACCATATAAATTTTCATTGGTTTTAAAATAAGCACCCGTTCCAAATAAATTTGAATAATTTGAAGTATATTTTCTTCCATAAATAGTTCCTTTAAAACCTTTCGTATCTTCAAAGAAATTATCTATATCATCACTTGTATAATTTGTTTTTGTACGATGTGGTAAATACATATAATAGTTATAATATGGGGTATCTTTATTAACTGCATTATCATAAGTATCATTTTTATAATCTTTAATCATGCTTTTTAAATCTTTATAAAAATAATTACCATCATAACTATAGTATTCACCTTTATCTAACATTGAAGGCTTTTTATCAATTGCCCTACTTGATTGACTAGATGATTTAGTTATATTACTAGAATAATAATGTAGTATCTCAGCATCAGTTACTTTATAGTAACTACTATGAAGATTAAAGCCAAGGGGAACTATTTGATAAGCCCCATCGGCAACCCATCCAACTACTCCACTTGTTTTAACTTTAATAGCATGGTTATCATAATTGAAATCTAAAAATACCCCATCAGTTGCTCCATAATTAGGATGATGATTCATGTAGGTAATATAACCAGTTAAATTTTTATTAGAATAATAGTTAGTATTCTCACTCGATGGTTTAACGCCTAAATAAACAAGTGCTAACTTAGCATTTATAAATCTTGTTACCTCATTTTTTCTTTCAAGAATAACTGTTTTCTCGCTTTCGTCTTCAAGAAACGCTTCATTTGCTTCTTTATAAGTATCAAAACAAGCAACTTTTTCTAAAGATTGTTTGTCTCCTACAACTGCAACTTCAAAATTATCGCATTCATGTCTATTTTTTATTTCATCATATGTTAAAGCTTGAACATTTAATGTAATTAAATATAAAATTAAACTAATTATTATTAAACTTTTTTTCTTCATAGGTACCACCTCATATTCTTATATTAAGTATATCAAATTTTTTTTAGTTTTGGACTATTAAATAGCACTTTTTTTGTCAATTATTGTCAATTTTTTAGGCCATTTTCTTGTATCATATTTATACAAGTGAACGAATATCACCTTTTTTATTTCTAAAATGATTATAAAATATGAAATAAAAAAAAATAAAAATTTTTCGGTAAAATCGATTTTTTTTCGTGTATATTATATATAGGAGGATATAAAGATAGAAGCCGGAAAGGACGGGTGAATTACTAATAGGAAGATATCTTTTATATCGCCTAAAAAAAAATAATCAAAGAAAGGTAGTTAAAAATATGACAGATTTAAAAACTAAAAGTGTTGAAGAAAGAATAGAAGAGGCTGAAAAACAAAAAGAGGAAGAAAAAGAAAGAAAAATTGCTGAAGTAAAGAGAAATGGGGAGATTATCGAGTAGACGACTCGATTTTGTCCTCCTCATTTTTTTATATCATGTGAGGAAAATCTATCGCCCCTCACAAATC
>CANRGA010000003.1 GCA_947630055.1 uncultured Bacilli bacterium
ATAGCTCTTGCAATACAATAACTTTCTTTATTTTTTCATGTCTATAAATACTATTATAAAAATATAATTTAGTGTGGAAAGATTACATTTTCGAGATTTTTTTAAAAATTTTTTATATGATTTAGAGGATTTCATAACTATATATGAAAATCATTTGCATGTCTTTAATTATCAAAAATTAACTAAATTAAGTGATACAAATATTATATTAATTGTTAAAAATATGGAAGTAAATATTACAGGAGAAAATTTAAAAATTAAGCAAATGACGAAACAAGAATTGTTAATTAATGGCAAAATATTGAAAGTAGAGTTTGCTTATGTCTAGAGATAAAATTATATGGGTTAAAATAAATACAAAGAGTTATTATAATATATTAGTTAAATTAAATGATATTGGAATAACTATATATGATAATAAATTTAAAAAAGATTATATATTAATTGAAACTAAATATGAAGATTATAAAAGAATTAAAAAATATTTAGTTAGTTATAAAATAAGTATATATGAAAGTACTGGTATAGATAAATTTAAAGAGGTATTTAATAAATATATTGTTTTTTCTTGTGGAGTAATTTTCAGTATCATTATTTTATTTGTTGCTAATATGACTGTTTTTAAAATAGATATTAAAACCTCTAATAAAAAGATTCATGATATAGTAGAAAGAGAATTAGAAAAGAATGGTTTAAAAAGATTAACTTTAAAAAAAGAGCATTTTAAAATAGAAAAGATAGTTAGTAAAATATTAGATGAAAATAAAGATACTTTAGAATGGCTAGAAATAAAATATGATGGACTTGTAATGATAGTTAATGTGACCGAGAAAACACAAACAAAAAAAGAAAAAGAGTATCCTAATTGTAATGTAATAGCTAGAACTGATGCTAAGATAAGTAGTTTAAATATTTATAGAGGGATTCCCCTAAAAGAGATAAATGATTATGTTACTAAAGGAGAAGTTATTTTATCTGGAAGTATTACACATAATGAAGAAGTTAAAAATAATGTGTGTGCCGATGGGGAAGTTTATGGAGAGGTATGGTATAAAGTTAAGATAGAAGTACCTTTTAGAGAAACTATAACTAAATATACAGGAAAAAATAGATATAATTTAAATATTAAAATAGATGATGATAAATATACTATTTTAAAAAGTAGGTTAAAACAAAAAAAGAAAGAAGAGATTAATTTATATAAATTAAATGATTTTGAAATTAACTTAGTTAGAGAAAAAGAATATGTGAAAGAGACTAATATTTTATCGAAAGATGAAGCCTATAATAAGGCGATAAAATTAGCTACAGATAAGATAAATTTAAAATTAAGGGAAAATGAGAAGATTTTAGTTAAAAAAGTTTTGAAAAAAGAGCTAAATGATAGTACAATATACTTAGAAGTATTTATAGTAACCAAAGAAAATATTGGTATAAGACAAGTAGTAAAGGAGGAAGCCCTTAATGATAACAAGTATATTTCAAAAGGTAATGAATAATATATGGCCAATGTTAGTAGTATTTATTGTTGCTATTGCGTTAATTAGATTTTTCTATTTACAAACTCATCGAGAAAAATTTTGCTTACATAAAGAACTTTCTTATTTATTTGCCATTATTTATATTTGGTTATTATTTGAAATACTTACTATGACAGAACTTAATAGTACTAGTGGAATGAATTTAGTTCCTTTCTCGGAAATATTTAGATATGAATTTGGGACCAAAATGTTTAATTATAATGTATTAGGTAATATTATAATTTTCTTACCTTTTGGATATTTAGTAGGAGAATATGTTAATCCCAAAAAGATATGGCCAATTTTAATAACTACTTTAGTAACTAGTTTGGCAATAGAGTTTGTTCAACTGCAAATAGGAAGATCTTTTGATATTGATGATATTATATTAAATGTTGCTGGAGGCTTACTCGGTTATTTACTATATATAGGTTTAAGTGCGATAAGTAGACATTTACCTGATTTCTTTAAAAGTGATTTATTTTATAATGTTTTATGGATTTTAGTAATAGTATTATTTGGTATTTATATTTTTGGTTATTGGGGAGTTATATTTAAATGATAGATTATAGTATTACAAATGAATATGGTTATGATAAAGATTATAGTTATTTAGATAGTTTAATTAAAAGGACATTAAAACATGAGCATGTTAAAAATGCGACTTTTAGTATTGTTTTTGTTAATGAAGCAAAAATCCAAGATTTAAATAAAAATTATCGTGGTATTGATAAAATTACGGATGTTATATCATTTGCATTTGAAGATAATGCTGATATAGTGTATAATAATATGCGATTTTTAGGTGAAATATATATATGTATTCCAAGGATGATAGAACAAGCCAAAGACTATGGGCATAGTGAAATAAGAGAACTTGCTTTTTTAACTTGCCATGGCTTATTACATCTACTTGGATATGATCATCAAACTAAAGATGAAGAAGAGATTATGTTTTCGTTGCAGGAGGAGTTGTTAGAAAAAGATGAAAGAACCAAAAAAGAAAGAAGTTAGTTTAGTAAGAAATATTTTAAATAAATGTAAGTATTCTTATCAAGGACTATCATATTGTTTTCAAAATGAATCATCATTTTTAATCGAAGCAATAAGCGCATGTCTTATTATTATCATGGGAATTGTTTTTGATATTACCTTTTTAGAATGGGTTATTTCTTTTGGTAGTTTATGTTTAATAACGATTATTGAACTACTTAATACAGCGATTGAAGCTACTGTTGATATGGTTACCCAAGAATATAATGAATATGCTAAAATTGCGAAAGACTGTGGCTCTGCTGCAACTGGAATCATGACTCTTTTAGCTATGCTTGTTAATTTAATAATTTTTGTGCCGTATTTTATCAAGTTGTTTGTTGATTTGTTTTAGGTGAATTATGAAGAGTGGATTTGTAAGTATAGTCGGAAGACCTAATGTTGGCAAAAGCACTTTATTAAATAGTATCCTAGAGCGTAAAATAGCAATTACTTCTAATGTATCTGGAACAACAAGAAATATTATTGAAGGCATTTATCATGATCAAGATACCCAAATAATTTTTGTGGATACTCCAGGAATTGCTAAGCCTTTAGATAGACTTGGAAAAGTACTTAATAAACAAGCTTATTCTTTAACTAAAGATGTTGATTTAATTTTACTTGTAGTAGACATTGGATCAGGTATTGGTAAAGGTGATAAATTTTTAATGGATTCTTTGCTTAATAATAAAGTACCTGTTATTTTAGTAATTAATAAAATAGATAAAGTTTCAAACGAAACTTTAATTATGGCTATTAATGAATATAAAGATTATTCTTTTGCTGAAATTGTGCCGGTATCGGCTAAGGTTAATGATAATATTGATCATTTAATCGAAGTTATAAAAAAATATTTAAAAGATAATGTTAAGTATTATGATGATGATATTGTTACAAGTAGTTCATTAACCTTTATGGCAGGAGAGTTGGTAAGAGAGAAGTTACTCCAAAATACGAAAGAAGAAATACCACATTCTATTACATGTCATTGCACTAAAATAGAAGAGAAAAAAGGGATAATGCATGTAAGTGTTGATATTATCGTAGATAAACCAAATATTAAAAAAATAATTATTGGTGCTGGTGGCGAAATGCTTAAAAAAGTTGGTATTGCTGCCCGTGCTGACTTAGAAGAATTAATGCAAAAAAAAGTTTATTTAGATTTATATGTTAAAGTTTTAGAAAACTGGAAAGATAAAGAAAAATATTTAAAAGAATTAGGTTTCTTTGATTATGAATAAAAAAATTAACACTTTCCCATTATAGTAATAGGAAGGTGATAAAAATGACTAAAAAAGAAGCTTGGGAAAAATTTAAAAATAGTGGTAAGATTGAAGATTATTTAAATTATAAAAAAATAAAATAGAAGAGAAGTTGATTTCATGGCAAGTAATATTCTAAAAGTAAATGGTTTTATTTTAGCAGAAACTCCTTATGGGGATACTTCTAAAATAATTAAAGTATTTACTAAAGAATATGGCCTTATTAGTATGATGGCTAAAGGTGCTATGAATGTTAAAAGTAAACTAAGAAGTTCTACTTTAAAATTTACTTACGGTGTATTTAATATTTATTATAAAGAAGATAAATTATCTACCTTAGTAAGTGTTGATATTATTAATTCTTTAAAAAAAATAAAAAGTGATATTTTACTGATTAGTTATTTATCTTATTTATCTGAATTAATTAATCAAGTTTTAAAACAAACGAAAGAATATTCTCAAATATATGAAGATTTTATTAATACTGTTTTAAAATTAGAAGAAGGATTAAATCCTGTAGTTATAACTAATATATTGGAAGTTAAATTACTGGACTATTTAGGTGTAGGTCTTAACCTTACTAGTTGTATCATGTGTGGTAGTAAAAAAGATATTGTTACATTGTCAAGTGAAAAAGGGGGACTTATTTGTAAGAATTGTTATACTGATGAAAAAATACTTCCTTTAAGTATTGTTAGAACTATTAATATGTATTATTTAGTTGATATCAAAAGTATTGATAAAATAGCGATACCTAATAATATTATTAATGATATTAATAGATTTTTAACTAGTTATTATGATGATTATACAGGTCTTTATTTAAAGAGTAAAGATTTCTTAAAGACAATTGCTAAATTATAAATGGTAATTGTTTTTTTATTGAGAAATTACTAAAAATGCTATATACTATAAATAAAGATAAGGTGATAATATGAAAAAAATTATTAATTATATTTTAGTTAGTTTAGTCTTACTTTTAAATGTTTCTTTTGTTAAAGCTGAAATAATTGATGATTTAGTTAGTAAATTACCAGCTGAATTAAATAATTGTTATGGCAAAATATATAATAAAGATGCAGCCTCTGAAAAAATAGATTATAAAGTAAATTTAGATGATGATATGCTATATATAACCCAAGAAAAAGATGGTAAGACTGTGTTTGTTGAAGGTTTTACTTTTGCTGATAATATTATTAGTTATGAAGAAATTTATAATAAAGATACAAATTATCAAGAATTAGAGCAAAGAAATGAAGTTAACTATTTAGCAATTTTTAATGTAGTAGCTGTATTATCTGATTATACCGAAAATTATAATAATCAAATTATAGATATTTTAACAGCAGGAGATTTAGATAATAATGGTTATAATTTAACTAGAGAGACAACTGATACAAGTATTATAGAAGATTTTAAAATCAATATTAAAAGATTTACTATGCAAGAAGAGTTAGAACAAGAAAATAATAAGGAAAGTAATAGTGGCAGAAGAACAACAGGTTATGTTATTGCAACGATCATTGTTATTATTGGTTTAATGTTATTAGTATTTTTTAATCGCGATTTTATTTTCGGCGGAAAATTTTTTAAATAATAGTTAGGTTAGGGTGGTTTAATGGCAAATTTAATTTTTAAGTATAGCGCTATGAATGGTGGTAAAACAATTAATATATTACAAACAGCATATAGTTATGAAGATAAAGGCTTTAAAATAGTTATTATTAAATCTAAAAAAGATACTAAAGGTAAAGATAATATAGTAGCGCGTAATGGTATGATGCGAAAAGTAGATATTTTACTGAAAGAAAATGAATCATTACTTACAGAAAAAAATTATAAACTATATTATACTGCTAAAGTAATATTAGTAGATGAAGTAGAATTATTAAGTGAAAAGCAAATAAAAGAATTATGGTATATTGCTCATTTAATTAATATTCCTGTTTTATGTTATGGTTTAAAAAGCAATTTTAAAGGTGAAATATTTGGCGAAGGAGTATCTAAAATTTTTGCCATTGCTGATATTGTTGAAGAAATAGGTAGTAGTTCATTTTGCATATGTGGTCAAAAAGCCATCTTTAATGCTCGTAAAGTAAATGATAAATTTACTGATACTGGTCCAACTATTGTTATTGAAGATGGTACTAAGGAAAATGTAGAATATGTTCCTCTTTGTTCTGACTGCTATTTAAAATATGTTAAGATTCATAGTAATGAAGCTAAAACTTTAGCTAAATTAGTTGATAAAGTAAGATAAAAAAATAAAGAAATAATTTCTTTATTTTTTTATCTTATAGGAAAGTTCATATTATCCAGAAGGTTATGGTTTATGTTAGTTGATCATGCATACAAATTTAGAATGTATCCAAGTGTAAAACAAGAAGAATTAATAAATAAATAATAAATCAATAAATAAGTACGGCAGCGACTGTCGGAAATATGGTCTGTGGAGGAGTAAAATCCTAAGAAGCAGAAAAGATAAGCCGTGAGGCTTATCAAAGCAAATGAAAATAAATGTTAGTTTATTGAATTTGCTTTTGTTCTTGACAAATGTTATATGGTGTTATATGCTGTTATATATAAAGGAGTAATAATGAAGTTAATAATAAGTAATAGTAGTCCCATACCCATATATGAACAAATAAAAACTAGTATTATTGAACAGATTAATAATAATGAACTGGAAGAAAATGAAATATTACCTTCTATTCGTAATTTAGCTCAAGATATCAAAATAAGTGTAATGACAATAAAGAAAGCTTATGATGAATTAGAAAAAGAAGGATATATTAAAAGTATTCAAGGTAAAGGTACTTTTGTTTCTCCAAAGAGTGATAATTTAATCAGAGAAAATGCCCAAAAAGAAATTGAAAAACATATTGAAAGTGCAGTTAATATTGCAAGTATGTATGGTATAAGTAAGAATACAATTAAAGAATTAGTTGATATATTTTATGAAAGTGGTGGAAAATGAAAAATATAATTGAAATTAAAAATTTAGTTAAAAAATATGATAACTTTACTCTAGGAGAATTATCATTAGATATTCCTAGTGGTTGTATTATTGGTTTAATTGGCGAAAATGGGGCTGGTAAAACAACTTTAATAAAGTGTTTACTTAATATTATAAAAAAAGATCAAGGTGAAATTAAAATATTTGGTGAGTCTAATTATTTAAATGATGATATTGGGGTAGTATTAGATAATATGTTTTTCTCGGAAATATTAAAGCCTCAAGAAATAGGAAAAATAATGCAAGGTATTTATCAAAATTGGGATACTGATTTATTTAATAATTATTTAAAAGAGTTTGAACTACCTAGTAATAAACCAATTAAAGAATTATCTAAAGGGATGCGTAAAAAATTAGAAATAGCAACGGCCTTATCACATCATCCTAAACTTTTAATTTTAGATGAGCCAACTAGTGGTTTAGATCCCGTAGTTAGAAGTGAAGTATTAGATTTATTTTTAGAATTTATTCAAGATGAAGATAAAAGTATTATTTTATCAACGCATATTACAAGCGATTTAGAACACATTGCGGATAAAATAATATTTATAGATGAAGGTAAGATAGTTTTAAATGAAATGCGTGATGATATAATAGATGATTATGGTATCTTAAAATGTCCTAAAGAAGAATTTAAAAATATTAAAAAAGAAGATATAGTTCGTTATAAACAAAATAAATATAATTATGAAGTACTTGTTAAAAATAAAAAAGAAATAAAGAAAAAATATAAAAAGATGGTAATTGATAATATTACTTTAGAAGAATTAATGGTACTGATGATAAAAGGAGAAGCATAATGTTAGGATTTATTAAAAAAGATTTATTTATAATTAAAAATAATTTAAAATTTATAGGACTTATATTTATAGTTTATTTACTAATGGCTTTTACTAATAAAATGGATGTTACTTTTTTATTACCATTCTTAAGTGTTGTGTTAATGATTTCGACATTTAGTTATGATGATTTTAATAATTGGAATGCTTATGCTGTAACTCTACCTAAGGGAAGAGCCAATATTGTTAGAGCAAAATATTTATCTACTTTAATATTATTAGTTATTTCGACAATTATCGTAACTATTATATCTATCTTAGTAAGTTTGGTAAATAAAATGCCAATTAATTATAGTGAACTACTACTTATGATGTCTGTAACTATGTATACTACGGCTTTAGTATTAGTTATTATGTATCCAATTATTTTTAAATTCGGCGTTGAAAAGGGAAGAATTGCGATATTTATATTAATTTTTGGTATAGCTATATTAGGAGGATTATTTATAGATTATATTAATTTATCTAGTGTTGTTAAATTATTAGATAAGTACTGGCAAATAATTATTCCTGTAACGGGAATAGGCTTAATTTATATATCTTATATTATTTCTAAAAGAATTGTTATGAAAAAGGAATATTAACTTTTAATTATCAATTTATTGTAAAATTAAGCCACTAGCAACTAAATTTTTTCCTATTTGTGATATGATTATAGAGTGGTGAATATGAAAAGAAGAAAAAAGAAAAATTTATATAAAATTTTAATTATTTTAGTAATATTTATAGTAGTTATTGGTTTAATATTTTTAGGTATAGATAAAATATTTAAAAAAGATGATATTAAAGATAATAATTCAAGTAATGAAATAAATGATAATATTGATGATAATGAAGAAGAAATAATATTTAATGATTATGATGTTACTAATAAAACTTACGATGATGTCTCTGTACTTAAATATTATGATGAAGAGGCATTTAATAAAGATGATAAAGATAAAGACATAAAGCCTTTTATTTTAAAAAGATTAAATGAATTTAGTAAATTAGATACAAGAATCAAAAAAATAATTAACAATTATGATGATTATCCTGAAAAATTATTAGCGTCTCTATCTATGAATATTGAACTTACATCTTTTGTTATTAATTATCCAAGTAAAAAAGGTAAAGTATATAGTGAAGATATTGGTGAGTTTGAAGGTGATATTCCTAGATTATTTCAATGGGATGAAAGATGGGGCTATGGTAATTATGGCACAAGTAATATTGCCATAAGTGGTTGTGGTCCAACTTCATTAGCCATGGTAGTAGCGGCTTTAAAAAAAGATAATTCTGTTACGCCATATGAAATTGCCAAGCTTGCAGAAGAAAAAGGTTATTATGTTGAAAATTCTGGTACTACTTGGGATTTAATTAGAGAAGGTGCTAAAGATTATGGACTTAAAGTAAATGAACTTCCTCTATCAGAAAGTAGTATGAAAAATGCTTTAAATAATGGTCACTATATTATTTTAAATTTAAGAAAAGGTGACTTTACCATTAATGGTCATTATATTGTTGTTACTGGAGTAGAAAATGGTAAATTTAAAGTGAATGATCCAAATAGTTTACTTCGTAGTAATATGTTATGGGAATTTAATCGAATTAAAGATCAAATTAAAAATTTATGGGAACTTTATATATAAAATATACTTTTAGATAATTTTAAACATATTTTGACATCTTTTGTCGAAGTTGTTTAAAATTATCTTTTTTTGTTCTATATTATAATAGCAGGTGAATGTATGTTAAAAATGGATTTGGAGTATAAGCAAAATATACTTTTTATACGCTTAGATGGTGAATTAAAAAGGAAGTCTTGTTATAAACTTAATAACTATTTAAATCCTGTACTTGCTAAACATAAAATAAAAAAAGCAATTATTAATTTAGCTAATTTAAAAAGTATTGATCAACAAGGACTTGATGCCATTTTAAGATTAAAATGTACTATGCGCAAAAATCACGGAATTATACTTATATGCCATTTACCTCAAAATTTAAGTAAAGCTTTAAAATCTTTAAAATTAAAAGTAGTGCCAAAAGAAATTCTGCCTTAAATTTGATTTGAGGTGTGAAAGGGTGAACTATGAAGAAAAAATAATAAAAGATAATGAAAAACTAATATGGAAGTTAGCTAGTCATTTCTATGGCGTTGATAAAAATGATTTATATCAAGCTGGTGTAGTTGGTCTTCTTAAAGCCTTAAAGAAATGGAATAGAGATGAAAATACCAAATTTTCTACTTATGCCTATGATTATATTTTTGGTGAAATGTATCTTTTAGCTAGTAATAAAAATATCAAAATTAGTAAAGATATTTTAAAACTTTATAAAAGTATTGAACATGCTAGATATATTTATGCTCAAAAACTTGGTAAAGTACCAAATAATTTAGAAATAGCCGAACTTTTAGGTTTAAGTTTAGAGAGTGTTGAAATGGCGATGAGTAGTGCTAATAGTATTTTATCTTTGGATAATAATACAGATGAAGTTCGAAGTTATTATGAAACTGTTGGTAAAGAAACAGATTATGATACTAAAATTTTAATTGATGATAGTTTTACAGTTTTATCAGAGGCAGAAAAAGATATTATTAAATCAAGATATTTTGAAGATTTAACGCAAAGTGAAGTAGCAAAAAAACTTAATATGACACAGGTAATGGTTTCAAGATATGAAAAGAAAAGTATTAATAAAATGCGCGATTATTTACAAATATAAGTATAAATAAAAATATTTTTTATCATAATAAGAATGGTGAAAAATAAATGAATAAAGATGAATATCAAAAGTTAGTAAAATCACTTTCACCTAAAGAACCAAAATTAAGAAATGCCGGTATTGCTTTTTTAGTCGGTGGTAGTGTTGGTTTTATTGGGGAAGTGATTGTTAATATTTTAATGGAGTCTTTTGGTTTATCCCGAGTTGATTCTTGTGCGTGGCTAGCATTTTTACTAATCCTTTTTGCAACATTTATGACTGCAATTGGTAAATTTGACAATTGGGTAGCTAAATGTAAATGTGGCCTAATTATTCCGACAACTGGATTTGCCCATAGTGTTCAAAGTGCAGCACTTGATTATAAGAAAGATGGCCTAATAACTGGTATAGGTGCTAATATTTTTAAATTAGCTGGTTCAGTTATTCTTTATGGAATTGTTAGTGCTTTCTTTTTAATATTGATAAAGGTGGCGCTTTATGGCTAGTTTGAAATTTAATAATATTTATTTAAATGACTGGTTTACATTAACTGGGCCGATGGAAAGTAATAGTAGACTTAAAAAGTTAGATTTAACTATGGAAGATTATTATTATGGGGAGAAAACTTTTGAAAAAGCTGAAGCTAAAATGCAAAGCGTAGTTATGCAAAGACTTTTAGAAAGAAATAAATTAAAGTATGAAAATGTTGATATTATTGTTGGTGGTGATTTACTTGATCAGATAACTGCTACAAATTATGCTTGTATAAATATGCCGATCTCTCTTTTAGGTGTATATAGTGCTTGTGCTACTTTTCCCGAATCCTTAATAGTTTCAAGCATGTTTATTGAAAATAAAGATATTAAAAGAGCATTAAGTATTACTAGTAGTCATAATTTAACGGCGGAAAGACAATTTCGTTATCCAATTGAGTATGGCTCTCCTAAACCACACACTGCAACATTTACGGGAACTGCTTCAATTAGTACACTCTTATCCAAAGATATAGGTAAGATAAAAGTTGAATCTGCTACTATTGGTAAAGTTACTGAAATGGGAATAACTGATGCCAATAATTTAGGAGCAGTAATGGCTCCAGCAGCAGCTCGTACTTTATATGAACATTTAACAGATTTAAAAAGAGATATTAATTATTATGATTTAATATTAACTGGTGATTTAGGTTGTATCGGTAGTAATATTTTTAAAGAATATATGCAAAAAAAATACAATTTAAAAATCAAAAAATATCTCGATGCTGGTTGTGAATTATATGTAAAAAGTGAAGAAGTGTATTCTGGTGGTTCTGGCCCTGTTTGTCTTCCTTTAGTCTTATTTAATAAAATACTTCCTTTAGGTAAATATAAAAAGATTTTAATTATTGGTACAGGTGCTCTACATAGTAAAACATTTGTTAATCAAAAAAATCCTATTCCAGCTATTGCTCATGCTGTTAGTTTGGAGGTAATGTAAAATGTATATAAAGGCCTTTATATTTGCCGGAATTGTTTGTCTAATTTGCCAAGTAGTACTTGATAATACTAAACTTACTCCAGGACATATTACTAGTAGTGTTACAGTAATTGGAGCATTATTATCTTTTTTAGGAATATACGATAAGATAATTGCTTGGGCTGGAGCCGGAGCAACAGTTTTAATTGCCAATTTTGGTCATATGCTTTATTCAGCCGGTTTAGCGGGATATGAAGAAGCCGGAGTCCTTGGCCTTTTTTCTCAACTATTATGTTCTTCAGGTATAGCTATTGTCAGTGTAGTAGTTTTTTCCTTTATCTTTACGCTTATATTTAAAGCAAAAGATTAAATGAGAAGCAATGATTTAATCAAAAATTCATTGCTTCTTTTTTTATGCAAAAATGCCATGTACACACATAAGACAGGAAGTAAGCGTAAAACTTTAGCACATGCGTTGACTCATTTTAAATTGCTAATATATAATTAATTTGTATGATAGAAAAGGAATAGTTGATGTGAAAAATGAATAAAATAATGGAAAAAATAAAAAGCTTAGATAAGAAAGAAGTCATAGCTATAATTGGTATTTTGTTAATAATGATGGCGCTATTTATGCTTCCTCGGTTTATTTTAGGCAAAGATAATACTTTACCAGAAGTTAAGTTAAGAGAACTGCGTAATAATGGAATGTTTGCGTTAATGATACCTGATGATAATCATGAAGGACAATATAAAGAATATACTGGAAACGATTTATTTCCTAAAGGTTATTTACTAAATATTGATAAAAGTTATTGTTTAGATAATGCAGGACAGGAGGTAAAAGGCGTATTAAGTAGAGTAAAAGGTAGTAACAGTGTTACATTAAAAAGTAATCAAACAGTCTATTGTACATTGTACTTTGAACATTCAGCAGCAGTTGTATTAATTTATAATAATACAATAAAACAAAAAACAGGTTGTACAAATGTCCAATGTGCTTTAGATGAATTATACACAGTAAGTTATTATTAGAAAGAGGTATAGATAATGAAGAAAGTAATAAAAAATAATTATAAATTAATAATAGGTATAATCATAGGACTTGTAATATCAGTAAGTGGTGTATATGCTGCTACTGCAATAATTCAAAGTAAAGAAGTTAACTATGATAATTCATCAAGTCATGGTTCATATACTAATGTTCAAGATTCAATAGATGAACTATACGAAAGAAGTGGCTTGACAAAATCAAAATGGGTAGATTCAACATTAAATGGTAATGATCCAGTATTAGGAGAAGGAATGATACCAGTCACTATAGATGGTAATGGTAAAGTTTACTATGCTAGTGAATATACAGAATGGTATAACTATAGTGAAAAGAGATGGGCTAATGCAGTTATATTGACAAGTTCAGCTAGTAAATATTCTGCTGGTCAAGAAATACCAGATAAAGATATTAAAGGATACTTTGTATGGATACCAAGATATAGTTATAAAATTTGGAATGATGGTAACTATACTAAAACAATGACTTTAACAGATTTAAAGAATACAAAAGAAACAGCTACGGATGAAGGAGCATTATGGAAAATAACTGGAAATAATACTAGAATAATAGATATTAAATTTGTTGGAAAAGATACAACTGATACTGGTGATAGTGTAGGACAATATTTAACTCATCCAGCATTTAAACTAGGAAGTAAAGTATTAACTGGTATATGGGTAGGAAAATTTGAAACTGGTGGATCTAGTACAGATACAATGGTGGTAAAGCCTGGTGTTGTATCATGGAGAAATAAAACGGTAAAAGAATTTTTTGATGCTGGCAAAAGTTTTGCTCAAAAACTAGATAGCCATATGATGAAAAATACAGAATGGGGAGCTGCTGCATACTTATCTCATTCACAATATGGTATAGGAAATGAAGTAAATATCAATAATGCAAGTGATTATTATACAGGTTATAGTGCAGCTCCTGGAACTAATCAAAGTACAATACCAGCAGAATCAGCAGCACATACTGAGGGAACAAAAACTCAACCATGGAATACTCCAGTTGGATATCTTGCAAGTACAACCGGAAATATAAGTGGTATCTATGATATGTCAGGCGGTGCTTGGGAATATATGGCAGCATGTGTAGAAGGTAAGCCTGGTTCTAGTGGCTTTGAAGAAGGTGCATTATCTACTGAAATGACTAGTGGATATATTGATAAATATCCATCAGATAGTGGAATAACAACATATAATAAAAGAATCTTAGGCGATGCCACGGGAGAGATGGGTCCTTTCTATAGTTATTTTGAAGGAAATGGAACATCTTATAATCATTCTAGTTGGTATGGCGACTACGCTTATTTCGTTGGGTCGGCGTGGCCTTGGTTCAGTCGTGGTGGCGGTTTCAGCGACGGCGTTATCGCTGGTCAGTTCTACTTCAATAGGTACACTGGTGAGGCCGTTGGCGGCTATGGTTTCCGGGTTGTTCTTGCTCCAACCAAATAATTTGTGAACGAAGTGAGCAAATTATTAACTTTGTTGCTTTTAAATAGTCACCCCGCTCTTCTTTTTAAGCGGGGTGACTAATTTTTGTTTATAGTTGATAAAAAATTTAATATAACATAAAATGATATTGTAGGTCATAGGTTGTAAAAATTTGCTTTTTTACTTTTTAATTGCTTGATTTATGGCGACAACGCTAATTTCGTTGAGGCGGCATGGCCTTGGTTCAATCGTGGTAGCAATTGGAACAATGGCGTACTTGCAGGTCAGTTCAACTTCAATAGGAACACTGGTGAGGCCAATGGCGGCAATGGTTTCCGGGTTGTTCTTGCAGACTAAAATATAAAAGTTTATTTAAACTTCATCATAATATTATTAATTATAAAGATATTATATCGAAATTAATGTGTTTAAGGACATTATTATGATGCTTAATTTAGAAATTTATGACCTTTCTATTTTTAAAATAGGAAAATATTTAACAAAGTATTGTGGTTAGTAGTAAAATGACGAAAATCATAATATGATAGTAGTGCTAAAAATGGCACTACTTTTATTATTGATAAAAATTTTAATATAACATAAAATATTATTATAGGTCATAGGTTGTAAAAATTCTCTTTTTTTACTTTTTAATAACTTGACTTATGGCGACATCGCTAATTTCGTTGAGTCAACGAATCCTTGGTTCAATCGTGGTAGCAATTGGAACGACGGCGTGCTTGCAGGTCAGTTCAACTTCAATAGGAACACTGGTGCGGCCAATGGCAACAATGGTTTCCGGGTTGTTCTTGCTAGACTAAATTATAAAAGTTTATAAAACTTCATCATAATATTATTAATTATAAAAGATATTTTTATCGAAGTTAATGTGTTTACGGACATTATTATGATGCTTAATTTAGAAATTTATGACCTTTCTATTTTTAAAATAGGAGAAAAATTTAACAAAGTATTATGGTTAGTAGTAAAATGGCGAAAGTCATAATATGACAAGTAGTGCTTAAACAGCACTGCTTTTTTTGTGCGGAAAAATTTTTGAATAGTTTGGCAATTTGGTAGAATTTATGATAAATCAAAAATTGAAAATTTAATAATAGGTTGATATTTATTATAGTTGATAAAACTTTTAATTTAAAATAAAATAATATTGTAGGTCATAGGTTGTAAAAATTTGCTTTTTTGACTTTTTAATAACTTGACTTATGGCGACAACGCTAATTTCGTTGACTCAACGAACCCTTGGTTCAATCGTGGTGGCAATTGGAACGACGGCGTACTTGCAGGCCAGTTCTACTTCAATAGGAACACTGGTGAGGCCAATGTCAACAGAGGTTTCCGGGTTGTTCTTGCAGACTAAATTATAAAAGTTTATTAAAACTTCGTCATAATATTATTAATAATAAAGATATTTTTTATCGAAATTAATTTGTCTACGGACCTTATTATGATGTTTAATTTAGAAATTTATGACCTTTCTATTTTAATAGGAGAAAAATTTAACAAAGTATTATGGTTAGTAGTAAAATGGCGAAAGTCATAATATGACAAGTGGTGCTTAAATGGCACTGCTTTTTATTGTTGAATTAATTTTTAATATAACATAAAATGATAATGTAGGTCATAGGTTGTAAAAATTCTCTTTTTTAACTTTTTAATAACTTAACTTATGGCGACAACGCTAATTTCGTTGAGTCGGCGTGGCCTTGGTTCAATCGTGGTGGCGGTTTCAGCGACGGCGTTATCGCTGGTCAGTTCTACTTCAATAGGAATGCTGGTGAGGCCAATGGCAATCGTGGTTTCCGGGTTGTTCTTGCTAGACTAAATTATAAAAGTTTATTAAAGCTTCGTCATAATATTATTAATAAAAAAAAGATATTATATCGAAATTAATTTGTTTACGGACATTATTGTGATGCTTAATTTAGAAATTTATGACCTTTCTATTTTAAAATAGGAGAAAAATTTAACAAAGTATTATGGTTAGTAGTAAAATGACGAAAATCATAATATGACAAGTAGTGCTTAAATAGCACTGCTTTTAAATTTTATAAAAATGTCAAAAATTGTCAAAAATGCTTGTCAATATTTTTGGTTGCTTGATATAATTGAATTGTCTAGAGGGTAGAGGTTGTATGTTCTTATTTCTGGAGGTATACACATGAGTAAGATATATAACGAATATTTAAGATTAAAAGCAAAAGATCCTAATAAATTGTATTTATTTAAGTCGGGTAAATTTTATATATTTGTTGGTGATGATGTTGATACTATAAATAATTATGTTGTTTTAAAGAGAACAAATTTTTCTAATGAATCTCAAAAATGTGGTTTTCCAGAAAGCGTTTTAGATGATTATTTAAGAGTGTTTAAAAATCATCATTTAGATATTGAAGTAATAACAGAAATAATACCTATTAATGATGATGATAGTAAATTAGAAAAGATTACTAATTATTTAAAAAGAATTAAAATTGATAAGATTACGCCTTTAGAGGCTTTTAAACATTTAGTAAGAATAAAGGAAATAGTAGATGATGAAGAAAGGAGTTGAAGATGTCAAAATATATCGTAATTATTTTGACTTTATTTGTTATATAGAAATGATTACGGAAAAATTTCCTAAATATACTAAATTTGGTTTTGTTAATATTATTAAGAAAACTTTATATAAAGGAATGGAAGATATATTATATGCTTATAAGTCATTTGAAAAGAGTGATAAGCTTTCCTATTTAAATGATTTAGATGTTACTTTAAAAATGTTAAAGTTATATGCAAGAGTATCTTATAAGAAAAAATATATTAATGTTAAAAATTATGAGGCATGGAGTAGAAAAATAAATAGTGTTTGTACTTCTTTAGGAGCTTGGATTAATGTATGCCTAAAACGATAAAAAATAGTTTTGATGAAAAATTAACTTTTCAAAAGTTAATAGAAGCTCATCAAAGAGCTTCAATAGGAAAGCAAAATAAAAAAGAAGTTATTTTATTTGGAGTTGATTTAGAAACTAATATTATTAGAATTCTCAATGAAATTCAAAGAGGTATATATCGATTTGGAGAATATCGGGAATTTGTTGTTTATGAACCTAAAGAAAGAATAATTAAATCACTACCATATCGTGATCGGGTAGTACATCAATGGTATGTAGAAGAATTTATTAAACCTTATTTTTGTAAACGATTTATAAGTGATACATATGCTTGTCTAGATGATAAAGGAACTCATAAAGCAGTTTTTAATACGCAAAAGAAAATGCGCTATATGAAAAGAAAATACGGCCATTATTATGTTTTAAAGTGTGATATTAAAAAATATTTTTATAGTATTGATAAGAAAATACTAATGGATATTTTAAGTAAAAGAATGAAAGATAAAAAATTAATAGAGTTTACAAGAACTATTTTAGATGATGGACAAGAAAAGGGTATTCCAATTGGTAATTTTACTAGTCAATATTTTGCTAATATTTATTTAAATGAATTAGATCATTATGTAAAAGAACAATTACAAATTAAATGTTATATTAGATATATGGATGATTTTATATTTATGTTACCTACAAAAGAAGAAGCTAAAAAAGTTCAAGCAGAAATAACTAGTTTTTTAGCTGATCATTTAAATTTAACTTTGAATACTAAAAGTAGATATTTTTCTCATAAATTTGGAATAGATTTTTGTGGCTTTCGAATTTATGAAACACATATATTACTTCGTAAAAGGTTTAAAAGAAAATTAAATAAAAGTATTAAATTGTGGCATATGTTAAAAAAGAAAAATAGATTTTATGATAAGAAGTTTTTATTAAGTTTAAACTCTTATCGTGGTCACGCTATTCATTGTAATTCTTATCATTTTATGCAAAAAGTAGATGAGAAAATAAAAGATTTATATCCAACAGAAAATAATAAATAATGTAAAAAAGTGTTAAAAATTCTCTAAAAAATAGAGATTTTTTTAATTTTTAAAGAAATTTTTTCTGAAAAAAAAGGAAATAGAAGGAAAAAAACTAATAATATAAGTGAAGGGAGGAAAAAACGTTGGTACCTATTTTAAAAATTGATCGTAATTTTAAAGCGGTAGTAGCAGATCCGAATGATACTAAATTACTAGAATGTATTTTAACAGATATTTTAGATGAAGAAGTACATATAGTAAAATTTATTTCTAATGAATTAAAAATAACAGATTTAATAGTTGAAACAAATAATGGAGAATGTCTACTTATTGAATTAAATAGTAATTATGATAATTCATTAAAATTAAGAAATTTATCATATTTTACTTCATATTATTCGCAAATAGTTGTAATAAATTTAAATTATGGTATGAGTGAAAAAGAACCATTTAAAGAAATATATTATTTAAGAGGAAATATAACAGGAAGAATATATACGGATACTTTTAAAATAATCGATGTAAATCTTGATAAGTATAAAGAGAAATGGTACGATAAATGTATAGAAGGCGACAAAAAACATATATATCTAGTAATGTTAAATGCTAATTCAAAAGAAATAAAAAAATTAAGTAAAAGAGATAAAATAATAAGGGAGTATGAGAAAAAGATGTTAACTTTAACAAAAGAAGGTGTAGTAATAAATCATTTGACACCAAAAGAGGAAGAAGAAAAATTAATGCGTTCAAGAATACATATGGCAGAAATAGAAGGAATTAATAAAGTTGCAATTAATCTTTTAAAAACAAATATGTCTATAGAATATATTGAAAAAGTAACGGGACTTACGAAAAGAGAAATTAAAATATTAAAGGAAAAAATAAAATAATTGATAATTAAATAGGCAAGAAAGATAAATTTGTAATATAATTTAAGTAGGTGATTTTATGTTAGAAAACAAAAAAATATTAATATTAGGATTAGCTAGAAGTGGTTATCATGTAGCTAGGTTATTAACTGCTAATAATAATAGCAATGAAATAATTGTTACAGATAAAAATTTACCAGCTTTTAGTATATTAGATGAATTAAAAGAATTAGGAATTAAATTTGTTCAAAGTGATACAGCTGAAGAATTATTAGATGATACTTTTGATGTAATGATTAAAAATCCTGGAATTGAACCAACTCATCCTTGTGTAGTAAAAGCCACTAAATTAAATATTTCTATTGTTAATGAAATGGAGGTAGCTTATCATTATTTACCCAAAGATGTTAAAATTATTGGGATAACTGGTTCTAATGGTAAAACAACTACTACAACAATGATATATGACTTAATGAAATTACATCATTTACCAGTAATACTTGGAGGTAATATTGGTTATCCTTTATCTGAAATAGTACCAATGGTAAGAGAAGGTGATATTTTAGTTTTAGAAATATCCGATCATCAATTATATAATTTAAAAGATTTTAAAACTGATATAAGTGTTCTTACTAATTTATGTCCAACTCATCTAGATTTTCATGGTAATTATGAAAATTATTTAAATATAAAGAAAAAAATATTTAATCACCATACTAATAATGATATAGCTATTATTAATAACCAAAATGAAGATAGTTTAAAAATAACTAAAGATATTCCATCACAAAAAATATATTTTAATAATGAAGAAAATTATTATAATGATGAAGGTATATATATAGATAAAGAATTAATAATAAATTTAACTGATATTAAAATTAAAGGAACTCATAATTATGAAAATATTTTAGCCTCACTTTTAGTATTAAAAGAATTTGGTTTTGATAAAAAAATAATTAAAGATTACTTAAATTCTTTTAATGGCGTAGAACATCGTTTAGAAGTTGTCGATAGTAACTCTGATGTTAAATTTTATAATGATTCAAAAGCTACTAATCCAACTTCAACTTTGATTGCTTTAAAAACAATGCAAATGCCAACGCACTTAATTTTAGGTGGTAAAGAGCGAAGTCAAGACTTTAATGAATTAAATGATAATATTAAAATAGTAAAAAAAATATATGCTATTGGCGAAGTAACAGATAGAGTATATGATTATGCAATGAGTTTAAATATACCATGTGTAAAGTGTTATACTTTAGATAGAGCTATGTTAGAAATTAAAAATAATGTTCAAAATAGCGAAATAGTCTTATTATCACCAGCAAGTGCATCATGGGATCAATATGACAAATTTGAAACAAGGGGCGAAGAATTTAAAAAATTAGTTGAAAAATATTTCAATTAAAGTTATAATGGTAATAGTAGCAAAAGGGGCTGTAGATTATGAATAATGAAAATAATAATAACGGAACAGTATTGGGTGGTGTAAATCCGAATCCAGTACCAACAAATGGCGTAGATAGTTTAGGAACTCCAACACCGGTTGGACCAGTAAATAGTGAAGGTGTAGTTAATCCGATACCTAATCCGGAACCAATAAATCCTACACCAACACCAGTAGAACCAACAATGCCATCGCCTACAGTACCTCCTGTAGCACCAGAGCCAGTAAATCCAATACCAGCTCCTAGTGTTAATTTAGAGGGACCTAGTCAACCAATGCCACAAACTCCGGTACAAGAACCAACACCGGTTCCTCCGGTAAATCCAACAGAAGTTCCACCAGTTGGTCAACCACTAGATGGTGCAGTTGGAGGACCTGTTCCACTTCAACCAAATGTTGAACCGACGCCAGCATATACAAATCCGCAAGCAGTAAATCCTACGCCAGGATTTGAAAGTTCAAATGTTATTGGTTCTAATCCACCAATGTCATTTGAGCCAGAAAAAGCTCCAAAAAAGAAATCTAATAATAAAAAAGTTTTTATAATTATAGTACTTTTAGTTTTAGCAGGTGTTGGCTTTGGAACATATTATGTATTAAATTATACTAACATTTTAACGAAAAATTCTTCTAGTGTTAACATAAAAACAAATGATTTAGAAATAAATTTAGGTAGTGAATTATCTACTAATATTGCTGATTATGCTACAATTACTGGTACAGATGCTAAAAATTGTAGTTTAAGTACAATAAATGTTAATGCTAATGAAGCAGGTGTATATGAATATACAGTTACTTGTGGTGAAATGCATAAGAATGGTAAAGTAACTGTTGTTGATAATACTGAATTAAAAGTAGCACTTAATACAGTTTATAAATCTAAGGGTGCTAATTTAGAAGCATCTGAATTTGCTAAAACTGGTAGTAGTGTTAAATTAGAATTTGTTGATAGTAGTGAAGTAGAAAAATATTTATCAGGTAATGCTGGTACTTATACAGTAAAATTAAAAGCAACTGAAGATAGTAAAACTAGTGAAGTTGAAGGAAAATTAGTTGTATTAGATCATGAATTAAAAGGATTCTTAATTTGTACTTCAAAAGAACAAAATGTTGAGAACTCTAATGCTAAAATGACAGTTGGTGAAAGTTTTGTAATTGTTGCTGATGGTACTAATAATATTTTTGGTAATATTGCCCAAGAGATTCATACATTTACATTTAGTGATGTAACAGAATATGATGCTTTATTAGAAAAATATAATAAAGGTGAAGAAATTAGTATTAATAATATAACTGGTGAAGTAAGCTTTAATGATGAAGAAAAGAGTGTAACTATTGCTAATGATAAAAGTGTTAGTGAGTTAACAACTGAATATGGCGCTGAAACATTAAAAACTTATAGTTCTATTAGAACACATTTTACAACAAATTTAGGTTATACTTGTAAATTTTCTAAATAATTAAAAGGGTTTAACCCTTTTTTTATTTTTCTTCTTTTTAATACTAATAATATATGTTATAATTTGTTAGCAAAGAAGTGATTAAAATGGTTTATTTAGATTATAGTGCTACTACACCAGTAAATAGTGAAGTTTTAAGTACCTATAATGAAGTAACTAATAAATTTATTGGCAATGCTAATTCTTTACATAAATTAGGAATAAATGCTAATAAATTAATTGCAAGTGCTACTGAACAAATAAAAGAACTTTTACATATTGAAAATAAAGAAATAATTTATACTAGTTCTTCTAGTGAAGCAATTAATTTAGCTATTAAAGGTATTGCTTCTAAATATCAAAATAGAGGTAAACATATTATTACTACTCACTTTGAACATTCATCAGTTTATGGCGCACTTAATTATTTACAAACTTTAGGTTATGAAATATCTTATGTTCAAAGCGATCAAAATGGTTTAATAGATTTAAATAATTTAAAAGAAATAATAAGAGAAGATACTATTTTAGTTGTTGTTAATGCTATCAATAGTGAAATAGGTATAAAACAACCAGTAGAAGAAATAGGTAATATATTAAAAGATAATAAAGCATTTTATATGGTTGATTTAACTCAAAGTATAGGTAAAGTTAATATTAATTTAGATAAAATAGATTTAGGAGTTTTTTCTGCTCATAAAATATATGGTTTAAAAGGAATAGCATGTTTATTTAAAAATAAAAATATCTTATTAGAGCCATTGATTCATGGTGGTAAATCAACCACAATTTATCGAAGTGGTACTCCTAATCATCCTTTAATCGCAGCATTTGCAAAATCTTTACGTTTAGCTTTAACTGATTTAGATTATAAATATACTTATGTTAAAAAATTAAATGATTATATCAAAGAAAATTTGCAACAATTTGTTGATGTTTATATAAATAGTAATGATTATTGTATTCCGCATATTTTAAATATAAGTGTAGTGGGCATAAAAGCTGAGACTATGATGCATGCTTTAGAGGAAGAAGATATTTATGTTTCTACTAAGTCAGCTTGTAGTGATAATGAATCAAAAAGTGAAAGTGTTTATTGTTTGACAAATGATGAAAATAGAGCTAAATCAAGTATTAGAATTAGTTTATCATCATTAACTACTAAAGAAGAAATAGATAAATTTTTAGAAGTATTTGCAGAAAAATATCATAAATTAAAGATGGATTAACATCTTTTTTTCTTTTTCTAGTTATTTTAACTTGGCATAATATTATATGCAACATATTTTATAATGGGAGGGAAAAATGAATAACGTAGAAAGAGCTAGATGTATTATTCAAGAATTTAACAAAAATTATCGTCCTAGTCCTTGTTGTTGCATCTCTCAACCTAATGTTGTTCCAGGTAATATGACATTACAAATAGGTACTGTAACTACAGGAGCTCCGGGTACAGCTGCAGCAGCTAGTATAACTGGTACTGCTCCAAATTTCTTTTTAAATTTAACTATTCCGCAAGGAATTACGGGACCAACAGGTCCACAAGGCGAAATCGGTCCAACTGGGTTACAAGGTGAAACTGGTCCGACAGGTCCTCAAGGTGAAATCGGCCCAACAGGTTTACAAGGTGAAACTGGTCCGACAGGTCCTCAAGGTGAAATCGGCCCAACAGGTTTACAAGGTGAAACTGGTCCAACAGGCCCACAAGGTGAGATAGGCCCAACAGGTCCACAAGGTGAGATAGGCCCGACAGGTCCTCAAGGTGAAATTGGTCCGACAGGTCCAACGGGTCCACAAGGTCCAGCTGGTACATAGAATAAAAGGCTTAAAGCCTTTTTTAATTTTTAATAAAATTTTTTTAGTTGACAAATTTTTTTAATAATTTATAATAATTAACCACAAAGGGATGATTATATGCCTAATAAAAGTTTTTTAATTGGTGAAGTTATAAGTAATTTATATCGTTATGGTTCATCTTCTTTACAAATAGTTAATGATGATATTACTGATAAAGACTGGTTAATTCATTTTAATGTTAATAAAAATGGTGATATAGATATTTATAGAGAAAGTATTATTTATACGGATGATAGTAAAGAAGAAATAGAAGATAAATATTTTTGGAATGTTGATTCTTCTGAAATAGATTATTATATATCTTATCTTCTTAGTGCATCTTTAACTGGTGGTTTAAAAGAAATATCTGATCATTCTTTAGATCAAAGTAAAGAGTTAAATAGTGTAGTTGAAAAAATGTATACTTTAGCAAGACCAAAATTAAATATTAGCAATAAAGAAATTACAGAAACATTTACTGATAATGATTTAATTATGTTAGATATATTTAATAAAAAAGATAGTGGTAATGTTACTATTCCAGAATATGATTTTCCAGAAGATTTAATAAATGAATTAAATATGTTATTAGAAGATTTAGAAAATAGAATAGATAATATTAGAGAATTATATGCTAAACTTGTAAGTGGTAATTTAGGACAACTTAATATTAATATTGAAAATTGGTTAAATTTAAGATGTGATGAAAGTATACCAGAAGTTCCTAGTATAAATAGTTTAAAAAGATAGTTAAAAAAGCGTAAATCATTTAGGCTTTTTTTCTTGTCAGTATTATTTAAATATGGTATACTCATTTATATTGAAAGAAACGGGGATAAATATTTGGAACATTATTTTACTAATAATGAAAATTTAAAAAGTAATTTACATGACATAAAATTTTCTTTTGCTGCATATAATTTTACGTTTAAGAGTGATAATGGTGTATTTTCGAAAAATAAAGTTGATTATGCTTCTTTGTTTTTAGTAAATACTTTTTTAAAAATAAATAAAAGAGAAGTTAATAGTATTTTAGATATTGGTTGTGGTTATGGTTTTATTGGGATAACTTTAAGTAAAGTGTTAGATAAGCATGTTGATATGTTTGATATAAATAAAAGAGCAGTGCATCTGTGTGAGATGAATATTAAAGAAAATGAGGTAGATGCTACTGCTCTAGTAAGTAACATATATGAAAGTGTTACTAATAAATATGATTTAATTATTACTAATCCGCCAATTAGAGCAGGAAAAGATGTATTAAGAGAATTTTTAAAAGGTGGCTTAGCAAAATTAAATAAAGATGGCGAATTATGGTTTGTCATATCCAAGGATAAGGGTGCTAAAAGCATAAAAGAAGAACTGGATAATGTATGTACAACCAATATAATAGCAAAAAGTAAAGGATTTTGGGTAATTTCTTTAAAAAATTAGTTGACTTCCCTTTATTTTATTGTTAAAATTATAAATTGGTGACGTATTTATATTTTCCAAATTAAAAATACTTGTATAGGGGTGATATCGTGGCTTATAAGACCTTAAAATTTGGTGATTATCGTGAAAGAAGAAGCTTTTCAAAATCAAAAAATACGCTAGAACTTGCTGATTTACTAGAAATTCAAAAGAAAAGTTATCAAGACTTCTTAGAAAAAGGAATTAGAGAAGTTTTTGATGATTTATTTCCTGTGGAATCATTTACTGGTAACATTTCTTTGGAATTTGGTGATTATTCTTTTGAAGAACCAAGATATTCTATTAAAGAAGCAAAAGAAAGAATGGTAAACTATGCAACTCCACTAAAAGTGCAAGCAAGAGTTTTCATTCATGAAACAGGAGAAGTAAAAGAACAAGAAATATTCTTGGGTGACATGCCTTTAATGACTGAGGCCGGAACATTTATTATTAATGGTGCCGAAAGAGTTATTGTATCTCAACTTGTAAGAAGTCCATCTATTTATTTCAAAAGAGAAATAGATAAGAATGGTCGTCGTATTATTTCTGGTGAAGTTATACCTAATAAAGGTACTTGGCTAGAATTTGAAACTGATGCGAAGAATATTGTTTATGTTAGAATTGACAGAACAAGAAAAGTACCAGTTACAACATTCTTAAGAGCAATAGGTTTATCTAGTGATGAAGATATTACTAGTGTTTTTGGTGAGAATGAATATTTAAAGAATACTATTGCAAAAGATAGTACGAAAAATACTGACGAAGCACTTATTGAAATTTATGAAAAATTAAGACCTGGTGAACCAGCTACTTTAGATAGTGCTAAGAACCAATTAATAACTAGATTCTTTGATAGATTCCGTTATGATTTAGCTAAAGTTGGTCGTTATAAATTTAATAAGAAATTAAATGTTACTGAGAGATTACTTGGTTGTACTTTAGCAGAAGATATTAAAGATGGTAAAAAAGTAGTAGCAGCTAAAGGAACATTAATTGATAAAAAAGTTCTTGCTGATTTAAAAGAAGTATTTGCTAAAGATTATAATTTACAAGAAACTATTACTAATATGGAACTTGATGATTATAATAAGATTCAAACAGTACTTGTATATGATAAAATTGATAATAAGAGAGTAGTAAAAGTTATTGGTATTGATACAACTGTTGATGAAAAGAGACTTACCATACCTGATATTTATGCTGCTGTATCATATTATTTAAATTTACATGATAATATTGGTAATACTGATGAAATAGATAATTTAGGTAACAGAAGAGTAAGACAAGTTGGTGAACTTATTCAAAACCAATTTAGAACTGGTGTTGCGAGAATGGAGAGAGTTATTCGTGAAAGAATGACTACGCAAGAAGTTGAAAATATTACACCAAAGACTTTAATTAACATTCGTCCAGTTACGGCTGCTTTAAAAGAATTCTTTGGTTCATCTCAATTATCAAAATTCATGGATCAAATTAATCCAATTGCCGAACTTACTGATAAAAGACGTTTATCAAGTTTAGGGCCTGGTGGACTTTCTCGTGAACGTGCTGGTATGGAAGTACGTGATGTTAACTCATCTCACTATGGTAGAATTTGTCCGATAGAGTCTCCAGAAGGTCAAAATATCGGTTTAATTACTTCTTTAGCAGGATATGCAAAAATTAACGAATATGGTTTCATAATGACTCCTTATCGTAAAGTAGAAAATGCTAAAGTATTAGATGAAATAGTTTATATGACTGCTGATGAAGAACAAGATTTATATATCAGCCAAGCAACAGTTAATCTAGATAAAGATAATAAAATAGTAGAAGATGAAATCCTAGTTCGTCATAATGGCGATAACGTTATGGTAAAAAAAGAACTAGTTGATTATGTCGATGTTGCACCAAGTCAAGTTGTATCTATTACAACAAGTTGTATTCCATTCTTGGAATTCGATGATGCGAACCGTACCTTAATGGGTTCAAACATGCAACGTCAAGCAGTACCACTTTTAACTAGTGAAGCACCAATTGTTGGTACAGGTGTAGAGTGGATTGCGGCTCGTGATTCTGGTTCAACTATCGTATGTAAAGCCGATGGTGTTGTTGAATATGCTGATGCTCTAAAAATTGTTGTTAAAGTAAAACAAGGTGAAGATACTTATCATCTAGCTAACTTTGAACGTAGTAATGCATCTAGTGCGATTAATCATCATCCACTTGTTAAAAAAGGTGATAAAGTTCATAAAGGTCAAGTTATTGCTGATGGTCCTTCAACTGAAGGCGGTGAACTTGCTTTAGGTAAAAATATGACTGTAGCTTTCATGACTTATAATGGTTATAACTATGAAGATGCCGTTATCTTAAATGAAAGATTAGTAAAAGATGATGTTTATACATCTCTACATATCGATCACTATGATATTGAATGCCGTGATACTAAATTAGGTCCAGAAGAAATTACGAGAGATATTCCAAATGTTGGGGAAGATGCTCGTAAGAATCTAGATGCTGATGGTATTATTAGAATAGGTACTGAGGTAAAAGAAGGCGATATTCTAGTTGGTAAAGTTACACCAAAAGGTGTTCAAGAATTAACTAGTGAAGAAAAATTATTACATGCTATATTTGGTGAAAAAACACGTGAAGTAAGAGATACATCACTACGTGTTGAACATGGTGCTGGTGGAGTTGTTCACGATGTTAAAGTTTATACCAAAGAAAATAGTGATGAACTACAACCAGGAGTATCAAAAGTAATTCGTGTATATATTATTCAAAAGAGAAAAATCCAAATCGGTGATAAAATGTCAGGTCGTCATGGTAACAAAGGTGTTATCTCTCTAGTATTACCAGAAGAAGATATGCCATATTTACCAGATGGTCGTCCAGTAGATATTATGCTTAATCCATTAGGTGTTCCATCTCGTATGAATATCGGTCAAATCCTAGAATTACACTTAGGTATGGCTGGTAAAAAATTAGGTGTTCATTATGCAACTCCAGTATTTGATTCAGCATCTTGGGAAGATATCCAAGAAGAAATGAAAGAAGCCGGAATGGATCCAGATGGAAAAACTGTTCTATACAATGGTCGTACTGGTGAGCCATTTGATCAAAGAATATCTGTTGGTGTAATGTACATGGTTAAATTACATCACATGGTTGATGATAAATTACATGCTCGTGCAACGGGACCTTATTCATTAGTTACCCAACAACCACTTGGTGGTAAAGCCCAATTCGGTGGTCAAAGATTTGGTGAAATGGAAGTTTGGGCTCTATATGCTTATGGTGCTGCTCATGTACTTCAAGAAATTTTAACAGTTAAAGCCGATGATATCGTAGGTCGTGTTAAAGTTTATGAAGCCTTAGTTAAAGGTAAACTTGTAAATCAAGCTGGTGTACCAGAATCATTTAGAGTATTAGTTAAAGAATTCCAAGCTTTAGGTTTAGATGTTCAAGTAATTGACAATGATGATAATGTTCTAGAATTTAAAGATATTGAAGAGGAAGAAGATGGCGATGAACCATTCAGAATCGAAGAAATAGAACTTCCAAACAATGAAGATAGTGAAGAACATGAAGAACCATTTACAGAAACAGAAGAATCTGAAGAAGATGAAGAAGAAACATCACTTGATGATTTAGAATTTCCAGAAGACTTAGAAGAAGATATCGAGGTGGAATAATGATAGATGTAAGTAAATTTAAAGGTATTAAAATAAGCATTGCTTCTCCAGAAAAGATTCGTAGTTGGTCTTATGGTGAAGTAAAAAAACCAGAAACTATCAATTATCGTACATTAAAACCTGAAAGAGATGGACTATTCTGTGAAAAGATATTTGGTCCAACTAAAGATTTTGAATGTTCATGTGGAAAATATAAAAGACTAAGATATAAAAATGTTGTTTGTGATCGTTGTGGGGTTGAGGTTACAAGAAGTAAAGTAAGACGTGAGAGAATGGGGCATATTGAACTTGCTGCCCCTTGCTCACACATTTGGTTCTTTAAAGGTGTTCCATCTAAGATGGGCTTAGTTCTTGATATGAGTCCAAGAGATCTAGAAGAAGTACTATACTTTGTTAGTTATGTTGTAATTGACCCAGGTAATGTACCTCTAGAAGAAAAACAAACTTTATCAGATAAAGAATATCGTGCTTATTATGAAAAATATGGTAATAGTTTCAAAGTAGGTATGGGTGCAGAGGCAATTCAAGAACTTCTAAAAAGAGTAGATATTGATAAAGAAGTAGAAAATGTTCGTAAAGAATTAGAAAACGCTACTAGTCAAAAAAGAATTCGTCTAGTTAAAAGATTAGATGCTCTAGTATCATTCCAAGAATCAGGCAATAAACCAGAATGGATGGTACTTACTGTACTTCCTGTTATTCCACCAGAGCTAAGACCAATGATTCAACTAGATGGTGGTAGATTTGCAACATCAGACTTAAATGATTTATATAGAAGAATTATTAATCGTAATAATCGTTTAAAGAAATTACTAGAACTTGGAGCTCCAACAATTATTGTTCAAAATGAAAAACGTATGCTTCAAGAAGCTGTTGACTCTTTATTTGATAATGGTCGAAGAGGTAGAAGTATCACGGCTGCATCTAACAGACCTTTAAAGAGTTTATCTAGTATGTTAAAAGGTAAACAAGGACGTTTCCGTCAAAACTTACTAGGAAAACGTGTTGATTATTCTGGTCGTTCAGTTATTGTTGTTGGACCAAATTTAAAAATGTATCAATGTGGCCTTCCGAAAGAAATGGCTATTGAACTATTTAAACCTCATGTTATTCATGGTTTAGTCGAAAGAGGCCTTGCTCATAATATTAAGGGCGCTAAAAAGTTAATTGAAGCTCGTGATGAGAGTGTTTGGGATATTGTTGAAGATGTTATTACGGAATATCCAGTAATGTTAAATAGAGCCCCAACACTACATAGACTTGGTATTCAAGCATTCGAACCAAAATTAGTTGGTGGTAAAGCGATTCGTTTACACCCATTAGTTTGTACTGCATTTAACGCTGACTTCGATGGTGACCAAATGGCTGTCCATGTACCACTTTCCGAAGAAGCAAAAGCAGAAGCACGTATTTTAATGCTTGGTGCTAACAACATCTTAAATCCAAAAGATGGAAAACCAATTGTTACACCTTCTCAAGATATGGTTTTAGGTAATTGTTACCTTACTATGGAAGAGACTGGTGGTAACAATGAAGGTAAAGCATATAAGAATTGTAATGAAGCTCTAATGGCTTATGAAAGAAGAGATATTGATCTTCATACAAGAATTGCTATTCCAGTTAAATCATTTAAACATAAATTATTTACAGAAGAACAACAAGATAAATATTTAGTAACAACTGTAGGTAAAATTAAATTTAATGAAATTCTTCCAGATACATTCCCATATTTAAACGAAGGTACTAAAGAAAATATTGAAGGTATTACACCAAGTAAATATTTCTTACCAATGGGAACTAACTTAGAAGAAGAAATTAAAAAAATGCCTTTAGTTGGTCCATTTGTTCAAAAGACTTTAGGTCAAATAATTGCGCAAGTATTTAAAAGATATAAAACTACTGAAACATCAGTAATGCTTGATAAATTAAAAGACCAAGGATTTAAATATTCAACTGTTGCTGGTATTACTGTTTCTGCTGCTGATGTAGTAAGAAGTGATGCCAAAGAAGCAATTATTGAAGAAGCTAAAAAGAGAGTAGATAAAATTAATAAACAATATCAAAAAGGTTTAATTACTGAATCTGAAAGATATAATGGTGTTATTCAAATCTGGAGTGAAGCTACTGATCAAGTTAAAGATGCTCTAGCTGAAATTGCTAAAGATAACTTTACTAACCCAATATTCATGATGATGAATAGTGGTGCTCGTGGTAAGATTTCTAACTTTACTCAACTTGCTGGTATGCGGGGCTTAATGGCTAAACCAGATGGTACAACCGTTGAAATTCCAATTACATCATGCTTTATGGAAGGCTTATCAGTATCAGAATTCTTCTTATCAACACATGGTTCAAGAAAAGGTTCAGCAGATACTGCCCTTCGTACTGCCGATTCAGGATACTTAACAAGAAGACTTGTTGATGTTGCGCAAGATATAATCGTTAAAGAACATGACTGTGGTTCAATGCAAGGTGTTGTTGTTTACGATTTAATTAATGATAAAGATGGTTCAGTTATTGAATCACTTGAAGAGAGAATTTTAGGAAGATTTGCTTCTAAGAAAATTGTTGATCCAGAAACTAAGAAAACAATTGTTGAAGCAGGCGAAATGATAAATGAAAATGCTGTTGCTAAAATATTAAAAGCAGGCATTAAAAAGGTTGAAATTAGAAGTGTTCTTACTTGTAAAACAGTTGGTGGCGTTTGTCAAAAATGTTATGGCCGTAACCTTGCTACTGGTAACTTAGTTGAAACTGGTGAAGCTGTTGGTATTATGGCTGCTCAATCTATTGGTGAACCAGGTACTCAACTTACCATGCGTACATTCCATACTGGTGGTGTTGCTGGTGGAGACGATATTACCCAAGGTCTACCAAGAGTTGAAGAATTATTTGAAGCTCGTACACCTAAGTTTAAAGCAACAATTGCGGAAATTACTGGTAAAGTAATTAGTACTGAAGAACAAAATGGTAAATATTCTATCGTTATTGAAAATGCTTCTGGTGTTAAAGAACATATTACTAATTACAATATGAAATTACGTGTCGAAGTAGGAGATGAAGTACAAGCTGGTGATAAACTTACGGAAGGTGTTATTGCTCCGAAAGAGTTACTAGCAGTTACTGACCCACTTACAGCACAAGAATATATCTTAAAAGAAATTCAAAATGTTTATAAATTACAAGGTGTTGATATTAACGATAAACACATTGAACTAATCGTTAAGAGAATGATTAATAAGGTAAGAATTATCGATGCTGGTGATACTGACTTTGTTGAAGGCTTAACTGTTTCTCTAAGAGATTTTGCAGAAGGCAATAAACCAGTTATCCTAAATGGTGGAGTACCTGCTAAAGGTAACCCAATTATGCTTGGTATTACTAAATCATCTCTTGAAACAGATTCATTCTTATCTGCTGCTTCATTCCAAGAAACTACCAGAGTTTTAACTGATGCTGCTATGCGTGGTAAAGTTGATAACTTAGTTGGTTTAAAAGAAAATGTTATTATAGGTAAATTAATTCCAGCAGGTACTGGAGCTAGACAATATAGTGACATCGAACTTGAACTAGAAAAAGAGTTATTAGATGATGATGCTAGTGAAGTATTAGAAGAAAAATTCTTAGCAAATGGTGATGAAGAAGAAGCTACGGCTTAAAGATTATTAAAGACTTAAAAGAAATTTTAGGTCTTTTTTCAAAATATTACTGACAAATGTATGTTCGCGGTAGTATAGTTAATTTACAATTAAACTAGATAGGGGGAATTGGTATGAATAGTTTAACTGTAAATAACAAAAATATAACCAATATGATTTATGAAATCAGAGGTAAACAAGTAATGTTGGATAGTGATTTAGCTATACTTTATGAATGCAAAAATGGTACTAAATCTATTAATTTGGCCGTAAAAAGAAATATTGATAAGTTTCCAGATAGGTATTATTTTCAATTAAATGAAGATGAATTGAGAATTCTAAGGTTTCAAAATGAAACCTTAGAATTAAAGCAGGGGCAATATTCTAAATATTTACCATATGCATTTACTGAACAAGGTGTGGCAATGTTGGCTACTGTATTAAGAACTAAAGTAGCATCTAAAGTAAGTTTAGCAATAATGGATGCATTTGTTATTATGCATAAATATATTTCTAATGAATTAATTGAGCAAAAATATATTAACAATTTAGTAATTAAACATGATGAAGATATCAAATTATTACAAGAATCATTTAATAAATTTGAAGAGAAAAGAAAAAGTAATGAAATATATTTTAATGGGCAGATATACGATGCATACTCTAAGATATTAGATATAATAAAAGAAGCAAAAAAAGAATTAATAATAGTAGATAATTATGCAGATAAAAGTATGTTAGATATGATAAGAAATGTTAATGTGAATACAACCATAATATGTAAAGAGAATTGTTTATTAAAAGAAATGGATATCGAGAAATATAACAAGCAATATAATAATTTAAAAGTAATATATAATAATACATTTCATGATAGATATATTATAATAGATAACAAAGTAATATACCATTGTGGTACATCACTAAATCATATAGGTAGTAAAACATTTTCTATTAACAAATTGGAAGATAAAGAAGTAATAGAGGCTTTACTTAATAAAATAGAAGATATATAAGATTATTAAGTTTATTCTTTAAATTATCAAAAGAAAAAAACTAAAGGACTTGAAGTTTGAGTAATTATGGTAGAATAAAAAATTACCACATTGTTTTATAGAAGAAGGACCATAATTATAATTTAGCATAAAATACTTTAGGTGATATTTTGAAAAATTATAAAGTGTGTGTTTATGCTATAGCTAGAAATGAAGAGAAATTTGTAAATCGATGGGTAGATTCTATTCTTGATGCAGATAAAATAATTGTACTTGATACAGGTTCTACTGATAATACTGTAAATATTCTTAAAGAAAGAGGAGTAGAAGTTCATCAAAAAACCTTTAAGCCTTGGCGTTTTGATGTTGCTCGTAATGAATCATTAAAATTAATTCCTGACGATTATGATATTTGTATATGTTTAGATTTAGATGAGGTAATGGCTGATGGTTGGAAGAATATATTACTTTCTTCTTGGGATGAAGATACAACAAGAATAAAATACACATATAATTGGTCATTTGATGAATATGGGAATCCTGCTACTACATTTTTAGCCAATAAAATTCATAGTAGGCATAATTATATTTGGACTCATCCAGTTCATGAAGTATTAACACCATTAGATTATGAAAAAGAAAAAATAGTTCCCGAAATAATTATTAATCATTATCCTGATAAAACAAAGTCAAGAGCTAGTTATTTACCTCTTTTAGAATTAAGTGTAAAAGAAGATCCGGAAGATGATCGTAATATGCATTATTTAGGAAGAGAGTATATGTATTATAAAAAATGGGATGATGCTATTAGTACTTTAAAAAAACATTTAAAAATGAAAAATGCAACATGGCGTGATGAAAGAGCATCTTCAATGCGTTTTATAGGAAGATGTTATAAAGCTAAAGGAGATATAGATAGTGCTGTTAAATGGTATTTGGATGCTATAAATGAAGCACCATATTTAAGAGAAGCATATGTAGAACTTGCATATATCTATTATGAATATGGTGACTATCCAACTAGTTATCATTATTTAAAGAAAGCATTAGATATAGAAAATAAAAGTAAAACATATATTAATGAAGAATTTGCCTGGAATGGGTTTATTTATGATTTATTTAGTATTTGTGCTTTTAATTTAGGTTATTATCATGAAGCTGTCGATAATGTTAAAAAAGCTTTAATGTTAGATAAAAATAATTTAAGATTACAAATGAATTTAGAAGAAATGGAAAAATACATTTAAAAAAGTGATGATTACTCATCACTTAATAAAACAGCATGAATAACAAGTCTATTATGACCATTATTGGCACAAGTAGATAATGTTAATATTTTATCACTAGTAGATACTGGTGTATCAAAAGTATAAATACTACGATCAGTAATTAAATTTAAAAATTCTTGGAATTTTTTGTTATTACTAAAATCTGCTATTAAATAATCATTAGTATTAGGAATTACATAAATGGAAAATATTTTCCATTTTAATTTTTGATATAAAGTATCAAATTCGATAATTTGATTTTCAGGATCTTTATACCAATTAGCGCGTTTTGCTTTATATAAAGTACCAAACATAACACCACTATAATACATATTATGACCAAATATAATGGTATTTTGACTTAAATTTTTAGCATCAGCTCGATAATCCATAAATATCCAGCCACTACTATCATTTTTTTTCTTAAAGTTTTTCTTTAAATAATAATCATTATCTTGCGCTTGAACTACAGGATAATCTACTTGCGTATTATTTACTTTTAACCATCCAACAGTATCTTCATTTAATTGTAATAAGCCTTGCATATCATCAGTAATTACTAATTCTTCTTTTGGCATTTCTGGTATTGTTTCTTCTTCCTTTTGCTCTTCTTGCTTTTCCATAGAATTAGCCATTATTTTATTAATATCTTTTTTAATGTCATCTACTTTTTGCATAGAATTATAATTAGAATAGAAAACATAGAATACTAAAGAACTAATTAAAAATAAAGAAATAAATATACATAATTTAATAGTATTTAAATGAATTTGATTCATTAAATTATCTTGTAAATAATCTTTGCTATAATCTATAGCGAATTTTATATTATTACGACTATATTTTTTATTTGTCTTTTTTAAATATTCAATTAATTCTATATCATTAATATTTTCTTTTATATATATTTTAATATTTTTTAATTGATTATTATTAATTACTTCTAGTAAATTTTCTAAATCATTTTTATTTAATTTATTGACATATATGGTTTTTAAATATTTATTAATACCTATAAATGAAAGAAAATCTTCTTCATCTTCTTTTGATAAAGGAAAATTTAAATATATAGTTGTTTTATAATATAGAGAAGAGAATTGTTGTAAATTATTTTCTTTCATGAAATTACTTAAGAAAAGAATTTCATTACGTGAGTCTATTTTTATTTTAGCTTTATCAAACATTTCTAAAAGAAAAGTAGGTAAATTATATAAAGATACATATTTAATATTATTACTTTTAATAATACTATTACAAATTTTATAAGTAAGAATAGATTCTTCTAATAAATGTAAATTAGTAAGTTTATCTATATCTTTTGTTATTTCTAATACTAAAGGTGCTATTTCTGATTCTTTAATTACTAAAGTATTAATATTATATGTATTTATTAATTCTTGAATAAAACTATGGAGTAGTTTAGTATTTTGAGCAATATATTCATCACTAAATAAAAGTTCATTTTGACTAATTACATTAGTGTTGATTAAAGCTTTTTGTTCATTTTTTAATCTTTTTTTCTCTTGAACAAAGAGCATATTATCTTTAATTTGAAACAATATCTTTATCATAACTTCTACTCCTATTATATATAATAACACAATTTGACACATTTTAATAAAAAAATTGCAAAAAAATGTTGATTTTCGTATTTTTATGATATAATGAAGACATAATAGGAATAGGAGAGGATAGAATATGAAAAAAATATTTGGTTTAATGATGTTGTCATTAGTAGCATTACTACCATTAAGCACAAGAGCAGCAGTTAAAATTACCCCTAATTGTGGACAAGCTGATGCAAGCGGAGTTATTACTTGTACAGTAGCGTACAATATAACTGATGAGGAAGGAGTAGAAAGTATATCTTTAACTTTAACCGAAAAAGGTGGAGCTGAAGTTGTAGACGTTGTTGATGCAACTGGATCTGAATGGTCTGTTAGTTCAAAAAATGAAGATAATAATGTTTGGACTGTTATTTTAGCATCAATTGGTGTTACAGGTGAAGGTAATTTATTTACATTCTCTTATAGACCATCTGGAACTGAAGACTGTGAAGTAGCTATTACTTTAGATGGCCAACAAGTACCAGTTACTCCACCAACAACACCAGAAACTCCAAGTGATCCAGATACACCAACTGATAATAAACAAACTGGGGCAACATTACCATATATTGCTTTAGGAGCTATTGCTGTTATTGCTACAGGTGCATATTTAGCTACAAGAAATAAAGCAAAAATGTATAAAATATAATAAGTATTTAAATGCAGTCTTTAAAAAGGCTGTTTTTTTTATGCAAAAAATCTTGACTCTCGGGGGGGGTATTATATAATAATCTTATAAAATAAAGTGCAATGATACGACACATAAAGAGAGGATAAGATTATGAAAAGAAAATATTTAAAAGGTTTAATAGTAATTGTAGGAATAATTATTGGAGGATTATTCATATATCAAGATATAAATAAAGAAAATAAACCATTACCAGAAGTAAAGTTAAAAGAAATTGTAAATAAAAATAAATCATTTGCTATAATGATTCAAGAGAATAGTGAAACTGATAAATATCAAGAATATAGTAGTAATACATGGCCTGGAGATGATTATGTATTTAAAGAAGCTAAATGTATAGATAATAATGGTAATGAAATAAAAGAAGCAGTAACATATGAAAATGATAAAATAACCTTAACTACAAATAAGACAGTATATTGTACAGTATATTTTGACAAATCAATAATAGGAAAGTTAAGAGAAAATGAAGAATTGGCCAATAAAGATAATTTAAGTAAAGATTTACAAGGCGGAATGTATAGATATCAAGGAACAGATGATGTTCATAATTGGATATGCTTTGGAACAGAAGAAAATTGTGGAACAAATGATGATAATATAGATAAATATATGTATAGAATAATAGGAATAACAAAAGAAGGGCAATTATATTTATTAAAAGAAACATTTTTAAAAGAAGGAAATATAAATAATTTTGCTTGGAATTCAAAACATACATTGCCAGACTGTCTAGGAGAAGCTTGTGAATGGCCAAATGTGAATTTATATAAGAGAATAAATGGAAAAAGTAATGGAGAAACACCAGGAAATAATAGTTATCCTGATTATAAAGGCGATACAAATGTCTTTTTAGGTACAAGTGAACATACAAGTCCGTATGAATACTTAACTGAAGGGAACGAATGGTTCAATTTAATAATATATCATGACTGGATGTATGGTGATACAAATATAAGTTCTTGGAGTAATTCAAATGCATATAATGGAGATTATATGTATGCTATAGAAACTGGAAATACATCAACAAAAAGAACTTGGCCATATGAAGATATTCAAACAACATGTAGTGATGATGGTCCATGTACAGAAAAAGATTATACATGGAGTAAAAGTGTACCAGCAAAAATAGGATTAATGTATATGCATGATGTAGATTATGCATATAAAGATGGAAACCCAAGAAATTATGCAAATGTGGCAAATAGTTGGATACATTTTCAAAAAGATGGATATAATTTATCTCCATCTTATGAGTGGTTAATCAGTCGTTTTGGCGTAGTTGATTCGAGTAGTACTTCTGTAAAAGTAATGGATGTTGGTTATAATGGTGCATTAACTACTGGAACTTTGAGTGGCTCAGCTGGTAGTCGTCCAACTTTTTATCTAACACCTAGTATAACTTTAACTGGTGCTGGTACAAAAGAAAATCCATATATAATTCATTCTATATGAAATAAAAAGTAAAAAACAGTAAAAAACTACGACTTTAGGTCAATGATTTTACTGTTTTTTACTTTACTATGGCTTTTTTTATGGTATAATTTTGGCTAGGTGGTAATTATGCGTGAATTTACAGAACAAGAATTAGTAAGAAGAGAAAAGTGTGAAAATTTAAGAAATCTTGGAATGGATCCTTTTGGTCATAGTATTAATTTAACAAGTAATTCAAAAGAAATAAAAGATAAATATGAAAGCTTTACTAAAGAAGAACTAGAGAGTAGTAAAAACGAAGTTACTATTGCTGGTCGTATTATGAATAAAAGAAGAAGTGGTAAAGCTGGATTTATGGATATTCAAGATAAATTTGGTAATATTCAAATATATATCAGTATTAGTGATGTTGGGGAAGCTGAATATGAACTTTATAAGAATTGTGATTTAGGTGATATAATTGCTATTACTGGTTGGGTTTGTAAAACTAATACTGGTGCTTTAACAGTTCATGCAACTAAATACATTCATTTAGTAAAAGCTCTAAAACCACTTCCTGAAAAATTCCATGGCTTAACTGATATTGAAGAGAGATATAGAAGACGTTATGTTGATTTAATTATGAATGATAAAGCCAAAGAAATAGCTTTCATTCGTCCAAAAATAATTAGATGTATTCAAAATTTTATGGATAATCGTGGTTTTGTGGAAGTAGAAACTCCTATTTTAACAACTCTTTTAACGGGAGCAGCAGCTCGTCCTTTTGCTACTCATCACAATACTTTAGATTTAGATATGTATTTAAGAATAGCTCTAGAACTTCCTTTAAAAAGATTATTAGTAGGAGGTATGGAAGCTGTTTATGAAATAGGAAGAACTTTTAGAAATGAAGGAATGGACCCTAAACATAATCCAGAATTTACAATGATGGAAGCGTATCTTGCTTATTCTGATTTAGAAGATATGATGGATTTAACTGAAGATATGTATCAAACTATTGCTAGAGATGTATTTGGTAAAATGACTTACAATTGGTGTGGTAATGAAATTCATTTAGATGGTAAATGGAAAAGAATTAGTATGACTGATGCCATAAAAGAGAAAACTGGTATTGATTTTAAAAAAGAAATGAGTGTAGAAGAGGCATTAGATTTAGCTAAAGAGCACAATATACCTGTAGAAGAACATCAAAAATCAGTAGGACATATTATTAATTTATTCTTTGAAAAATATGTTGAAGAAACATTAATTGAACCAACATTTTTATATGGTCATCCAATTGAGATTAGTCCATTAACTAAAAAAGATCCAGAGGATCCTCGATTTACGCAAAGATTTGAATTATTTATTGGTGGTAAAGAATTTGCCAATGCTTATACAGAATTAAATGATCCAATTGATCAATTAGAAAGATTTGAAAGTCAACTTAAAGAAAGAGATTTAGGTAATGATGAGGCTAATGATATTGATATGGACTTTATCGAAGCCTTAGAATATGGTATGCCTCCAGCTGGTGGTATAGGTTATGGTATAGATCGACTTGTAATGTTATTTACGGAAAGTGAATCTATTCGTGATGTTATATTATTCCCAACAATGAAGCCGAAAGATTAAGAAAAAAAGCGAAAATGCTTTTTTTTTATTTTTTATAGTGATATAATTTTTTATAGGAGGAGGATAAAAATGACAATAACACAAATTATTGGTCTAATAGTTGTATTGGGTTTAGCAATTTTCTGCGGATTTTTAATTGTTAAAAATAGCAAGAAAAATGACTTAGTAAAATGGCTATTATTATTTATATTTGTAGCAATTGCCTTTACTTGGATTTTTGAATGTGGAACATATCAAAATACAGAATATTATAGTATAGGTATGAACCAATTAGGTCTTACTAATATACCATATTTATTCTATAATGCTATTCAATTTACTACTGATAAGATTTGTTTCTTATTAGCTTTAGGAGCATTTTATGGTGTATTAAGTAAATGCGAAAGTTATAAAAAATTAGTAAGTAATTTAGCTAGTAAATTAAAAGGAAAGGAAATAATTACTGTATTAGTAACTTCATTATTATTTACAGTACTTGCCAGCATCTTAAATCAAACTTTCATTGCTTTAACTTTTGTACCATTTGTAATTTCAGTACTACTTGCAATGAAGTTAGATAAAATAACAGCATTTAGTGCTACATTTGGTTCTATATTGCTTGGTTTAATTGGTGCAACTTATGGTGGTGAATCAGTATTATTCTTTAATCAATTTTTAGGAACTGCTGTTACAACTGCGATATTATATCGTTTAATTGTTTTAGTAGTTGGCTTTATTCTTTATAACTTCTTTACCATTTTACATGTTAAAAAAGTTATTAAAGATAAGAAAGTTAATGATTTAGAAGATGATCCATTTAAAGTTGAAAAGGTTGATAAAAAAGTTAAAGCATGGCCTGTTGTAGTAATGTTAGTTATCTTATTTGTCTTCTTAACATTAAGTTACATATCTTGGGAAGATAACTTTGGTATTACAATATTTAATAGTTTCCATACTTGGCTTACTGAATTACACATTGGAGATGTTTATCCATTCCAATTAATTTTAGGTTCATTTGCTGGGGCTTTTGGAACATATACTGATTTAGTATTAAATTCAACTGGTTTATTTAATGCCGTTGCCGTAATTTTAATTATCACAATATTAATTAGTTTAATATCTCGTGTTAAATTTAATGATTTTATTACTGGTGTTGGCGAAGGTTGTAAAAAAATGATTTTACCAGTTGCGTTATTTGTTGGATCATATTTCTTAATGTCTATTACTTATAGTAATCCATATGTTCCAGCTATTAACAATATGATGTTTAAAAACATTACAACATTTAACCCATTCTTAACATCACTTTCAGCTATTATTTCCAATGTATTTAGTCAATATTTTGCCTTAGTAGCAATTACTGTTGGTCAATTCTTTGTTGGTACTTATGCTAGTAGTGTTAATATTATTCATACAATATTTACTACTATGTATGGTTTTACAACAATGGTACTTCCAACTAGTGGATTACTTCTAATTGGTTTATCTTATTTAAATATTGAATATAAATCATGGGTTAAATATATTTGGATATTTGCTGTAGCAATGTTAGTTATCTTACTAGTGTTATTTACAGTAATGACTTATATTTAATAAATAATTAATAATTTAATAAGAAGTTGCTAAAACAGCAACTTCTTTTTCTATGTAAACTTTACAACATATCTATTGAACTGATGAACATAAGTGTTGTATAATAAATATATACATAAATACGATATCATTAGGGAAATATAATAAAAGGAGAAGTTTATATGGAAGAAGAAAATAAGAGTGAAAAAAATAAAAGAAGAATAGTATTGTTATTTGGTATAGTAGCAATATTAGTAGCCTTATCTGGAGCAACATTTGCATATTTTCAAATAACTACTGAGACAAGTAATAGTAAAGCTACTATAACAGGAAGTACACCAGCAAGTGGTTTAGTAACTTTAAATCAAGGAGTAGATAATTTACACTTAAATATAAGTGCTAGTGATATGTCACTTAATAATAAGGGAAAAGAATATTATGGTACAGATGATGATCAAAATTATGTTGATACAGAAGTATTAGGTACCAAAACAATAGCAGATGTTACATTATCTGGTGGCGAAGAAACAACCAAATATAGTTGTACTGCTAAATTAACTGTGTCAAAGGATGAAACAGACACCATGATAGAAGTATTACAACCAGGAGATATGATATTACAATTTAAGGGTAATATCATAAGTGAAAAATTAGATTTAAGTGACTTAAAAGATAATAATCCAAAGGAATATAATTTAAGTTTTAAAATAACTGGTAATAATAAAGAAGAAATACAAGCATATATTAAATTATTAAACAAAGAAGAACAACAAAATTATTTAGCAGGTCGTAAATTAAATATCGATATTACTACATCAGAATTAAAATGTGAAGTTGCATTACCAGATCCAAAGATAGCACAGTTAAGAGAAAAAGATCCAAGTAATACGTTAAGTGAAGATTTACAAGGAGGAATGTATAGATACCAAGGAACAGATAATGTACCAAATTGGATATGCTTTGGAACAAGAAATGCAGATGAATGTAAAAGTGATCCAGATGGAATAGATAAATATATGTATAGAATAATCGGAATAACAGAAGAAGGACAAATGTATTTAATAAAAGAAACTTTCTTGAAAGAAGGAAGTGGAACAACATTTACATGGAATGACAAATATTCTGTTGATAGTTCAAGTTCATATTATTGTGATAATGGATTATGCCCAGAATGGAATACAAGTCTGTTGTTTAAAAGAATAAATGGAACAAGTAATGGAACAACCCAAGGAACAACAAGTAATAAAGCTGATACCGATATCTTTGTAGATAGTGCCCAATATGATTATTTAAAGTCAGGAGATAGTAATAGTGGTGGTAGTGCAAGTGAGTGGTATAATTTAATTGCAAACCATGAATGGTTATATGGAGATACAAATGAAAGTTCAGCAGCAAATAAATATAATGGAGATGCAATGTATGCTATCGAAAATGGAGATAAAGAAACAACTCATTATGTAGGAACAAAAGATAATATAACACAAGAACCATACACATGGAGTCAAAAAGTAACAGCTAAAATAAGTTTAATGTATTTACATGATTATTATTATGGATATTATGATGGTTCTTCAGAAGAAAGTAGAGGAAATGCAGGAAGTTATAGTAAATTGGCAAGTAGTTGGTTATTTTTTAAAAAAGATGGATATAATTCATCTCAATCTTCTGAATGGTTGAGCACTCGCTGGGGTGTCTATAGTACGAGTCTCGCGAATGTCTACGCGTGGTTTGTGAATAATAACGGCGACTGGGGCTACGACGACTTGAGCCTTGCGTACGGCGTGCGGCCTGTCTTCTATCTTGAGTCAAGTGCAAAAATATCAAGTGGAGACGGAACAAAGGAAAATCCATTTATATTAGCTTAGCTGAGGACAGTTTTTAAAAAAGCCAGAAAATAAAAGAAAAAAGCAGTAAAAAAGTGCGACCAATGGTCAACGATTTTACTGTTTTTTAAGTTAAATAGTTAAAATAAGACATAATTATAAAATTAATTCAATAAAAATTGAATGAAATAGAAAGATAAGTTGTGTAAAAGTTAAGAATCATATAAAATAAAAGAATAAGGAATACGAATATATTTAAGAGAATTAAAAGCAAGTTTGATTAAAGTTAAACCGGTATTAAATAAAGACATAACTCTAACTTTAACACCATTACGAATTTGATGAGTTCTAATTTTAATATTTTTATAACATTTAGTATTTTTAGCAAAATCACAACCAATAATAGTTAAGAAAAGAGTAGCAAAACAAACTAAAGAATACATATTAGTAAAAGCAGTTAAAGAAGCATTGTTAATAGATTCAATATAAAAGCCATTAGATTTTTGATTTTTAAATAAAGATTCAATACCACCAAAGCGATAGCCATAATCTTTAATGGCGCGAGTAACATCACCATTAGTAATAATAATCCAAGGTTCACTATAACCATGTCTTTGAGAGATAACAATATTAGAAAGTAAACGAGATTCTTCAGTATAAAAGATATTATTATAATAAGCAGGATGAAATTCATAAGAAGAAAGATCAGAAATCCATTTTAAAATATAATGATTTTCCTTTTTATCAAAAATAGAGATTTTAATATTTTTCTTTAAGCGAAAACAATAAGTATGTCCTAAAGAATCAATGTGATACATAAGTTTAGAAGAATTAAAGAAACGGTCAGCAAGGAAAATTAAATCAAAAGAATCATCAAATAAATCAGAAATAAAATTAATACCTTGAATAAATAAATCATCTTGGAAAGCCTTGGAATCATCTTTACCTTTAAAGCAGCGAAACCATAAAGGGATACCTTGTTTACCAATTCGCATAGACATCATTAAGACAGTATAATTATCATGAGAGAACATATGGTCAATAATAATATGAATTCTTTTATCAGGATGTTTCTTTTTATAAGAAGAAATAACATGTTTAATAATAGAATCATAGAAAAGATAAGGATTAAAATGAGAATTATTAAAGAATCTTCTAATACGACGAGATACAGAATCAGGTTGAATTAAAGAGAAATCTTCTTTAAGATGTTTAGCAATATCTAAAGTAACAGAAGATTCAGAATTAATCATACCATAAATAATATGGGGAATAATTTTAAGAAGAGGTTTGTGTAAAAAAGGACAAGAAATATGTAAAAAGTTAGATAAACTACTTGCAAAATTATTTTGGGTATTATATATTAGACTCATAAACAACCACCTTTAGCTTTTCTAAAATAATTATAACAAAGATGGTTGTTTATAAAAAGAGTATAAAAAAGGTGCTAAAGAAGAGTGATATAAGCACCTTTTTAAGTTTCATAATAAAATGTTCGGGAAGTTCTTTATTTAAAAACTGTCCGAAGGTAAGTCATCTTGGCATAAAAACGATTAATAACCGCCTTGGGTGGCGAAGTGATAAAACCCCCGTTTCTTGGATAAGAGAAACGAGGTTTTTAAATGCATAAATTTAATATAATACCTAAAAATAAGAAGTTAATTAAAGTATTTGTTCCTCCATAAGAAAGAAAAGGAAGAGGTATACCCATAATAGGAAGTAATCCTAAATTCATACTAATATTATATATTTGATGAAAGATAAATATGGCAATATAAGTATAAGCAAATGTTTTAATAGATTTAGATTTATTTTTATTTGTTTTGTAAATTAAAAATAAATCTATAATAATAAAAGATAAGCAAATAATAATGGCAGAAAATGTACCATAATTACCAATAGAGAAGGCAAAGAAGAAATCTGTTGGAGCTTCCGGTATATATAAAAGAATTTTATTTAAACCTATGCCAAAGAAAGAAGAGGCTCCAATAGTAATTAAAGCATTTTCTAGTTGATAAGAATTACCTTGAGCAAAATTAATTAAACGATCCATTCTGTAAAAGAAAGATGTACCAATTAACTTTATTAAAGTATCTTGGAAGAAGAAATATAAAACAAAGAAAGAAGATAAGCCTAAAATTAATAAACCAAAACCAATTATATACCACCATTTATTTAATTTTAAAGATAGAATAACTACTAAAAGAATAATTAGAAAATTAATAATAGCACCAGTATCAGGTTCTAAGAAGACTAAAATAGAGGGGATTAGAGTTAAAAATAATAATTTTAATATTATTTTTAACTCATCTTTAAATGTTTTTAATTTAGTATTTGTAGCAATATTAACTAAATACAAAGATAAAGATAATTTAGCTAGTTCTGATGGTTGAAAAGAAAATCCTAAGATATTTAACCAACATTTAGCCCCATTTACATCATTACCTAAAAATAATACTAAGATAAGTAAAATAATAGTAAATAGATAAAAATAAAGGCTATATTTAAATAATTTTTTAAACTTTAATTTTTGACATAATAAAAGAATAATAAAACCAATAATAAACCATATTAATTGTTTTATAAATGCATTATTATAAGTTGGACTAATAAGTTTAGCATTAAACATATTAAGAAGACTTATTATACTTAAAATAAGTAGAAATATTATTAATAATATATTATTTTTAAAAAACTTTTTCATATATTTATTATGGTCCAAATAATAGGTTTTTATCATAAAATATAGTGGAGGTATATATATGAAAGATTTACCAAGAGTATTTGCGAATAAAATTGATGAAAGTATTAATAATGATCAAGAATTATTTTATGGTAGTGTAAGAGGAGAAGATGCTAAAGATGATATAAGTGTTGTTAAAAAGATAAATAATATTTTTGCATCTTCTCATCATGTGTATAAAAGTAGAGTTAGAATCACTTTAAAAAATGGCATAGTAGAAAAAGTAATAGTGGGTAAAACTAGTTCAGAATTAATTACTATAGAGGGAGAATTAATTAAAATAATAGATATAGTAGATATTGTTAAATTATAATTTTTTTGTTATCATTTAAGTATGAAAAGAAATGATATTAAATATGTAGTTATTTTTATTTTATTAATTATATTAATAGTAAGTACTATTATATTTTCATACTATAAAAATAAACCTCTTAATAATGTAGATAGAAAAGTAGAATATATATTTAATAATATAACTTATGATGATGCCTTAAATATGAGTAAAGAGGTTTTTAATAATGCTTTAAAATTAATTAAAAATGATTATGAATATGAAGAGAATAATAATGAAATAGTATTATATAGTATAAATAATTATAATGAATATAGAAAAATATTAAATTATTCTTTAATAAGTAATACTTTAAAAAATAATATAATTAATAATTTTTTTATAAACAAAAAAATTATTAATTATAGAAATGAATATTATATAGAATCATATGAAAATAATTATAATAAAGATTATGTAGGAAGTATATTAAATATAAATAATTATGGTGATAAATTTGTAACTATTAAAAGTATTAATTATTATTGTGAAGATAGTAATTTTATTGGGGTGTTAAATGTAGAACCAGAATGTAAATATACTAAAAAAGAAAGTAAATTTACTTTATCTTTAGAAAATAGTTTATTAAAAGTAAATAATTTAGAAGAAATAGAAAAAATATTAAAATAAAAAAATATATTAAACGATTTCGTCAATATATTTTTTTAATTGTTTAGAATTATTATCAAATATTATTTTTAATTGATTATCAATTTCGACAATACCTTTAGCTCCTAGTTTTTGAATAGCTTCTTTATCAACAACTGATACATCATGTAAGATAACTTTAAATCTGCTCATATTACATTCAGCGTTGATAATGTTATCTTTGCCACCTAGAAAACCGATTAATTTATTTTCTTTAATAGCAAAGTCTTTTGTTGATAATTTAATAGCTACTGCTAGTATAATAAGTATAATAATACCTATAACAATATATTGAAGTGCTGTATGCAAATTTCTTCACCCATAATAATTATACTATAAAAAATAGATATTTAAAAGTGGTACTCACTATTTTAAAAAATAATCATAAATTAATAATGAGAATACATGAAAGGGTGAAATAATGAATAATTCAAATAATGCAAATACTGGCAATTGTATTAATGAAATATTAAGTATAATTTTAGTATTGCAAGAAAATGCTTGTCCAGATAATTGCCTAGACACATGTGATAGACCAATGCTTGGTGGTGGCAGTAATTGTTTAGTTTGTAACACAAGACCGGTAATGCTTTATACTTGTGGTGGTAATGGTGTTCCTTGGAGTATGCCAATTACTAAAGATGTAACAACTAATTGTGATGGTGAAGCTATAGGTACTACTTGTTCAACAGTATTTAGAGTAGAAAAAATAGAAGGCAATTGCTGTACTTTTAGAGTTCTTGCTGAAAATACTGATGCAACTTCTCTATATCCATATGTAACAACTAACTCATTCTTTACAATGGACTGTAGTTGTTTATGCGCCATAAGATGTTTATCAGATACATATGTTGATTGTGTTTGTTAAATTGTAAGCAAAGTGTAGATGGAAACCATACTTTAGTTATGGTTTTTTATTTTAAAAATGTATGTTATAATGGTCATATAAGAGGTGAAGATATGCAAAATAAAAAAAGTTATATTGAAAGTGAAAAAGATAAAAAATATTTTGTGAGAAGACTAAATATCATTGGTGGCCAAATAAAAGGAGTTACTAAAATGATAGAAGAAGAAAGAAGTTATGAAGAAGTTTTGATTCAACTTGCTGCTTTAACAACTTCTCTAAAAACTACAGGTAGAAATATTTTAGAAAATTATATGACTAATAATATTAAGTCTGCTAATAAAAAAGAAATAGAGGAAGCTATTAATTTATTTAATAAATTAGTTTAGTGAATATATGAAGTTAAAGAAAAAAATTAAAAAAAGTTATGAAGGGGCTTCTAAATTTACTGTTGCAGTTTATTTAGTTTTAAGAACATTAGTATTTTTAGCATTTATTAGAGAATTCTTTTTAAAAGAATATGGTAACGCTATATTATGTCTAATTACTTTAGTTCTATTTATAATTCCCTTCTTTATTGAAAAAAAGTATAAAATTAAATTGCCTAGTTTACTTGAAGTAATTATTTTATTATTTATTTTTTCGGGAGTAATTCTAGGTGAGATACATAATATGTATGTTAGAGTAGATAACATTGATACAATTATGCATACTTTAAATGGCTTTTTGTGTGCAGCGATAGGTTTTTCTTTAGTAGATTTATTAAATGAAAATGTTAAAAGAATTAACTTATCACCATTCTTTGTTACTATTGTAGCTTTTTGCTTTTCGATGACTATTGGGGTTATTTGGGAATTCTATGAATTTGGTTGTGATAGAATATTTAAAACCGATATGCAGAAAGATACTTTCTTAAAGAATATTGCTACAGTAGAATTAGATGAACAAAAAATAAATAAATCAATTGTTATTAAAGATATAGATAAAGTAATATTATATGATAAAGAAAATAGAGAACTTGCTACATTTGATGGCTATTTAGATATTGGTATTATTGATACAATGAAAGATTTATTAGTTAATTTTGTAGGATCAATAGTATTTAGTATCTTTGGTTATTTATATATAAGAAATAGAGATAAATATAAATTTGTTGATAACTTCATTGTTACAAAAGAAATACCTAAAGAAAATTAATTAGGTATTTTTTTTACACAAAAATTCTTGACTCTCGGGGGGGGTATTATATAATAATCTTATAAAATAAAGTGCAGTGATACGACATATAAAGAGAGGATAGGATTATGAAAGAAAAATATTTAAAAAGTTTAATAGTAATTGTAGTAGTAAGTTTAATGGGAATATTTATATATCAAAATATAAATAAAGAAAATAAACCATTACCAGAAGTAAAGTTAAAAAAAATTGTAAATAAAAATAAATCTTTTGCCATAATGATCCAAGAAAAAAGTGAAACTGATAAATATCAAGAATATGATAGTAATACATGGCCAGGAGATGATTATAAATTCAAAGAAGCTAAATGTATAGATAATAATGGTAATGAAATAAAAGAAGCAGTAACATATGAAGAAAGTAAAATAACATTAACTACAAATAAGACAGTATATTGTACAGTATACTTTGATAAATCACTAATAGGTAAATTAAGAGAAGCAGATACAAACAAAAATTTAAGTACAGATATACAAGGAGATATGTATAGATATCAAGGAACAGATGATGTTCATAATTGGATATGTTTTGGAACGACAAATAATTGTGGAACAAATGAAACAGATAATGATGGGGATAGTATACCAGATGGAATAGATAAATATATGTACAGGATAATAGGAGTAACAAAAGAGGGACAATTAAAATTAATAAAAGAAACATTTTTAAAAGAAGATAATAAAATTATACCGCTTCAATGGAATAATGTTGCAAAGATAAGTCAGCCTTATACAGGAGTAGATAATGATAAATGTGATGGAACAAATTGTGATTGGCCTAATTCAATGTTATTTAAAAGATTAAATGGTTTAAATAATGATGAAACTACAAAGGGAAATAAGGGTAATTCAGAAATATTTATTGATAGTGAATATTATAATTATTTAAAATCAGGTGATGGAAGTGGATTAGACAATACGACACCAAGTACATGGTATAATATAATAGAAAATCATAATTGGAAATATGGAGATATTTTTGATAGCGTTTGGGATGCAATACCTCATAATGCAGCTTCTTATGATGGTGATGCTGCATATGCGATTGAAAGTGGCGAATCTAATACTCAAAGAGTGTGGCCAAAAATTGGCCAATCATGTAATAATGAAACACCTTGTGAATTAGAAGATTACACTTGGAAAAATAATAATGTAGAAGCAAAAATTGGCCTTATGTATTTGCATGATTATTATTATGCGTATTATGATGGTAAGACTGAAAGTACTCGAGGTAAGCCTGGTAATTCTGGTGTATTAAATAATTGTTGGATAACATATTATAAAGATGGATTTATTAAACAAAATAATGGAGATTCTGAATTTTTAATAACTCGTCGAGGAATAACTAAAAATAATCCAAATATTGGTTCCTTTTTAATTAGTACTTGGGCATATGTCACAACAGACAGTATATATATTGAAATAGGGACATCTATATATTCACGACCAGTTTTCTATTTAACAAATACTATTGATTTGTCTGGTAATGGTACTAAAGAAAATCCATTTATTATAGATATTGAATAAGTAGTTAACTACTTATTTTTTTGTCTAATTTTAAGAAGTTTTGTCGAAAGTGTTGCAAATGAAAAAATACTATTTATAATAGAAAAATTGTTACCGGTTAGTGGCGCCGCTTTTACGCATCTTTAGTAACTTACAACTTGTTGATTCAGGGGGGTGTGAAAAGGAGTGTGAGAGTTATGAGAAAAGACGATGGTCTTATTATTGTAATAATTATACTAGCTTTAATTGTATTAAAGTTAATATAAAAAATAAAACGCTAGCCTTTACGGTGTAGCGTCTGAATTCCAGGTGCTACCTAATCGGTAACACTTTCATTTATATTATAATCATATTTTTAAAATTATACAATACAAAAAGCTAACAAATAATAATTGTTAGCTTTTTGTCATATAAATTACTCTTCAGTGTCAATGGTAATCCATTCAGTTGTGCCACATTCAGTGCATATTTGTGGTACTAAAACTTTTTTACCTTTAGGTAAATCAATTTTTTTCTCTAGAGTAACACAAAGCATTCCTGATTCTTGATCAATGTAGCATCTTCCTTGCTTTTGAGCTTCTTGACACTTACTACAACCTGGTTTTTTCATTTTCTTCACCAATATTATTATGAATAAAATAACTATAAATATTCAAATAAATAAGGTATAATTAAAATGGATGTGATAATAATGGAAAAAATTATAAATGCAAGAATTAGTAATAGACATGTTCATTTAACAAAAGAAGTTTATGATAGGCTATTTGATGATGAATTAACTATTAAAACTAAATTAAATCAAGTAGGAGAATTTGCTTCAAATAAAACTTTAACTATTAGAGTTGGTGATAAAAAAATTGAAAATGTAAGAGTGGTTGGTCCACTTCGCAAGTATTCGCAAGTTGAAATATCTAAAAGAGATGCAAGGTTTTTAGGCGTAAATCCCCCAGTGAGAAGAAGTGGTAATTTAGAAGGTACTCCGAAAATAATTTTAGAAACTTTAAAAGGTAGTGTGGAAACAGATGGTTTGATAATAGCTAATCGTCATGTTCATATGACTCCGAGTGAAGCTAAAGATTTAGGATTAGTAGACAAGCAAATAGTAAAGATAAAAGTAAATGGAGATAAAAGTGGTGAGATGGATGCTGAAGTCAAAATAAGTGATAATGGTTATTTTGAATTACACATTGATACTGATGATGCTAATGCTTTTTTACTTGAAGATAATGATAAGGTAACAATGATAATATGAGTTTTTTTATTGGTAATGTTGAAATTAAAAATCCTTTTATTTTAGCGCCGATGGCTGGTATTACAAGTACATCTTTTAGAAGTATATGTAAAGATATGGGTGCATCTTTAGTCGTGGGAGAAATGGTTTCTGATAAAGCATTATGTTATGATTCTAAAAAAACATATGATTTACTTAAAATGCAAGAAACAGAAAGACCTATTTCCCAGCAGATTTTTGGTAGTGATCCAGAAACAATGGCTAAAGCTGCTAAAATTGTCGAAGATTATATGCATCCAGATATAATCGATATTAATATGGGCTGTCCTGTTCCGAAAGTAGCAATTAGAAGTAAAGCTGGCAGTTCTTTATTAAAAGATCCTGCATTAGTTAGAAAAATAGTAGCTGCAGTTGTTAATGCTGTATCCATTCCCGTTACAGTTAAGATTAGAATTGGGTGGGATGAATCTAGTATAAATGCCGTCGAAATTGCTAAAATTTGTGAAGGAGCTGGTGCTAGTGCTATTTTTGTGCATGGTAGAACTCGTAAACAAGGATATACTGGTAAGGCTAATTGGCAAATTATTAAGGAAGTAGTTGATGCTGTATCTATTCCTGTTATTGGTAATGGTGATGTTAAAAGTTGTTTTGATGCTAAAAAAATGTTAGATGAATGTGGTTGTGCTGGTGTTATGATTGGCCGTGGTGCTTTAGGTAATCCATGGATTTTTAAAGAATGTGTAGAATATTTTGAAAATGGTACTTTGCCTAAAGAGGTAACATTACTTGATAAACTTGCTATGATGAAGAGATTAACTTTAGATTTAGTTAGAGAAAAAGGAGAACATATTGCGGTTTTAGAACTAAGAACTATGCTTATGTATTTTTTAAAAGGACTTCCAAATACTAAAGATTTAAAATTAAAATTATGTAAAGCTAATACTAAAGAGGAAATTCTAAATATTATAGATGAATATCAAAATAATATAATGGAGTAGTTATGAAATTAGAAGAAATAACAGAAAATACTATAATTATTTGTGAAAATAGTTATAAAAAAGCTATTTTAAATTATATTGCTAGTAAAAATGTTTTTTGTCATGTTAAATTTTTTACGAAAAAAGAATTTTGGCAAGAATATTTATTTAAATTTGATGAGAAAGCATTATATTATTTAGTTTCTAAATATAATTTAAAAATATCTATAGCTAAAATGTATTTAAACAATTTATATTATCTTCCTACTAGTAATAATGAAAATCCTAAATTAAACTTTTTAAGTAAAATAAAAAATGAATTAGCAGAACAAAAACTTTTAATTTATAATCCTTTATTTAAAAATTATATTCAAAATTATCAAATAATTGTAATGGGTTATTCATTTTTAGAAAAATGGGAAGAAGAAAAATTTAAATCTTTGAATGTAAAGATAATAAAAAAAGAAACAACTAATAAGAAATTTATTATTAGGGAAGCAGCAAGTATTGAAGAAGAAGTAAGTTATGTGGCTCAAAGTATTGCTAAACTTTTAGATGATGGTATAAGTATTAATAATATTAAATTAATGAATGTTAATGATAGTTATTATAATATTATTAAAAGAATATTTAATTTTTATCATATACCTATTAAAATACCTAGTCAAAATACTTTATATAATAATGTTATTGGGCAAAAATTTTTAAATAATTTAACTAGTGATTTAAATGAAACTTTACAAATTATTAAGGAAGATAATGAAGATATCTATAATAAGATAATTAATATATGTAATAAATATGTTTTTATTACTGATTTAAAATGTTTAAAAAAATTCTTAACTTATGAATTTAAAAATACTATTATTACAGATTTTAATTTAAATAATTATGTTGATATTTTAAATATAGAAGATTATATAAGTGATGATGATTTTATTTTCTTAATGAGTTTTAATTCTGATAGTATACCAAAATATTATCGAGATGAAGATTATTTAACTGATAATATTAAAGATATTCCTAAATATGATACGATTACTAAAAATAAAATTATTAAAGAAAATATTTTAAAAATATTAGCAAATATTAATAATTTAGTTATTACTTATAAAAAGAGTGATGGTCATAAAGAATGTTATATATCATCACTTAATAATGAACTTGATAGTGTTATAGAAAAAATTGATATTAAACTAGATAAAAGTTATGCGAAAATTTTAAGTAAATTAGAATATGCTAAATGCTTATATAATTATTATACTTATGGAGTAGTTAGTGAGGATTTGTTAATTTATCAAAATAGTATTTCTGATTTGGAGGAAAATTATAATACTTTTGATAATACTTTTAAAGGAATTGATAACAATAATTTATTAAAATATTTAAATAATAGACTAACTTTATCTTATAGTGCTTTAAATAATTATAATAGATGTGCTTTTCGTTATTATTTAGAGAATATTTTACAAATAGATCCTTTTGTCGAAAGTTTTGATACTTTTATAGGTTCTTTATTTCATGATGTTTTAGAGAAATGTTTAAATAATAATTTAGATATAGATATAGAAATTAAAAATTATTTACAAAAGTATAATAAAGAATTTACTTTTAAAGAAAGATTTTATTTAAATAAAATAATTGCGGAGATTAAATTTGCTTTTAATGTTATTAGAAGTCAAAATGCATATATTGGTCTTGATAAACATTTATATGAAAAGAAAATAATTATTGATAAAAGTAGAGAAATTAATATTTATTTTAAAGGTATAATTGATAAAATTTTATATAAAGAAGAAGATGGTAAAACTTATATAGCTATTATTGATTATAAATCAGGTTCAATTAATACCGAACTTAAATATCTACCATACGGTTTAAGTTTACAATTACCAATATATTTATATTTAGTAAAGAAATCTGAATTATTTAAAAATCCTTATTTTGCTGGATTTTATTTACAACATGTTTTAAATAATACCTCTATTGTTAAGAATAATAGTAATACTTATTTAGAACAAAAAGAAGCATCTTTAAAATTAGAAGGTTATTCTAATAGTAATATAAATACTTTAGCTAAATTTGATAATAGTTTTGCATCTAGTAAATTAATTAGAGGGATGAAATTAAAAAATGATGGTAATTTTTATACTAATGCGAAAATTTTAAGTGATGCTGCCATTAATAAAGTAATAGAGTTAACAGAAAAAAATATTGATGACGCGATAAACAATATTATAAAAGGTGATTTTCCAATTAATCCGAAAAAGATTGGCGTAGACAAATATATTGGTTGTGAATATTGTAAATTTAAAGATATTTGTTTTAGAAGAGAAAATAATTATGTTAAATTACCAGAAATAGCTAATTTAGATTTTTTAGGAGGTGATAGTAATGCCGAAATGGACTAAAGAACAAAGAGAAGCCATTGAAAAAGATGGTACTAATATAATTGTTTCAGCTGGTGCCGGTTCTGGTAAAACAGCAGTTTTAACAGAAAGAGTAATTTATAAATTACAAAAAGGAATAAAAATAAATGAACTTCTTATTTTAACATTTACTAATGCTGCAGCTAGCGAAATGAAAGATCGTATTAGAAAAAATATTGTAAAACATCCAGAATTACAAGATAATTTAGATTATTTAGAAAGTGCTTATATAACTACTTTTGATTCTTATACGCTATCTTTAGTTAAGAAATATAGTTATCTTTTAAATATTAGTAATGACTTAAAAATAGTCGATTCAGGTATTATTTCGCTTTTAAAAAGTGATATTCTAGATGAAATATTTGAAGAATATTATAAAAGTAATAATGAATATTTTCAAAAAATGATTAATGATTTAACTATTAAAAATGATACTAATTTAAAAAAAGAATTACTTAAAATAATTGATAAAATAACTTTAAAAAGTAATCCTTTAGAATACTTAGATAATTATCTTAATGAATTTTTAAGTGATGCTGCTATTAATAAATATCTCCAAGAATATGAAGAATATTTACATACTAAAATTAATAATATTGAAAATTTAATTATGCAAATAGATACTAGTATTTATCCTGATTATGCCTCTAAAATGAGTGATGCTTTTGCGCCATTAATTGCCTCATCTTCTTATGATGATATAGTGAGAAATATTCCTACTAGATTACCTAGTAAACCTAAAAATAGTGAAGACTTAGAAGATTTTAAAAATGAATTTAATACAGAATATAAAGATTTTAAAGAATCAATTAGATTTTTAAATAGTAATGAAATAAAAAATTCTTTTAATATTTTAAAAGAGTATTTCGAAGTATTAATACCGATATTTAAAGAATTTTTTAAGAGACTTAATAATTATAAATTTAAAAATGATGTTTATGAATTTAGCGATATTTCTTCTTTAGCTATTAAATTATTAAAAGAAAATGATTATATAAAAGAAGAGTTAAAAAATAGTTTTAAAGAAATATTAGTAGATGAATATCAAGATACTAATGATATACAAGAAGAATTTATTAATTTGATTCAAAATAATAATGTTTATATGGTTGGTGATATTAAACAATCTGTTTATGGTTTTCGTAATGCTAATCCAAGTATCTTTAAAAATAAATATGATAGATATAGTAAACTATCTGGTGGTATTAAAATTGATTTACTAGCTAATTTTCGATCAAGATGTGAAGTAATAAATAATATTAATGAGATATTTTCATCCTTAATGACTGATGATTTAGGGGGTGCCAATTATAAAATAGATCATCAAATGAATTTTGGTAATCTTACTTATGAAGAAAATAAAACAAATGATAATTATAATTTAGAAATATTAAATTATAATGTTATTGATAATTTTACAAAAGAAGAAATAGAATACTTTATTATAGCGAAAGATATTTTAAAAAAGATTAAAAATAATTATCAAGTATTAGATAAAGATAGTCAAAAATTAAGATGTGCTACTTATAAAGATTTTTGTATAATTTTAGATCGAGGTAAAACTTTTCCAATAGCCAAAAAAATCTTTGAATATTTAGGTATTCCTTTAACTATTTATGAAGATAAAGATTTAACTAATGAAATTGATGCAATACTTATAAATAATTTATTAGGATTTATTTTAAAGATAAAAGATAATATTATAGATACTGAATTTAAATATTATTTTATGAGTATTGCTAGATCTTTTATCTTTGCATATAATGATAATACTATTTTTAATATTATTGCTAATAATTCTTATGTAGATACCGATATTTATAAAATAGCGAAAGAATTAGCTAATAATTTAGATAGTTTAAGTAATTATGATTTAATAAATAAAATTATCAATGATTTTAATATTTATGAGGCAATTATTAAAATAGGTAATGTTGAAGATATTATTATTAGATTAGATAATTTACTTGATATAGCTAAAAATTTAGATATGATGGGTTATACTTATCAAGACTTTAAAGAATATTTAAATAGAATCATAACAGATGATAATAATAAAATTAAATATGTTAATGTAATGAGTAATCAAGACAGTGTTAAAATAATGAATATTCATAAATCAAAAGGGTTAGAATTTCCAATTTGTTACTTTTGTGGTTATCATAAAGAATTTAATAGAGAAGATGTTAAGAAAAAATATGTTTATGATAATAAATATGGAATTATTTTACCATATTTTGATGAAGGAATTACTAATAGTATTTTAAAAGATTTATTTAAAAATAAACATTTAAATAATGATATATCAGAAAAAATTAGATTATTTTATGTTGCTCTTACTAGAGCAAGAGAAAAGATAATTATTGTAACTAGTTTAGAAGAAAATGAGAAATATATAGGAAGTTATAAATCATTTTTAGATTTTTTAATAAGTATTAAAAAACATTTAAATAAATACATTACCAATGTTAATTTAGATACTCTTGGTTTAACTCAAGATTATTTATATGGTAGTGCTAATAATAGTATAGAACAACATCTTAAAGAAAATAAAATTGTTTTTGCTAATTTAAATATAGCTAATAGAGAAATAACTAATAAAAAAGCTTCTAAAGAAGTTAATAAATTACTTACTACAGATGAACTTAATACTTTAGAATATGGTACATATATACATAAATATATGGAACAAACAGATTTTTTTAAAGTTGAAAATGATAATCCATGTAAAGATGCTATCGAATATTTAGTTAATAAATTAAATATTACTAAAGAGACTAAAATATATAAAGAACATGAATTTATAAGTAAAAAAGATGATATTGAATATAATGGCATTATTGATTTAGTATTAGAAAATAATAATAATGTTATAGTAGTAGATTATAAATTAAAAAATATAGATGATGAAAAATATTTAGAACAATTAAAAATATATTATGATTATTTAAAAACTATATTTGATAAAGAAATAAAAGTATATTTATTTAGTATTTTGAATAAAGAATTAAGAGAAATTACTATTTAATTTATTATATACAAATTATAAAAAAATGTTATAATTAGATAGAGTGATAGTATGAAGAAGTTAAATTTATTTTTTACATTTTTTATTAGTTTTATTTATATGGAACTAGTATATAAAATATTTATATATCATAGTATATTTAGATTATCTATAATAAATATGGTATTATTTTTGATACCTTTTAGTTTACTATTAAGTGTATTATGTAATGCTTTTAAAAATGAGAAAGTTAATAAAGCAATTTATATCGTTTTATTTAGTTTAATTGCTATTTGGTTTAGCGCCCAATATGTGGTAAAATCTTATTTTGATTTTTATATATCTTTATCGACATTTCAAGTAGCAGATCAAGTAACTGATTTTATGGGTAAAGCTGTTTTAGAAACTTTAAGAAGAATACCAGTATTAATATTATTCTTTGTTCCACTTATATTAAGTATAATATTTAGAAAACATCTTCATTTTAGACAAAATAGTTTAAAGAAAAATTTAGTATTATTGTGTATGACATTAGGTTTTTATGGCGTATATTTAGTAGGACTTAATATAGGTAAAAAAGAAACTTATTCCGCTTATAATCTATATTATAAAGTAAATGATATATCTTTAAGTGTGGAAAATTTTGGTGTCTTAAATACTTTCTGTATAGATACTAAAAGAGCCATATTTGGTTTTGATGCGAAAATAGTAAATGTTGATAATCCATTATCTAAGGGAAAAGATAAAGATACACCAAAAGTGTATGAATATAATAATTTAGATATTGATTTTGATAGTTTAATTGAAAGTGAAAGTAATAGTACAATTAAAAGTATGCATGAATATTTTAAAAGTGATCCAGGTACTTTACAAAATGAATATACAGGATTTTTTAAAGATAAAAATTTAATATTATTTATGGCAGAATCATTTAATGAAGTAGCGGTTAAAAAAGAAATAACTCCAACTTTATATAAACTTGTTAATAGTGGTTTTGTTTTTGAAGATTTTTATACGCCAACTATCTTTAGTACAATTGGCGGAGAATTCCAAGAGTTAACTGGTCTATATGCATCTGGTACAGATATATTAGGTAAGTTTAGAAGTGGTAAAGTGTCTTTCCCTCAAGGAGTAGCGACTAAATTTAAAGAAGCTGGTTATAAAACTTATGCTTATCATAATAATTTTGCTTCATTTCAAGATCGTAATAAATATTTACCAAGTTTAGGCTTTGATTATTTTAAAGCATGTGGCACTGGTATTGAAAAGATAATGAGTTGTAGTCCATGGCCTAGAAGTGATTTAGAAATGGTTGATGCTACTATTAATGAATATGTTAATGATGATAAATTTATGGTATTCTATGCTTCTAATTCAGGGCATTCTGGTTATGATGGTTTTAATGCTAATCATATGGCTAAGAAAAATAAAGATGAATATCTTGCAAGTGGCTTAAATTATTCTACTAGAGCCGCAACTTACTTAGCAGCTAATATGGAACTTGATAAAGCCTTAGAATCATTAATTAATAAACTAGAAGAAGCAGGTAAGTTAGATGATACAGTTATTGCTTTAGTCGGGGATCATTATCCATATGAACTAAATATGAGTGAAATGAATGAAATGGCTGATTATGAAAAAGATTCAGTTGTTGAAGTAAATCATAGTAATTTCATTTTTTGGAATAATAAAATGGATACAGTTAAAGTATCTAAAGTAGGTAGTCAAATAGATGTTATTCCAACAATATATAATGCTTTTGGCATAAAATATGATTCAAGATTATTTATTGGTAAAGATATATTAAGTACTGAAGGTGGACTAGCCATGTTTGGTAATAAGTCTTGGGTATCAGACAAAGGAACATACTTCTCATCTAGTGGTAAATTTGTTCCTAAAGATGGTGAGACTGTAGATGATGAATATGTTAAATCAATGAATCAAATAGTACTTAATAAAATAAATATGAGTCATAATATCATAACTAATAATTATTATAGTAAAGTATTAAATTAAAAAATATATTAAATAATCTACATAAAATAAAATATGTAGATTTTTTATATACTATTTTGTTTGATTTGTGCTATAATTTTTTAGGAAAATAGGAGTGATGAAAAATGGAAAAAAGAAAAAAAGAAATTGTAAAAATGTTACTAAATCAAAATTTAGATGCTAAAAGTGAAGAAGAAATTATTGATCTTTTAGTTGATAATCCAATATCTATTGATGTTGATAAGGAAAATGATGCCAAAATGACTTTTGGTGATAGAGTGGCAGACAAGTTATCGGCCGTTGCTGGTAGTTGGACTTTTATTATTTGTTTCTGTTTATTTTTATTATTTTGGATTATTTTAAATGGTGTATTAATGGCAAGTAACGCCCTAGATCCATATCCATTTATTTTGCTTAATTTACTTTTGTCTTGTTTAGCAGCGCTTCAAGCTCCTGTAATTATGATGAGTCAAAATAGAGAAGCAAAAAAAGATTCAATTAGAAATAAAAATGATTATCATACTGATTTAAAAAGTGAACTTATTTTAGAAGATTTATATGATCAATTAGATGAATTACAAGAAAATCAAAGAAAAATGATAGAATATTTAGAAAATCTTAATAAGAAGAATAAAAGTAAGTAAATCCTAATGATTTGCTTTTTATTTTGTAACAAAATTAATTTTTTTTAGTATATATAATGAACGGAGATTAAATATGGAAAATGAATTTACAGAAATTTATGCCAAATATTATCAGAGTATTTACTGTTATCTTTTAACACTTAGTAAAAATAGTGCTATAGCGGAAGAAATAACACAAGAAACTTTTTATAAAGCTTTAAAAAATATAAAAAGATATAATCCAAAATACAAAATGCTTACTTGGCTTTGTAATATTGCTAAAAATACTTATTATACAAATTATCAAAAAAATAAAAGATATACAGAGCTTCCTGATAATTTAGAAGAAAATGAAAAATCTATTATTGATAAGATAATAGATAATGAAACGAATGAAAAACTTTTAAAAATAATACATAAGTTAGATGAGCCATATAAAGAAGTATTTACATTAAGAGTATATGGTGAAGTATCATTTAAACAAATTGGTGACATATTTAATAAAACAGAAAGTTGGGCTAGAGTAACTTTCTATCGTTCAAAAATAAAAATAAAGGAGAAATTAGATGAAAAAGAAATGTAATATTGTTAAAGATTTATTACCTCTGTATTTAGATAATGTTTGTTCCAAAGAAACTGAAGAATTTGTTAAAGAGCATTTAAAAGAATGTAATGCTTGTCAAAAGTATTTAGAAGAATTAAAATTTAATGTAAAAAGCGCTAAAACTAAAGATGTTAAATCATTTAAAAAAATTATTAAAAAGATTAATTTTAAAATAATAAGGAATACAATTATAATAATTTGTTTATTATTTGCCATTTATATACCTGTTAAATATTTTTGTGCTAATTATAAGTTTCCTTTGGAATATAATAAAGATGTGCTAATACTTCTTCATAAAGATCTCTATAATGAAAAAACTAAAAGGTGGAATTTTCAATTTCATATGCCGAAGATGGCTAATGCTTATGGTATTTCTAAAGAAATATATGAAAATGGCGAAAAAGTTAATGTAATTTTCTTAACTGCTATGTCAACTCCAACTGATTATTTACATAATGTTGGTGGAGGTACTGCTCCAGATATGGATTATGAAAATATTAATCCGAATGAAAAAATGAAAGTTTACTATACAACTGAAGAATTAGAGGAAATAAAAAATGCTAGTAATAATGAGTTAGAACATTATCTAAAAAATGCTACATTGATATTTAGTAATGATGAAAAGAAGTCAGAAATTAGTTGTAATCTAAATAATAAAGAATATAAATTTAATTTAACTTATTATAATGAAAATGGTCAAATTACTAATATAGAAAATGATGATACTTTACCACAAGATTTACTATGTAATTCAGCATCAATTTATAAAGGTGATTATAAGACAATTATTTGTGGTATATATCCTCTTAAAGAAGATGTTTTTGAAAAAGTAAATAATTATATGACATCTCTTGGTGGTAGTTGTACAGAAAAAGTAATAAATAATTAAAGTGCTTTTTAAAATGTGTTGACTTATTAATACAAAATGTGTTATATTTTTATCGACAGGTAATGCTGCTGCTATTAGCGTGTCCGATAGTAATCTATGCTGGTAGACAATAATATCCAGTAACGCGACACAGGCTGTTGTCAGACTACAGTCCAGGACCGAATGTTGTATATTTGGAAGTATTTAAAATAATACTTCCTTTTTTATTTTTAGGGGGAAATATGAAAATTGAATTAAATAAAGTTACTAAAAGAATTAATATTTTAGATTATTCTTTACAAGAATTAGCAATTTTTTATGAACAATTTGATAATTGTATTGTAATTATAAAAACTTCTAAACGAGATGTGACTTTTAAATTTAGAAATAGTTTTTTTCCACATATAATTGGTATGCAATATGCTTTTAATAGTAAAAATAAAGTTAAATATAAAGGACTAAATGGTTTTGAGAAAATAAAAAAAGGAGATATTACTTGGAATAATTTAAGAAAATTAATAAATAAAAATCATAATATTAATGTTAATAATATAAAAAATAGAATCGAATATTTGCCAATGTTTATAAATACAATTACCAAAAAAATTGATTTAAAAATTATTAATAAAAATAATCTTATAAGAAAAAGTAACTTAAAGGGAAATATAGGTCTAGTTAAAAAAAATATTTGGCAAAATCATTTAATATATCTTTTTCTATCGTTAAAAGAAATCAACAAAAATCATTTTATTATAGAAACTTTTATTGTTGAAAATGATATCACTTTAATCGGACTTTTGGAAAGTGAAAAGATTTTAAATATATATATGTATAGACCAAGTTCAAATAAAGAATTACAAAAAATTAATTAAATAATTACTAATTTTTAGTGCTTTTTCTTTTGTAGTATTTAGTTTATACTATAGGAGTGCAAAGAATATTTGCTAAAAATTAAGTAAATGTCAAGATAATTTGCTAGATTAAACAAAACTTTAATAATACAATGTATGCCTGAAAGGAGGATACTTATGAGTCTGGGTAAACAAATTTTAAAATTAAGAAAGGAAAATAAAATGTCACAAGAAGACTTTTCAGAATTTTGTAATGTAACTAGACAAACAATATCTAGTTGGGAAAATGAGAAAAGTTACCCAGATATTGAGATGCTTGTCAAAATAAGTGATAAGTTTAATATTTCTTTAGACATTTTAATTAAAGGTGATAATAAAATGATTCAAGATGTAACTAAAAAAATGAAAAATCATAAATTATTTAAAATAATCATCTTTGCTTTAATAATAATACTTTTAAGTAGTGGTTTAATATTCTATTTTGTTAATGCTAAAAATAGAGAAGAAATAGCAAGATTAAATGAAATTCAAAAAAACATGACTCTTACTACTATAAAAAAAGATGATTTAGTAGAAGATATATTTATTAATCAAGATAAGATAAAATATATAGATATTTTAGTTGATAATGAATTACTTATAAGTCATGTTAGAGTAATGCAAACTAGAGATAATGATGGTAATATAGTTAAAGAAGATGATAAAGTTTCGTATATTATGCTAGAAATACCAGAAGATTTTAGTTATAAATGGGATGCAATTAAAAATTCTGATATAAAATTTACTTTAGTTAAAAGTACAAATGATAAACAAATAATAAATAAAGATTTATTAGATAAACTAATTAATTCAAAATAAAAATATCGCTTTAAGCGGTATTTTTTGTTAATCTTCTAAAAGTTTATGTATTTCTTCTTCTTTAGTATCTATTATTACTTCTTCAATTCTATCAACGCGACATTTTTCAGCTTTTATAATAGCTTCTACTTTACTTACTGCATCATCTAAATTATCATTTACTACTACATAATTATATTTTGTAACTTCATTTATTTCTTGATAGGCCTTTTTAAATCTTTCCTTTATCTTTTCATCAGAATCAGTACCTCTTTTTTTAAGTCTTTTAACTAGTTCTTTTAAAGAAGGTGGCATAATGAATATACAAATGGCATCAGGAAATATTTTTTTAACATTACTAGCGCCTTCAATTTCGATTTCTAAAATAACATCAATACCTTTATTTAATTTTTCATTAATATATTCTTTCGGTGTACCATAATAATTACCAGAATAATTGGTATATTCTAAAAAATAGTCTTCTGCAATTTTTTCTTTAAATTCTTCTTCTGTAACAAAATTATAAGTAACACCTGGTATATCATTAGTTCTTATACTTCTTGATGTTGTAGATACTGATAACCATCTTCCTTTATTATCACGTTTTAGTAATTCACTAATTATCGTACCTTTCCCAGCCCCACTTGGAGCAGAGATAACAATTAAAGATCCTTTTTCTTTTAGTTTAATCATATTATTCACGTATAATCAATCTTATAGAAATATTAATTAATTTCTTATTGATTGATCCCTTTCTATTAATATTTTTTTATTA
>CANRGA010000004.1 GCA_947630055.1 uncultured Bacilli bacterium
CTCCTTTATGTCTATTCATTTATAATTTATGGTTAATATTTTGAAGTGTGAGTGCTTAATTTATTGTATTTATTAAATTTATTATGTTATAATTATTTTAGGGAGGAAATATGAAGAAAAGTTTAATATTATGTCTAGTATGTCTATTAGTTTTATGTGGTTGTGGTAAAATACCAGAACTAAAAAATGGCGAAGAAGCTGTTATAACATTTAAGAAAGGAGATAAAGAACACCAAATAAGTGTTGATGAATTATATGCTTCATTAAAATCTGATTTTGGACTTCAAGCAACAATTAAATTAGTTGATGATTATGTTTTAGAAACAGAATTCAAAGATTATAAAAAAGATGCTGAAGAACAAGCGGAAAGTTATATTAAAATGATGCAATCATCTTATGAAAGTAGTGGTCAAGATTTACTACAAGCATTGCAACAAAGTGGTTATTCTTCTATTGAAGCTTATCAAGATTATTTATATACAACATTTATGCAAGCTCATGCTCTAGAAGAATATGCTAAATTAAAAGTAACTGATAAAGAAATTGAAAAATATTACAAAGATGAGTTAAAAGGTGACATTGAAGTATATCATATCTTAATTACTCCAGATGTTAAAGATGGTATGACTGCTGATGAACAAGAAGAAGCTGAAACTAAAGCTAAAGATACTGCTAAAGAAATTATCAAAAAATTAGATAAAGCAGAAAATAAATTAGATGAATTTAAAAAATTAGTTAAAGAATATTCTGATGACGATGAAACTAAAGACAAAGATGGTAATTTAGGTTATATCAATTACAATAAATTAGGTGATGAATACGAAAGTTTAGTTGATGCAGCATACAAATTAAAAGATGGCGAATATTCTAGTGAAGTAATATCTACTGAACTTGGTTATCATGTAATATATCGTAATAAATCTAAAGACAAAGCTAAATTAGAAGATGCTAAAGAAGACATCATAGAAACTTTATCAGAAGAAAAAATTAGTAATGGTGATGTTGAAAATTATGAAGCACTTAAATATTATCGTGAATTATATGGTATGAAAATTACAGATTCTGAACTAGAAAAACAATATGGCATTTATTTAAATAATTTAGCTAATAGTACTACTACAGAATAGCAAATAAAAAATTGGCATTAAGCCAATTTTTTTATTTACATAATTTTCTTGTCTCAACTTTATCTGTTGGTACTAAATCTGTAAATGTCATATTTAAATTATGATAAATGTTTACTATTTCTTCTTTAGTAACTAAAGGGGTATACCATTCAAAATATTTTTGATAATATGGGGTATTCATAAATCTTTTAACCAGACCTGATACTGTAAATAAATCTATTACATCTTCTTCTTGATAATTTTCTACTCTAGTAAACCCAAGTCTTTCTAAATCTAATACTTTATCTAGTGTTTGGACAGATTTCCAACTACATTCTTTCATATTACCATTTTCTTCAATATAATCAGTTAAATATGATAAAACTTTAAAACCATCTTCTCTACTCATTTTTACTGGTAACATAAATGGTTTATAATGCATATCAACTACACTATATCTATTTTCACCTCTATTATAAGATTCATAATAATGTAGGCGATATAAATTTTGATTACCTATTGGATGATCAACAAAATCTGCCTCAAATTCATCTTCACGATATATTTTACTAAAAAGAACTTTTATATTCATTTTTGCCTACTTTCTAAATCCTTTCTTTGCTAAAGCTTGTTTTATTTGATATTCTAATTCTTCACCACTATATTTTTTACTCAATTTACTTTTTTGCTTTTCATATTCTTTTTGATAAATATCTAGATCATCTTTAAAATCATATGCATCTATTAAAGATAATATATCTTCTTTTGAAAATCCTCTTGTAATTAAATCTTTCATTATCTTTTGTTTTAACATCATACTAGATAAATTATGATTACTATTTATTTTTTTATTTATTATTTTGTTTATTTTATCTAACCATATATCATTATCAAAAGTATCTAAATAATTATTTATTTCACTTTCTATAAAACCTAACTTTTTAAGTTCATAACGAATTTTTAAAGGACCAACCATTTTTAAATTAACTGCATCATTTATATAAGATTTTATATATAACAAATTATCTAAATAGCCTTCTTTTTTTAATCTAGTAATTGTATAATTTATCGCATCTTTATTATATTTATTTAATTTCTTTCTGATTTCTTTTTCTGTTCTAAGTTTGGCATTAATAAATTTAAGAGCAATATAATAACTTTCTAACTTAGCATTTTCTAAAGTTATTTCAGTTAGTTTTTTAGCATCTATTTCTTTTTTAATTAAAAGTTCGTATTTTAAAATTATTTCATCATATAAAGAAACTTTAGCATTATTATCTAAAGTTAATTCATATAAATTATTATGTTTTTTCTTAAAATTATTTATTTTCATAGTCTTTACACGCTGCACTTAAATCTTTGATCAAATTATCTACTTCAGCCATTGTTTCTAGTTTAGCACCAGATGCGAATTTATGACCGCCACCATTATAATTATTAGCTATTGTATTAATTATTGGTCCTCTACTTCTAATACTTATTTTATATTGATTATTTTTAACATCTTCCGTTATAAATATCCAAACAAGTAATTCATCAATAAAATTATAGCCATTAATTAAATTAGAAGGAGTTGCCACATCAACATTAAATTCTTTTAAATCTTGATCACTAATCTTAATGTAACCTAAACCATTTTCATCAATTACTAAATTATTAGTAATAAAAGCAATAAATTTATGTTCTGAAAAAGGTCTTGTATATAAAATATCATAAAGAGAAGTAAAATCTATTCCACTTACTTTAATTAATTCTTTAACAGTATCAAAAGTTTCATAAGTAGTATTTTTTAAAGAAAATCTTTCACTATCAGAAACTATACCTAAAAATAAATTTTGAGCAATTTTATCATTTAATTTTAATTTAGTATTTAATATTAATTCTGTTATCATTTGGGCAGTACTAGATTTATCTGTATCTGTCCAATCAACTTTAGCTTTTATATCATCAGCAGGATGATGATCTATTTTAAGTATTTCTGTATATTTTAAATCTTCTATACCATCAATGCGATGCATATTAGGAACATCTAAAACAATTAATAAAGGATTATTCATTTCTTTATAATTAGGCTTATTCAAAATACCAAATTTTTTAAATTTAGCCACTGATAAACCAACAGCATATACTTTTTTTTCTGGAAATGTTAAAGAGATGGAATCTCTTAGAGCAATTTGACTACATATAGCATCAGGATCTGGACCTATATGTCTTGCAATAACAATTTCATCATACTTCTTGATAGTTTTATAAATTTTATTTAATAATAATTTGTTAATTATAAAAATCACCTACTTAGTTATTAATTCCATAGTATCTAGGGCGATCATTAATTCTTCATTAGTTGGAATTACATAAACTGGTGTACTAGAATCACTAGCGGAAATTTTTCCTTCATGCTCGTCTAAGTAAGAGGCAATACTATTATTAGCATTTTCATCTAATTTAATATTTAAAGCTGCAAGTCTATTAACAATAGCTTCTCTAAATTCACGGGCATTTTCACCTAGACCAGCTGTAAATACTAAAGCATCTACTTTACCATCTAATTTAACATAATATTTAGCAATATAATCTACTATTCTATCTATATACATATCATTAGCAAGTTTTGCAGCTTCATTACCATTATTCATAGCCTCTTCAATATCACGATGATCAGAATATTCACCGCTTATACCATATAGACCACTTTGTTTATTTAAAATATTATCAACTTCTTCAATACTCATACCAGTTTTTTTCATAATATAAGGAATCATTGAATAATCAATATCACCTGAACGGGTTCCCATCATAATACCAGCATTTGGACTAAAGCCCATTGTAGTATCAATACTTTTACCATCCTTTACACAACAAATTGAACCACCACTACCAATATGGCAACTTATAATATTGACATCATCTTTTCCTAACATTTCTTGCACTTTTTTAGTTATATATTTATGAGAAGTTCCATGAAAACCATACTTACGAATACTATAATCTTCATACCATTTCATTGGTACAGGATATAAATATTCTTTTTTAGCCATTGTTTGATGGAATGCTGTATCAAAAACTCCAACCATTGGGGTATTTGGCATAGCTTCTCTAAATGCTTTAACCCCTACAATATTAGCAGGATTATGAAGTGGTGCTAAACTTGATAACTCTTCGACAGTTTTTATAACATCATCATCGATTAAAACTGATTTATTATATTTATCACCACCATGAACTAAACGATGACCTACACCATCTATCTCTTCAAGTGAAGTAATAACACCATTTTCAAGTAATTCTTTAATTAGATATTTAATCGCATCACTATGATCTTTAATACTTGCTTCTTTTTTTACTTTTTCACCATTCATTTTAATAGAATAAAAACTATCAGCAAGACCAATTTTTTCAAAATAACCACTTATTAATTCTTTTCTTTCAGGTAGTTCAATACAATTAAATTTTAAAGAAGAACTGCCCGCATTTACAGATAATATTTTCATTTTTACACCTCTTATTACATTATATAGGACTTCTTAAAATTTGTAAATAAAGAAAAACTGCATATTAAATAATTTTTATAATATGCTATCTAAAATATTATTTAAAATTTTTCTATTCTATGTTATTATATAAATAATAAAGAAGGGATTATTAGTGAAAGATAAAATATTTAGAGAATACGATATTAGAGGTATTGTACCAGATGATATAAATGAAGATGTTGCTTATAAAATAGGTTTGGGATATGGCTCTTATTTACAAGAATTTTTAAATCAAAAGGCTTGTGTTATATCTCATGATAATAGATTATCTTCAGCATCACTTCATGATAATTTAGTTAAAGGTTTACTAGAAACTGGTATTAATGTTATTGATTATGGCCTTACTACTACCCCAATGCATTACTATGCTAGACATATAAATGATTTATATGGCATTATGATTACAGCTAGTCATAATCCTAAAGATGAAAATGGCTTTAAATTTTCTTTTGATAAATATGCTAATGCTAGAGGTAAAATGGTTAAAGACTTAAAAGAGTATATTGATAAAGGTAAGTTTTTAAAAGGCAAAGGCACTATAGAATATAAAGATATTAAAGATGAATATATCGATTATGTTATTAGTAATTTAAAACTAGGTAAAAGAAAAATTAAAGTAGTCCTAGATCTTGCTAATGGAACTACTTCTTGTATAGCAAGAGATATATTTTCTAAATTAAATCTTGATCTAACTATTATTAATGAAGAATCTGATGGTAGTTTCCCTAATCATCATCCCGATCCATCTATTGAAGAAAATTTAAAAGAGTTAAAAGACAAAGTTAAAGAAATAAATGCCGATATAGGTATTGGTTTTGATGGTGATGGTGATAGAATTGGTATTGTTGATGAAAAAGGTAATATGGTATCAATTGAGGCTTATGCCATAATTATTTTAAGAAATATAATTGATAAAGTGGAAAATAAAAAGTTCTTATATGATCCAAAATGTTCTGATAATTTTAAAGATGAAATTGAAAAATTAGGAGGAACTCCTGTCATATGCCGAACTGGTACAAGTTATACGCAAGAAAAAGTATTAAGAGAAAATATTCCTTTTGGTATTCAATATGTTGGTCATATTTCTTTAAATGATCGCTTATTTAGTACTGAATCTGCTATGTATTCTTCTCTTCGCTTAATTGAAGTACTTTCAAGAACTGATAAAAGTTTAAGTGAACTGGTTAATACTGTTCCTGTATATTTTAATTCACCGGAAGAAAAATTTGCTTCTACTGATGATAAAAAATATCAAGTAATCGAAAATATTAAAAAATATTGTGATGAAAAAAATTATTATTATTTAGAAATAGATGGTTTAAAAGTTTTATTTAATGGTAGTTGGGCTTATGTAAGAGCCAGTAATACCGGACCAAATATAACTTTAAGATGTGAAGCTAAAAACCAAAAAGATTTAGATAATTTAGTTAAATTATTTAAAACATTAATTGATGTTTATAACAAATAAAAAATGTAGATTAAATTCTACATTTTTCATTTTATTATTGTTTCTAACGCTAAAGTAATCATATCATTTAAACTTTTTTCGCGCATCTCTCCACTTAACACAACATCACTAAATTTAGAATCAACAGCAGTTAATATACATGATGCTTCTCTATTAAAATGATTTGCTATATGGAATAAACCAAAAGCTTCCATTTCTTCACCAATGACATTTAAATCTTTAGGCATTCTATTAAGTACTCTATCATAATCAATATATGGACCAAAGACATCCATAGTAGTTACATCACCAACATGTAAAGTATAATTTAATTCTTTAGCAGTATTAATAATTTTTTCATTTAATTCTTTTGCGGGATAAGTAATATGTTCTTTATAATCATCAAAAGTATAGGCAAAATTAGATTCCGAATAAGCACTAGTAGCAAGTATTAACTCAGGAACATTTACATCAGGACTAACTACTCCACATGTACCAATTCTAATAATTTTTTGAACATTAAAATAATGAAATAATTCCCAGGAATAAATGCCCATACTAGGCATACCCATACCAGATCCTATTACTGATACTCTTACTCCTTTATACATGCCTGTATAACCTAACATATTTCTTAAATTACAAACTTCTTTTGCCTCAGTTAAAAAATTTTCTGCAATATACTTAGCCCTAAGTGGATCACCTGGCATTAAAACAAGTGGGGCAATACTTCCCTTTTCAGCATTAATATGAATGGGGTTTTCTCCTATAAACATATAAATCTCTCCTTTTATATAATTATTTGGTTAGCATTAGGAAAATCAATAGATGCTGTTTTAACAAAGTCTTCGCTACCAATAATTGTTACTAATTCATTTAAATAACGATTATAATTTTTACTATAATCTATCTCTAATATAATATTTATATTTAATTCTTGATAAATTTTATTAGCTAATTTTACTAAATAAGTAATTGTACCTAAATTATCATCATTGATATATAAAATATATCTACCAGAGTAATTTGCAATATCATGAATAATTTTAAGAACACTTAAAATATCTCCTTCAGTAATTAATATATTGCCCACAATTGGAGCATTTAAAACATTTTCAGCTGGAGTAAATTCTAAAAAATTTAAAATATCTTCAGAGGTAACATTTAAATCAAAAATATTATCAGCATCTACTAAAGTTTTAAAATCATCTACTTCACTTTTGATTATTTCTAATAATCTTTTATAGACATTATTGTTCATGAGTTATTCCTCCACTTTTTAAGCTATTAATAAATTCTACAGCATCTTCAAGTCGATATGCTCCATTTATTTCTTTATAAATATTTCTCTCCCAATTTGAAATATTAGAATGATATAATCTTTTAACACCTATTTCTGGTAATGTTCTTATATATTCAACTAAATTAATACGAGATATTTTACTCATACTAATAAAGTTATCAATATTCATAATATATGTAGCGTAATTAATAGCAGGACTAATACATTCTTCATCTTCCCAAAACTTTTCTAAAATAACTGTTCCATTGGGATAAACATAACCATAATAACCGGTAAATGTATTTAATCCTTTTAATTTACCAACATAACCTGTACTTTCTAAAAAATCTATTCGTTTAGTTACATCATCTACCCCAACTATTTTAGTATGAGAATTATCTAATGGCTTTACATCATCATTCTTTTCTCTTTTTTCACTTTCCCCTTTAGGTAATAATTCCCAGTTTATTGTTGTAGTTTCTTCTTTTAACGATGATAATTTTTCCATTAACTCAATATCACGATATTTATCTCTTTCTTCACCATTTAAAGGTGGTAAATAAAGTGGTTTAGCATCAGGATGTCTTTTCATAAATTCTTCATAATCTCTTTGCAATTCTCTTCTTGTATATCGAACTTTTTTACCACTTTCCATTTGATATAGAATATAAGGATTATAATTTTTTTCTTCTCGACATACTATATTGCAAGCTTTTACATATTCTTCTAAAAAACCATTAAAATTTTTTATAATTTTGTTTTCTTTTTCCATATTTAAAAGATTATCATACATGGCAACCGCACATAACAAATAAAATTTATCAGCATCAAAAGCAGCATATAATTCTTGATAATTTATTTTAGTATTTAAAAAATCATTTAATTTTAAAATACCAGTTTGTAATTTAGTAGCTATTTCATAAGTACCAGCAATATAAGAATGGAAATCTACTCCTGGATTATCAAAACCATAATCTTTCATCGCTGCTTCGAAATACTCAGAATTAAATTCTTTAGTTAATACATCATTTAATCTTTCACATTTTATTTTTAAAGCATCAGATAATGCTAAATTTAAATCATCATAACTTGTATATCCTTTATCATAAATTTCTTGTAATTGTGCTTTATGTTCTTCATCAGTTTGATGCATTTTATCTATTTCATAATTTAAAAAAACTAAATATCCCAAGTAAAAATGAATATCAGAAAAAAATAAACATCTACCATGATTATCTGAATTGGCAAGTGAATTAATTGCAACAGGAAAATTTTTAAAATACTTAGTTTGTAAAATGGCATATAAAGGTTCATCATAATTTTTGCGCATAAATTCTTCAAATAAATTCTTACCATTTTCTACTTTAGCATTCTTAACTAAATTGTCATAAGAAATATCCCATTCTCCTTGAAATGAGGGAATCGGATCAAAAACTGCAACTGGGCCATCAAACTTTTCAAAATATTTTTCAATTGCCATATAATCACACTCTATTATTATTATAGCATTATCTAAAATTTTATAAAATAAATCTCTTATTTACTTGACATTATCTTTATTAATTATATGGACAAGTTGATTATTTTTAATTATATCTAAAACTATTTCTGGTAAAAATTTAGATTCTTTAAGTTCATCTAAACTTAACCATTCATATTTTTCATCTTTACCTTCTATATTTTTAATATCATCTATGTCACTTTCTAACTTTATTTCATTTATAATAAGTATTTCATGATAATTTTTATGATTATAACTAGATAGAAAAAAATTCTCAATAATTCCTAAAGTTTTTACATATTTGGCATTTATACCTGTTTCTTCTTTTACTTCTCTTAAAGTAGCTTCCACTGATGATTCACCTAACTTACAACGTCCTCCTATAAGAGTATAATAATCTGATGGTCCATCTTTTTGCACAAGTATTTTATCATTCTTTTTAATGATCGCTCCAACTCGATAATTAAAAACTTCTGTATCTAATGTAAAATTAATATCTGGCATAATACCCTCCTTAATAATGACTTGTTAAAGTCCTATGATATGGTTTTGTAATTTTCTTTTTATCTTGACCAAGTAACCACAAATAATCATTAATATCCATTCTAGATATCTTACCATTTAACTTTTGATAAATATAATCTATTACTACTAAATCACAAGCTCTTATTTCAATTTCTTCTTCGCTATTTTCTTTTAACTCGTGTCTTGCCATTATTTTATTATCTAAATCTTTACTATATATAAGTACTCCTAAATTATTTAATACTTGAGGTATTTTATAATCAGCACAACCCATTAAATTTGCATAATCAACATCTACTTTTTCAATATACTCTCTAATGTGTAAAATATCCGATACCATTAATTGGGCTCTTTTGTAAAAATAAATACTTTCACCTTGATAAATAGATACATCTTTTAAATAAGGTAAATTTTGAGTTAAATAAACAAGTAATTCACTATCTTTTTTCTTATCTTTAATTAAATCATAAAAATTTCTTCCTTTTAAATATTCATTCATTATACATAAATTTTTATATCTATCATCTAGTAAAGGTATTTCATTATTACCTTTTAAAAATTCTTTAAATTCATTTTTTGTCATATTAAAAGATTTTTTACTTTGCATCCTTTTTAAAATTAAATACATAATAGCATAAGTTCCATCGAGAACTCCATCACTAGTTTCAACACTCCATTTATTATCTCCCCAAAAGCAATAATCACCAATAGTATGTAAAACTAATAAATAATACATAATATCTTTAATATCCATATTTAAAATACCAAAGGGATTAGATATTAACCAATGAATATTATTTTCTAAATTAATATTTTTAATTATTTCATCTAATGCTTTATAGTTAATTTCTACATATTCAGCATTATCTTTAACATAATATATTGATTCTTTAATTTTATTTAATATATTCATAACTATATTACTTCCTTTTACTTTTTAGTTTCTTCTATGATAATATTAATAAATTATTAGTCTAGCTTAATTGTGTCACTAATGTTGACACAAATTCATCATCTTTATAAGTTTCATAAAATTTTTTCATTCTATAAATGCCTCTTCGGCAAAATCCTTTTAAAGTTGGATATTTTTCTTTAATAAACATTGCTAAATTATCAACAACTTTATTATCCCATTTATTACTTTCTATTTGTTCACGACCAAAAGATTCTACATTCCAATATAACGCTATTAATTCCTCATTTACTTTTCTATAAGCATTATTTCTTCTATCTTCTATCATTGCAGCAACTTTTGAAAATCATAATAATTTTCATTTTTTTACTATATTGCTCATTATAATCTCCTTTCATTCTAAATATTATAAGAATAATATATCAAATTATGGCATATTCACATTTAATATATTCATAACTATAACATCTTTAATTACCTACTAATAAACCAGTAATAAAATATAGAGTATCAAATAAATAATCAAAATTTATTTGATTTGAATATGGAGCAGTAATTTGGTAATTTTGCCATAATTTAATAAGTCGCTCATTTGATTTCATATTATTTAATTGTTCTTTTATTTTTTCTGTATTTAATTCAGTTTCTCTATATTTAAAAGTATTTCTAATTGCCAAAATAAGATTTTTAAAATTTAGTTTTTCTTTATTATCATTTAGCAAAACATAAATATCATAAAAGTCTTTCATTCTCGTATTATAAATATCTCTATCTATAATCGTTTGATACTTTTCAGCAATAATAGTTTCTAATGTATATGCAAAAACTGATATTTTTTTATCTTCAAAGTGTGAAGTATACATATATTCAATTTCTCTTGGAGTAATTATATCACCTGTGGTAAGTTCTATTGCAAGATATGTTTTTAAATTATCCATAGTTGCTAAAATGTTTATTTTAAATCCTCCATATTCGCTTTCTTGCCTTATATCTTTAACACTTTCAATTTCAAATTTTATTCCATCATCAACTTTTGTACTTAATATTTCTGTTATTATTTCTATTACATTATCTTTCTCAAGTGGCAAACTCTTTAATGTAGCGTCCATATCCTTTGTCATTCTTTCATCATCACCAATAATAGAAGAAAGTAATAAGCCACCTTTTAAAATAATATTATGCTTGTATTTACTTTTAGAAAGTCTTTCTAAAATATGCTCAAAAAAATACATTTGATATAATTGAGCTGATACATTACTATTGCCTTTTGCTTTTTTTGAAATAATACTTTTTAATTTACTTTTGTTCACTATAGCAACACCTCCATATATTCACTTACTTTCTTTTCAATTTTCATAATTTTAGCATACTTTGTAAGTTGACTTAAATTTTTATTTTTGTTTTTAGCATAATCTTTAAGTGCCTTTGAAAATATTTCACCATCAATTTTATTTTTATTTTTGATAATATCACAAATAGTTCTCTCAATATCATATACTTTAATTTTCATTCCAAAAGGAGATTTCATTTCTATTACTCCTAAATCTAAAATATTTCTATTTACATAATTAAGGTTTACATTTTTTTGCTTTTGTAAAATACCACTATAACCATAAGGTAAAGTAACATTATATATTAATGGATTGCGTTCAGATAAATTATGAAGATATAAAGCGGTTGCCATTGAAAATCTTGCATTTTTACTTTTAGAAGCAATTTTATAGTATTCATCTGCAATATAATTCGGAAGTCCATAATAGCCTTTTGAAATTCTTAATAATTTTCCTTTCTTTACCATATTTGTTAAAAATCTTCTTTCAATTCCATTATTTACGACTTCCCTAGTCGTAATATAGCCTTTATTTTTTTCAACAATTTTTAAGATTCTTTCATAATTCATAATTTTATTCGTTCCTTTTCTAACTTAAATTTTAACATTTTTTCGTTGAAAAGGGAATAACCTTTTGAAAGAAATAATATAATTTATTATTTCTTTGTTAAGATGCAAAAACTTTCTAAATGATGAGTATGCGTAAACATATCTAATATTATAAAATCATTTATTTTGTAACTATCTTTAAGTAAATCTAAATCTCTTACTAAAGTATGGGGATTACAAGAGATATAAATTATTTTATTAATATTTTCATCTTTTATTTTATTTAATACTTTACTAGGTACTCCACTTCTTGGTGGATCTAAAATAATTGTATCATAATTACTCGTCATCTTATTTAAAATATTTTTTGTATCAGCACAAATAAATTCTAAATTATTTTGGTTATTCAATTTTTTATTAAAGTTAGCATCTTTAATAGCATTTTCTACTATTTCTACTCCCATTAATTTTTTAGCATTAGTACTTGCTACTATACTAAGAGTACCTACCCCACAATATAAATCTAAAACTTTTTCTGAATGCTTAGTATTTTCTTTAATCAAATTAAATATTTCTGTACAAATATAAGGGTTAACTTGAAAAAAAGCATTATAACTTACTTTAAATAAGAAGTTATCTAACTTTTCAATAAAATAATCATCACCATAAATACATTTATCATTTAATACAATACCAATAATTTTGTATTTACTAACCAAATCATCAATATTATCTATTTTATCTTCTGTTTTTATATCTAATAATAATTCATTTTTATAATTACATCTAATAGTTAGAGTGCCATTTTTAATATTTAAAATATGCAAATCTTTTAAAATATTATTTATTTCATCTTTTGCCAAATAACAATAATTAATTTCAATTAATTGATGAGATTCATTTTGATAAAAACCTATTGCCCCATTAATTATTTTTAAAGTAATCTTATTACGATAATTATAATTTTCTTTATTTTTAATAATATTTTGTACTTTATAATCTATATTATTTTTAGTAAGTAACTCATTTATCATATCAAGTTTATAATCCATAGACTCTGATAAAGAAATATTTAAAAAATCACAACCACCACATTCATTAAAATATGGACAAATAGCTTTTTTTCTTAAAATTGATGGTTTAATAATTTTAACTAATCTTCCTTCATAATAATTTTTCTTTTCTTGAGTAATTTGAATCTCAACTAAATCACCAGGAATAGTTTTAGGAATAAAAATAATTTTATTATTTATATAACCTATTCCTCTACCTAAATTGTCAAATTTTATAACTTCTATTTCCATAAATCTAATATAACATATTTAAATATAAGAAAAAAGAGTTTTGAACTCTTTATATAAAATTAATAATTATTCAGAAAAAGTTAAGCTAATGGAATTGTTTTTGCAAAAATCTTCTATTCAATGCCTATTCTAAATGGATCATCTAACGTGCCTACCCCGCTAATATCCAAGTCAAACTTCAGATAAAATACTGGACGCACAGGAAGCTCACTTCCCACATTCCAACCACCATCGACGTGGCCTCTCAAAGAAACGGACCAAGCATAGAAGTCGTAATCGGTTAGCCCAATACGCGACATAGTCCAATCCGCACCCCAACCACGTTGTGATGATAACCAACTTACTACAAAATCTTCATTTTTTGCCTCATCTAAAATATAATAATGTTTTGATATCATACAATTATATATACTATTACTTTCAAAACTACTACAATAATCTGTTAAAGTCAATAATCCTATATTTGCTGTTACATTATCGGTTAATTCGTTTTCTCTTTTTACTAATGCTTCTGATTCTAATTTTGATATTTCTTTTATTTTTTCACGTTTTTGATCATCATTTAATCCACTTTCATAATCATTTTCTTCAGTTCCATATATCGCATCAGATAATTCATGATACTTTTCTAGTTCTTTAGGGGTAAATATGTTTTGATTTTCCTCATCAAAATCAATATTGGATATATCGCCATATTTCCATTCTGAATTTACTATCATTTCTTTTAAATCTATTGATAAGGTATTATAAAATTCACTATTTAAATATTGGTATAATTCACTTTGCGGCCATTTGATATCACTAGAAGAATCGCTATTCCATGCAATACTATCATTTGCAGGAACATTTTTTACAACTTTTAATAATCCATCTTCTGTTACTCCAATTATTCGATATAAATCTTTTCCATCTTCATTACAGTCTGCACCTAGGCATATATAATTGTTTTTTACTGTATCTTCTCTATCAAATACTCCAGCATCATGATTACTTATTATTGCATTTCCTTGATATCTATATAAACCATATACTAATTCGTCTGTTAGTTTACCATCTGATTTTTCTTTTAATATATCTACAATAGATTCTTTTTTTATATCAAAATACAATGTGCAATAGACTGTTTGAGTTGTAGTTAATGTTGCTTTTCCATCAGCAAATACTATTACATCTTCTACTAATGCACCATTATTATCTGTACATTTTGCTTCTTTATATACATATTCTTCACCTGGCCATGTATTACTATCATATTCTTCATAACCAGTTTCATTTTGAATCATTATGGCAAATGATTTATCTTTATTTACTATTTCTTTTAATCTAACTTCAGGAAGATCATTATATTTTGACTTCATTATTTTATTACTTATAAATAACACTAAAAATATTCCTGTAATTACTATTAAACATTTTAAATATTTTCTTTTCATAATCTTATCCTCTCTTTATATGTCGTATCATTGCACTTTATTTTATAAGATTATTATATAATACCCCCCCCGAGAGTCAAGTACCACGTATTAAATTTTTTTGTATTAAATTGGTATTATTTGCCAATAATAAAAATGATTAAAGTAGGTGATAATTATTAATAAAATTGTTGAAAAATTACAAAGAGATTTTAAGGATGTAGCAGATCTTAAAATAAAAGAAATGAAAGTAAGTACTTTTAAAAGTATTTATGTCGTTTATATTGAAACTATTTGTTCAAGTGATAAAATAAATGATTATATTTTAAAAGGACTTCATAATTATCATAAAAATCATGATTTAAACACTAATTTACCGGGTGCTAATACAGTTAGAATAGAAATATATGATAAGATAGAATTTTATTTAACTAATGGCTTTGCCATTATTATAAGTGGCGATGAAATAATAGCAATAGAAGTTAAAGGTGATTTATCAAGAAGTATTTCTAATTCTATTAGAGAGCCATCTTTATTTGGACCAGAAGATTCTTTTAATGAAAATTATCAAACTAATTTAGGACTTATTAAAAGAAGAATTAAAAGTAATACTTTAAAAACAAAAGAAATTATTTTGGGAAGAAAAACTAAAACTAACGTAAGTATTAATTATTTAGATGATGTTGCTAATATAGATTTAGTTAATAATATAATGAGTAAATTAAATGACATAGATGTTGATGGTGTTATAGATGTAGGAACAATTATTAATTATTTAGAAGGAGAAAATAAAACAATATTCCCCACAATTAAAAGAACAGAACGACCAGATCTTGTTGTCACTTCTCTTTTAGAAGGTAAAATTGTTATTCTAACTGATACATCACCATTTGCTTTAATTTTACCAACATTTTTAGTTGATTTTATTAATCCAGTTAGTGATAACTATGAAAAAAGTATCAATGTAGGATTTATTAAAATTCTTCGTGAATTATGTTTTTTATTTTCGATTATTGTTCCTGGTTTCTTTGTAGCTATAATGAATTATAATCAAGAAACTATTCCATCTAGCCTTCTTATTAATTTTAGTACTCAAGCATCTGGTGTTCCATTTCCTTCAATTATTGAAATAATTATCCTACTAATTGTTTGTGATATTTTAAGAGAAAGTGATTTAAGATTTCCTTCAAATTTTGGATCAGCTATTTCTATTTTAGGAGCATTAATCATTGGAGAGGCCGCTGTTAATGCAGGACTTGTTTCTCCTATTGCCATAATTGTTGCATCATTTACTTTTATTACTAGTTTAATATTTAATGATTTAGAAATAAATAATGCACTAAGATTTTATCGTTATTTATTTCTATTCTTTGCTGCTTTTTTTGGCTTATATGGTATATTTTTAAGCTTAATGATTTTCTTAATTCATGTTATTTCAATTCACTCAATTAACTCACCTTTCTTTGCTCCAATTGCGCCTTTTAATAAAGAATATTTCTTTAAAACTATGTTAAAAGGACAAGACAAAAAAAATACCAAAAGAAGTCATCTTACCACAAATAAAAACTTTACAAGGGGAAGATTTAAATGAAAAAGATATTTATTTTAATAATTACTATACTTTTATTAAGTGGCTGTTATGATAATGTTGAACTTAATAATTTAGCTATTATTACTGGTATTGGCATTGATTATTATGATAATGAATTTTATCTTACTTATGAAATACTTAATGATATTAAAACAGAAAATAATATGACTATGAAAAGTTTTATAGCTGAAGGACATGGTAAAACCATTAGTGAAGCATTTATTAATACCAATTATAAAGTGGGTAAAAAGCCTTATTTTGCTCATTTAAAAATTGCCTTATTAAGTGAAAGTGTTATTAATGGTAATTTAGATAAAATAAGTGATTATCTTTTAAGAGATACTGATATTCGTGATGAATTTATCGCCTTAGTTACTAAAGATGTTAGTCCTAAGGAAATTTTACAACATAATAGCGATAACTACCCTGTTGTAAGTGATCTAATAATGGATTTAGTTAATAATGAGCAATACAATAATAATTTAGCTACTGATGAAACTTTTCAAAATATTGTAGCTAAACTTGCTAGTAATAAATATGATATTGTCTTAAATTCAATTACATTAGAAAACAATGAAATATCTTTAAATGATTTTTGTTTATTTAATGGCTATCTTTTTAAAAATTATTTAAATAATAATTATTCTAGTTTATATAATTTATTAACTAAAAATGTATTTAATTTAAAATTTTTAAAAGATTATCCAGAGGGTACTATAATAATAAATATTACAGGATCTGAAAGTGATATTAAAGTAGCAAGTGAAAACATAAATATTCAATTGAAATTAGAAGGAAAAGTATTAGAAAACAATGCTAATTTTAATTTAAAAAATGAAAAAACATACAATAGGCTTAATAAAGATTTTACTAAAGTTATTAAAGATGATGTTACTAATTTTATTAAAACACTTCAAAATAATAAAAGTGATATTTTAGGTTTTTCAGATATATATTATAAAAATACACGAAAAGAAAATCATAATTTATGGCAAAAAGCCCAAATTAATGTACAAGTTGATTTAAAAATTAATACTAAAGGTTTTATCTTTGAGGTGGAAAATGAAAAATAAATTAACTTATTTTATAGCTAGATCATCAATGTTTGGTATCGGTTTCTTTCTTCTTTTTAAAAATACCGGTAAAGATTCTTGGATTTCGCTTATTCTTGGTACTTTACTAGGTATAATAATTTTATTTGTTTATAAATATATTAAAGAATATTTTTCTAATCATAATATTAAAGACATATTAAGTAAAACTTTCTTAGGTAAAATATATTTACTAATATTTTTACTTTTCTATATTTATTTAATGAGTATTATTTTAATATTATTACCTATGTTTGTTAAATCATTTTATTTATTATATACTCCTAAATTTTTAATCATTGTACCTTTTCTATTTATTGCTGTTTATATTTCTTTTAAAGATAAAAAGGTTTTAGAATCTTTAAGTAATTTATTATTTGTACTATGTGTTTCTAGTGTAATTTTATATAGTTTACTTTTATTAAAATATGTTGATAGTACTAATTTATATCCTATTTTTTCTTCTAATACTATTAGTATTTTAAAATCAGCTTTTATATATGGTACTATTACTAGTATTCCCCAAATTATAACAATTAATTTTCATGGTAATACTTTTAAAGACGAATTAAAAGAATATATTTTTGCATCATTAATAAATCTATTAATGATTATATTAATAATTCTTACTTTAGGTGAACCTTTAATTAAGATATATAGTTTTCCTGAATATGCCGTATTTAAACAAATTAAAATATTAAATTTTATTGAAAATATTGAAAATATTTCTACTTTTATTTGGTATTTCGATATGTTTATGATGCTTGCTACTTTAACCACTAATGTAAAAAATATCTTACCATATAAATATAATAAACTTTATCTTTTGGCTATTATCACTTTAATTATTTATATTTCAGCTTATTTTATCGCTAATAACTATCGCTATATAATAACAGTCTTTTATTACTACCCTGTAGTTTTATCTATTTTCTTTGGTATCTTTGTTACCCTTCTTATTTATTTAAAATATTCTTCTAAATTAAAAGCAATAAAAAAGGAAATGGAAGAAAAAAATAAAGAGCAATAATGCTCTTTTAAATCCATTTACTTATATATAACTTTCTTGTTGTATATTCTTCATAATTTGTAAAAATTTTAATAATTATATCAACAATATTTCTTATAAGATTATTATCTTTCTTAATTCTAACTGTTAGTATTTCTTTTTGTAATGTACTTCTAAATAAGTAATCTTTTATATAGTTACTAAGTACACGATCTAATTCTTGAATGCGATTAACTTCTTCAATATCATTGGGATTAATAGTAAATATATAATTTTTATATATACTAATTAATTTGTCACTGATAAAGTCAGAATCAGCAAAATCAAAATTAACGATATTATAATAATTAGGACAGTATTTTAATATTTCTTCACTACTTTTCATATTTTCCTACTCTCTTTTATTAATTAAATCATACTACAATATATTATCTCGGTCAATAAAAAATACTAAATTTTCACAAAAAAATTAATGACAAAAAAGCACAAAAAAATAATCACTCTGATAAAATGATTATTTCTAGTTTAAATAACTCATCGCATCATTTAAAATTACTCTCCATAATTTTAAATATTAACTAAATATTATCAGTACTTAGTGCGAATCGCTTATCTTTCGAGTTTTCTTTCTCATCAAACAATTGTCTTCACTTAGCGCAGATAAGGTCTTTTAAACTTATTTTGCTAAAGAATATATCTTTCACACATATTAACATTATTATAAAATAATAACTACTAAACATGACTACTAAATATACTCTATCTACTAAGTAATTTAATTATAGACGATAATAAATATTTTGTCAATATAAGGAAGATGATTTTCTATTGATAAATTTTTAATTTTTGATATACTTAAGTTATAGGAAGCGTGAAATTTCACGTCACCTAAACGATGTTAGATGACGTTATCTAGGTATTACTACTTGGACGACGTCTTTTTCAATTAAAGTATATACAATATACAATAATATCAAAATGATTAGTAACAATACTTTCACAAGATTTCTTGCTTTCACCAGCCTCACCTTCCTTCCTGAGATTACCTCCCCGAAATTTCAGATTTTTGGTGACGTCTATAACACACTTCCATAAGCATCTATTTAATAATAGATTTTTTTATTTGTCTACACATTCGACAAAACTTCTAAAAATTAGACAAAAATAAAAGAGCTATTCTAAGCTCTTCCTGCATATTTACCATCACTAGTTGTTACTAATATTTTTTCTCCTTCATTAATAAATAAAGGAACTTTGATAACTTTACCAGTTTCTATAGTAGCATCTTTTTGGGCATTAGTAGCAGTATTACCTTTTACTGCTGGTGCTGTTTCGGTAACTGTATATTCAACCTTTTCAGGAAGTGTTATACCGATAATTTCACCTTCATAAAAATCAATAGAAATATCAATGCCTTCTTTAATAAATGAAGCATCATCTCCTAAAAGTTTTTTAGGTACTTCAACTTGTTCATAAGTTTCATTATTCATGAATACTAGATTATCACCACTAGCATATAAATATTGAACACTAGTCTTATCAATATGAGCTCTAGTTATTTTAATATTAGTATTAAATGTTTGTTCAACAATTGAACCTGTTCTTAAATTTTTTAATTTAATTCTAACAAATGCTGGACCTTTACCAGGTTTAACATGTTGGAATTCTTGAATTAAACATAGATTACCATCAATAACGATAGTCATTCCATTTTTAATATCATTTATATTAATATTCATTAGAGTTTACTCCTTTCTCAAACTATTTTGCTTCTTTTACTGCAACACTTTTACGACATTTAGGGCAATATTTTTTAACTTCTAAACGTTCAGGATTATTTTTCTTGTTTTTACTTGTTGGACGTAATTCAGTTCCACAAACAGTACATTTCATTTTAACAAAACTACGATTTTCATTTTTAGCCATATAAAATCCTCCTCACTTAATTACCACCCTATTATATCAAACTTTTACTTATTTTCAAATAGAAAGTTAGTAATACCTTGCGAAATATAACGAGTAATATATACTTTACTATAATTATATTCTCTTGCCACATAAATATTTGGAGCCATTACGACTAAACTATACTCGGGATTATCATAGGGAGCAAAGCCAACAAAGGCAATTGAGGTTGTTTTAGTATCCATTACTCCATCATTATTCGTATCAATAAATGTTTCACTTGTACCAGTCTTTCCAGCTGGATTATATTTACTTAAAATATAGTTTCTTGCGGTACCTGATGTAGTTGCTAAATGCATGGCTTCTTTTAATCTTTCTAAATATTTATTATCTAAACTAACTCTATTTGTAACGGAATATTCATTTTGTAAAACAACACTATCATTATTTTTGATTTCTTTCATTAATTGGGGTTTATGTTTTTCACCCATATTGGCAACTGTACTTACATATTGAAATAACTCAACTGGTGTATAAGTATCATATTGACCAATACTCAAATTAAGAAGCAAATCAGAAGAAGTTAAATTTCCCGTTATACCGGGTTTTTCATTTGGTAAATCAATACCTGTAAGCATACCTAAGCCATATTCTCTAAAAGTATTCCTAAATTTTTCAAAATCAGCTGGAGTAGTATTTAATTTCATATTATATTTATAAACATTATTAGTAAGACCAATAGCTATTTTAAATTGATAATAATTACTACTTTTGGCAATAGCAGTTAAATCATTAACATTACCTAAACTTTTATAACTACATTTAATAGGTACTTGATATAATTTAATACAACTATCTTTAACGGTACTACCAATATCTATTACTTTATATTTATAACCAGTACTAATCGTGGCCATTTTGACAACTGATCCTACTGTATAAGAATTATTAATTAAATTGGTATTAACATTTTCAAATTTAGCTTCTTTAACATCAACAAGTTTTTGCCCAGCAAAAGCAATTATTTCCCCAGTTTTAGGTTTACCTACAATACTATAGCTTTCCGTAAAATAATTAGTATTGGCTCTTTTTTTCGCGTTTATTATATTTTCTTTTAATAACTCTTCTAATTTCATTTGCACATCAATATCAATTGATAATATTAAATCATTCCCATTCTTACCTTCCTTAATTAATTTTAAAGTATTATCACTATTTACTTCATATAAATCTTTTTCGCCTTTTAAATAATCTTCATAATAACTCTCTAAATAAGAAAGCCCTACTGTATCATTTAACTCATAGCCTTTTTTTAAATATTCATCCTTCTTCTCTTCAGGGATACTTCCAATTTTTCCAAAAACATCTTTAAGGACATCACCATAATTATAAACTCTCTCCCAAGTAAGCCCTGTTGTAATACCTTTAATATTACTATCAACTATTTTACTGTACTCTTCGTTTGATAAATTACTGGCTATCTCTTTTTTCTCATAAGAATATCCTTTATTCATTAAACTATAAATAGTAGCTATTTCTTTTTCTTCTTCAGTAAGTTTATTTAATAAATCATCAGTAATTCGCTCTACTTTTAATTTCTTTAAATCCTTACTTGTTAACTTTCTTTCCTTAAATAATTGATATTCATTATCAGTTATTAAATCATCTCCATTATTATGAGTGATAAGATAATATGTTTTTAGGCTATCTTCATCTATTTCAACAGCTAAAATATTAGATAATTTTTTAGCTATATCTAATTCATCTTTAGTATTTATCCCTTTTAATTTAGTATAAAAAACTGTCTTAATTCCTTTATTATCCACTAGTATTTTACCATTACGATCAATAATTCTTCCCCTTGGCGCACTTCCACCAGTTACATAATTATTAGTTTTTTCTTTAAGCATATCGACATATTTATTATGTTCATTTATATTTAAATAAAAAATTCTCCCTAAAAAAAGTGCAAAAACAATAACTATAAATACATACTTCTTCATTAAATTCCACCATTATTAGTATGGTAATAACTAAGAAGAGTATTCAATTTTAAAAATTTAACATAATATATATTAGGTGGTATAAATGTTTAATATAATCGAGCGTTATATAAATAATATGAGTGTTGATGATGTGAGAAATTTTGCTATTTCTAAAAATATTAATTTATCGGATGATGAATTAAATTTTACTTATAATTTTGTGAAAAAAAACTATCGAGACTTTTTAAAAAACCCGAAAGTTTTTGACATCAGACGTTATAAAAATAATTATAGTGATGATAATTTTATAAAAATAAATAAAATATGGAATGAATATTATAATAAATATTCTTCTTATCTATAAAAATCTCTAATATCTTTAATTAGATTTTCGTTAAAAATGCCCTTTTTTAACATTTCTATTTCAAATTTATAAGGTGGATATACTAATTCTTTTTCCCCATCTTCCCGAGATACATAAGGTGTTTCTAATATTTTAGGAACATTTTTTAATTTTTCATTATTTACTATATTAAGAATAGTTAAAAATCCTAATGTACCAAAGCCAATATTTTCATGACGATCTTTATGTGAGTTAATTGGGTTTTTACTATCATTGACATGAATACATTTTATTTTTTCTAGACCAATTAAGGAATCAAAGTTATCTAAAAATTCATCAAATTTGGTCATATCATACCCAGCATCATTTAAGTGACAAGTATCAAGACATACACCTATATTAGATGATTCTACTCCATTAATAATAGCTTTAATTTCTTCTAAAGTTCGACCACATTCGCTTCCCTTACCAGCCATTGTTTCTAATAATATCATACATTTATTATCATCAGTTATCACAAAATTTAGAGCCTCAATTATATTTTTTATACCGACTTCACTTGGCATTCCTACACTACTTCCTGGATGTAAAACAATATATTTTATTCCTAAAGTTTCACATCTTTGTATTTCTTTTTTTAAAAAACTAATAGAAAAATTCCAAGCATCTAATTTAGACTTATTAGCCAAATTTATTATATAAGGAGCGTGACAAATAACATTATCCATACTTATATTATGCTCTGCCATAATCTTCTTAGCATCATTTAAATAATTTAAATTGATATCTGTGCGTAAAGTATTTTGCGGTGCTCCTGTATATAGCATAAAAGCATTAGCACCATAACTAAGCGCCTCTTTTAAAGAACCTAAAATTTGTTCTTCTTTAAAACGAACATGACTACCAATAATCACAAAATCACTTCCAAATTAATTATCTCAAATATAGTATTTTAATTCAAGAAAAAAACTAGGTTTCCCTAGCTACATGTACATGATTCATATGAATCTTGCCAAGCTGCATTATCTAATTCACCATTTTCAGTATAATTTTTAGTGGTTAACCCAACGAATCTAAATTCATCATTTTTCTTAAAGTACAAAGTATAAACAGGGTTCTTTCTATCAGTTAAATTAATATCAACCCGACCTTTAAAAGTTTCTTTATCTTCTTCATCTAAATCATAATATTGCAAATCTACTAATGAAGAAATTGTAAAACACATTTTTTTAGTTGATGGATTATAACAACTATTTACGTTGCTAGTATCTAACTTGAATGTGCCTAAATCATAAGCTTCTTTAGCCATTTCTGCACTTTTAACAGCATTAGTTGCTTCTAAACGAAATGCTTTTTCACGCGCCTCAGTACCTAATGGAAGAACTGAACTAATTGCTAATGTGGCAACTATAGCAAGAACTACAATAACCGCTAAAAGTTCAATTAAAGTAAAACCATTTTTATTCATTACTATTCTCCAACATCGCCAGCTGTACAACCAAATCCTGTATGTTCGCTAGAATTATATTCTACAGCATCGTCTTCTGTTACTTTTCCCTCTTTTTCTACATAATAATCTTCATTATGCATCTTTACTTTATATGTATAATTATTACTTGAAGCATCTTTTTTAGTTATAATAACTTTACCTTCATATTCGGGCTTTTCCGCATCAAAAAATTCTATGTCTTTATCATATAGACCTTCTTGAGCCATTAATTTTAATGATATACAAACTTTATTTCCATTTTCTTGATAATCTGTATTTTCTTCAGCTGGTACATTAAAAGAATTTATTGATATTAATGTCATAACATCAGATGCTGATTCTCTTGCTGCATTAGCTTCATCAACAAAACCAGAAGCAATTGCTCTATTCATAAGTGGAAGCATTGTCGTAGTAGCTAACACTGTTACAATTGCAAGTACCACAATTACTGCCAAAAGTTCAATTAAAGTAAAACCATTTTTATTTTTTAAAGTCTTCATATAGAAGCCCACCTCTATCCTTAAATTAATCTTACAATATTTATAAATCATTGTCAATTATAAGATTTTTATTAGACAAGTTTTTTACTAAATAACAATATAAGATTTTGCTATATTGCCCACATTATCTTTAACACATATAAGATATCGCGTATTAAAACTAGTTACTGTAAATTCATTGTTATTAATAAAATCATCACTATTACAATCACCAGTTTCTTCTAAACCTAAATAATAACTATTTATTCCGGAACCAGCTCCATCACTTGCAATAATACTTAATCTTTTTTTAGCAACATCTACATATCGATCAGTTATAGTTTGAGCTGTTTCTTCTAAATAAATTACGGGATTTTCATTATCAATTTTGATATTTACACTACTGCTATATCTATTTATATAATCATTAGTACTCAATTTAGTTAACTGAAAAGTATATCTAGCATTAAGTATACTATTCACATTATTAATATCTAACACTAATCCTTTACTATAATTACCACTACTACTTGTCCAATTGCATTTATAATCACTACAATTTAAATCCAAGTTATCACTTATGGCTTTTAAAGTAACACTTCCCTTTAGCCATTTGTTATAATCCTCTACTTCTTCACCATTATTAAATACTTGAATACTTACTTCGCCACCTAATTCATTTAATTTACTTTCATCACACTTACCATCAACTATATAAGATTTATCATTTTGAAAAGTAGCATTATAATGATCACTTACTTTTTCCATTTTAACTAAATAACAATTTAACTTTTCATTATTAACCTCATTATAAATTGCACCATCTTCTTCATCACTTTGCATATATCCTTCTGTAACCAATTTATCAACAAAGACTATATTTTCTTTTGTATCAAAGGCATATTTTGATGCCGCAATTTCAATGTTTTTAATCGTATTTTCCAAATGCTTTTTTCTAATTTGGGAAGATAAATTATTAATACCCGGAATAGCAATAGCTAAAATCATAGCAAGTATTACTACTGATGCTAATAATTCTACTAAAGTGAAACCTTTATTATTCATAATCCTCACCATTTTAATTTTATCTTATTTATAACTATATTACAAGCAACAAATTAATTTTATTAAGTAGAGCCTCTATTACTTCTTTATCTTCCAATTTATTGATAGAAAATGTTTTACTGCCTATATGATTTAGTGATGTACCACAATGATATATTGTTTTTTTATCTATTATTATATATCTATCATGAAATGTATTATTATATATTACTTTTAAATTACTATATTGCTTATTATATTTCTCGATATCTATTTCTTTTAATAAACATTTTTCTTTACATATTATGGTTGTATTCACATTAACATTTCTTATCATATCTAACATACTTTTATCTGCATAATTATCTACTATTATTAATTCTTTTTTTGCTTCTTTTATTATATCTAATATCTTAGAGTATGCATCGTATATCTGCCCATTAAAATATATTTCATTACTTTTTCTTTTCTCTTCAAATTTATCAAATGATTCTTGTAATAATTTAATATCTTCTGTATTTTTTAATACTTGTCTATTAATAAATTTTTGTTCAATTAATTCATTAGAAATATATTTTCTCATTAATACAAAAGCCCGCATTATTCCAACACTAATCTCATTTGCTACTTTAGTCCTTAAAACTGAAGCCAACATTGCTACACCTTCTTCAGTAAAAGCATATGGTAGTATTCTAATCATATTATAATTTGTGGTTTCATTTTGAAACCGCAATTTGTTAAATTCTTCCATATCTAGTTGAAAATAAAAATCATTAGGAAACTTATCAATATTTCTTTTTACGGCCAAATTAATAGATTTAGTACCATTTTTGCATTCATAAAGTACAGCCAAATCACTATCCAACATTACTTGTTACCTCTGATTTCATAGATCATATTAGTTATATTTTTGTTATTTACAGTTAAACTATTCATACCAATTCCCCCCTATCTAGTTTAATTGTAAATTAACTATACTACCACGAACATATATTTGTCAATAATATTTTAAAAAAACTAATTACAAAATATGCAATTAGTTCTAACTAAAGGCTACATCAAGTAACATCATTATTACAAATCCCAAAATAGTAAACAAACTCATTAAATTTTTATGTTGATTTTTTTGACTTTCTGGAATAAGTTCACTTATTGCAACATATATCATTGCTCCAGCGGCAAAACTCAAGAAAAATGGTAAAATGTTCTGAACGAATATAACTAAAAAACATCCCACTAATCCCGCTATTGGTTCTACTATACCACTCAATGTACCATAAACAAAGCTTTTAGTTCGGCTCATATTTTCTCTTCTTAAAGGAAGACTTACGGCTGTTCCTTCAGGAAAATTTTGAATACCTACACCTATTGCTAACATCACTGCTGCTGTAAGAGTTGCTTCCTTAGTACAAAGGGCAATACTACCAAATGCTACACCAATAGCTAATCCTTCAGGAATATTATGTAGTGTAATTGAAAACATTAACATTAAGGTTCTTTTTATCCCTTTAATATTTTTGCTTTTTTTACGCGATAAAAATTTATCGAAAAATATATCACATAATATTAAAATTACTCCTCCACATAAAAAGCCCAATGATACGACTAACCAAGCGCACATGCCTAAGGAATTAGCTCCATTAATAGCAGGATTTAACAAAGACCAAAACGAGGCTGAAATCATTACTCCTGCTGATAAGCCAAGCATTGCATCTAAAACTGTACCATTTATCTTTTTAAAGAAAAATACTAGTGAAGCTCCTAAAGTGGTTATTCCCCACGTCATTAAAGTTGCTAATAATACTTGAATATATACTGATGTATTAATATACCAGTTAATCATAAAAAAACACCCTATTATAATATAGAGTGTTAAACAATCATTAGTGTAGGCATTTAACCTATATATATTATTTTTCAATAAAAATTTTTCTAGTTATAAAGTTATATACCATTACTATTGCTGTGGCAATTATCTTACTAATCATTTCATGGATATGTAATAAATCAACAGATACATACATAATAAGTGAATTTAAACCTAAACCAATAACGCTCAATACAATAAATACAATAAATTCTTTAGTAGTTTGTTTCTTAGTTACATCAAATACCCATTTAATACTTAATATATAATTATATATAACTGATATACTAAAAGATAGAATAGACGCTATTAAATAATGAATATGTAATAATTGACTAAATATTGTAAAAATACCATAATCAATTAAAAAAGAAGTACCACCAACTATACCAAATCTTATTATTTGCATTAATAATTTATTATTTTTTATTTTTTCGATCATTTCACATCACAATAAAATATTAAATTATTAATTGATATTTGTCAAATTTTTTATCTAAAACATTTTATCTATATTATTAGGCACATTACCATCAACTACTTTTGATATTATTTTATCACTTTGTTCTTTACTTACTTTTTTACCAGTCATCTTACTTAAAGTATCGATCACTTCTCTTAAAGTGTTTTCATCTTTTAAATTACCATTTTGTAATTTTTCTGCTAAACTTAGAATAGTATTTTTATCTACTTTGGTTTTCTTCTCTACTTTATTAAAAAAAGAATCACTTAAGTTCATATAACACCTCTAATTAATTATATGAATTAGTGATTTATTAGTTACTATTTACTTTCTAATAATTTTTCATCTATATATTCATAATTTAATTTATTATCTTTGGTAACAATAGATTCTTTAAGTTCTTTTTCTAATTCATTTCTAGTCATTTTAGCAATATTACCGCCTTTATGAGCAATTTTAATATTTTCTTTTAATCCTTGTGGTTTTTGTTTACTCGCTATTCGTTTAGTGGCTTCTTCTGATAAATCAGTTAATATTAATTCAAGACTATCCATATTATCTCTTAAACTTTCTTTTCTTAAACCTTTGTACTCTTTATATTCTTTAGCAGTCATTCCAGACCATGTCTTGTATATTTCATTTGTTAAAATAGCATATTCTTTATCTTCTACTATACCATTTTCTTTCCATACATCAGTTAATTGTTTTCGATCTTGTAAGGCTTTTATTCTTTTAGAAATCCATCCTTCATCATAACCTTTTTCTCTATATAAATCAATTGCTCTTTGCATGGCAATAGATGGATCAAATACTTCATCTATTCTTTCGCTACCTAAATGAGCAAGCCATCTCTTAATTGGTTCTGCATTTTTGGATGGCACTGATTCGATTATTCTAAACATTCCTTCAATATCACATACATCAGTCATACGATATTTACCATCTGGTGCTTTTAATTTCAACTGGTGACAATTTGTCACCGTTTCATTTCCTTCCTCTTTTAAACGTTGTTTTAGCTTGTTCCAATATTTTCTTGGCTCTTTGCTTTCTGAAACTATTCCAACAATATCAACCACACTGACATAGTATTTCTCTTGTTCTTTGTCCCACACTGTTCTAATAGTTTCGTTATTAAATAACTTATTTACTAATTGCATTTTCTCTTGATTCATTTTTAAAACCTCCTGTACTTTAATTATATCATAGAAAACTAGCCTTGTTACCGGACTTTATAACTTTTTTAGCAAGAAAAAAATCACCTATTAAAATAAGTGAATTTGTATATTTTTTTCAAATGGTTACAATTTGTAACGGTTTCATTTTTCTGTATTTTAATTCTTATTTTTTCCTTTAAATTAAAATCATCTATGGCATCTAATATTTTATATATGCTTGTATGAGGATTATAATTTAATATATCTTCCTGATCTTTAACACTTTGTTTTTCGTAATATTTAGATAGTTTTCTAGCATCCTCAGTTTTATTTTTGATTAAATTGTATATATTCATAGTTTCTTTATATTTACCAAGAATGTTATTTAATTCTTTTTTAACATCATGACTTGTTCTAAATTTTAATTTATTTTTTCTATAATGCATTAAATACCATATTTCAAATGTTGGAGAGGAAGTAATTATTTCAATATTATTTTCTTTACAAATCTTTTCTATTTCTTTTATTTCATTAATTCTTTTTACATCTAAATCAGTATCTAACACTAAAAATATTCTTACATTATCTTCTGATTTAATATCTTCCTTGTGAATATATTTTATTAAATCTTCTACCATTCCTTTGGGATCAGTACTACTTCCAGTAGAAAATTGAATTCTTAAATCTCTACTAGAAAAATTTTGAAAATAGATAAACTCAGAAGATTTTTTACCTCCTTCAGAACAAATAACTATTAATGGTTTTCTTTCCCTTAATCCGTTATATCTTCTTGCCATAAATTGATGTCTTTTATAAATGGAATTGCTCCATAACGGCCATTTATATATCCTTTCTCTATATTTTCGTCTTTTCTAACTGGAAATGAATCGAGAGGATATAAATCGGATACTCCCGTATTTGGATTCTTTTCCGTAAACCATATTTGATCTCTTCTAAATAAATCTAAATCAAGCAAATTTGTGGCGTGAGTTGTAAAAATTAATTGACTATTTGCTTTATTAATACTTTTGTTATTAAATAATTTTATAATAAATTTTACTAAAGCTGGATGCATACTTTTTTCTAATTCGTCTACAAGCATTATTTTTTGACCTTCAAAAGCCGTTTTTAAAAATGGTGCTAAAGCAAACAATACTTTTGTTCCAGAAGATTCATCAGCAAAATTTAAACTATATAAATGTTTACTATTATTCTTGTCAACGATTTCATGATCTAGTTCAATATTAAAATTAGACATTTTTATTGGGCCTTTATTTTTAGCAAACGATGGTACTATCTTTTCTATCATTTGCTTATCCATTTCTTTTTCTTCATAATCAACATGAATATCTTTTATTAAAATATCTGCCTCTTTAAAAAGTTTTAAAGTAAATTTTTTTAAATCCTTATTATTATTACTATACTCCATTAAATTTTGATTCGGAATATTTTGGACAAAATCATACCAATCGTAAGTATCTATTGTAAGATTAAACCAAAAAAAGGCATCTTTTGTCTTATCATAATTCCATATTGTCGCTGTATTTAAAAATAATTTATTTTCTGTATTTTTTTCTGCTAATTGGGCTAATTTATTTTTATCATTAGTAAATTCATAATTATTTGTATTAGTTCTTGTAAATATGTTAGTAGGTTTTTGTGAATAGTAGGCATCTAAAACTTCATCATAAATTTTATTAGAATCAGCACTAAAGAAATATCTATACTTTATATTATTTGCTAAAAATATAAATTCAAATTCGCTAGGTTTTTTACTATTCTCTTCATCAAATAAAAATGGCTTTATAATATCAAGTTTTTCTCCAAGTGAAATTAGATGAGAATTTCTTACCATTAATATTGCACAAGTTAATGCTTTAAGTAAATTAGATTTACCTGATGCATTGGCTCCATATATGGCAGTCGTTTTAAGTAATTTAATATCATTATTTGTAATTATATTCTCACTATTTTCATTTCCTTTACTTTTTTCCATAGATAATGTGACCTTATCTTTAAATGACAAAAAGTTTTTAACACTAAATTCTATAAGCATAATAATCTCCTTTCATTTATATTATATAGCCAAATTTGCAAAAAGTATACTTATTTTTGCGATTTTTGCGAAAAAAATGCAAAAATTGTAAAAATATTTTAAATTTATTGTAAATAAAAGCATATAATTTTTTATATATGCTTTCATTTTATAACTTTAATATTTAATAATAATTATTTACTTTTCTTTTTGTTTTTTACAACTATATCGTCATTTTCAACTTCTTTGTTTTTATTTTCATCTATTCCTAATTTATCATTAATTTTCTTCCTAGCTTTGCGAAAATAAATACCAATAAAGGCACCAACAGCGATAACTACTCCAGCAATAGCTTGAATTGCATAAGTCATAACTGATGGATCAATATAAGCGTGAACATTTATCGCTAAAGCAAAAGTTAAACCAATTGTAACCAAGGCATAAGATAAACATATCATTATTTTATTTTTCATTTTTACCACTCTTCCTTTCTTTTATTTTTTCTTTAATAGCGGAAATAATATAATCTCCTCCTACTTCACTACTACTGCCAATATTATATACACTTTCTTTAGTAATTTTTTCAATATCTTTTTGATATTTTTGATAATTTTTTAATATTCCATCTATTTCCTTATCAATATTTTTAATCTCTTTTAAAGAAAGTAATTTACCAATTTTATTTCTAATCCATATGTTAATTGGCTCTATATCTATTTTCTTGTATTCAGGATTCATAACTTTCATTGGTGTATCAATAAAGATAACTGGCTTTTTCGTAACAAAGGCATATTCTAGGGAAATACTAGACCAATCAGTTATTAATATATCAGCATTAAATACTGTATCATTTTTTGAAAAATCAGTTTCTATAATAATATTTTTATTATCTTTATATTCCTCTTGCATCTTAATAAATTTATCTTTTGCGTGTCTTACATGTTGAGGATGAGGTCTTACTATTATTTGATAGTCTTTGCCTTTAAGTTTATTAAGTATTTCATCTAAACATAAATCAATAATATTATCTTTTTGCCAAGATGGAGCGATTAATATTTGCTTTTGTTTATTTTCTTTTTTATTCTTTTTATATTCTTTTATCATTTCATCAAGTAAAGGATAACCACATTTAACAATATTTTGTTTTATGCCAAATAATTTATCAATAGCAATTGCCTCTTCATATTGTTCCTTACCAATAACATATATAGTATCATAAGCATTAATTGCTTTATTTCTTAAAGTCATATTCATACTATCCATCGCATGTTGAACCATTATATAATTGATATCTTTTCTTAAATAACTTCTTTTAATATGATAATTATCTAGATCAGGCATTGTCATAACTACAACATCAGCATCCATTTTCATCATTAAAGTAATAAGTCTTTTATCGTCAATATAATATGCTCTAATTCGATTATTTTCTTTCGCTAAATTAAAGATATTATCATGATAATCACTAGTTATGTAATGAATTATAATATTAGTATTTTCTAAAATGTATTCAATAAAACCTTTATAATATTTATAAAAACCATTACTTTCAGAATAAAATACTAAATGTTTATTAACAACTTTAAAAAATCTTTTATAATCTTCTTTAGATTTTAATTTTTCTTCTCTAGTTAATTTATTTTGTTTACTAATATCATTTAATTCTTTTAACTCTTGATTTGTTTTTTCTAACTCTTCATAATTTATATATTTTTTGGGACTAATAAAGATATTGAGTAACCATTGTTGGATAATCGCAAATAAATTACTAAATACCCAATATAAAGCAACTCCAGCCGGAACAAAAAAGCCTAAATATAAAGAAAGACCAACGGAAAATATTAACATGCCATATTTATTTGAATTGCTTTGTTCTTTTTGTAACACATTTATTTTATTTTGCGCAATACATAATAAAAGAGAACTTAAGCCCGCTAAAAGAGGTACTAAAAGAGCAATTCCAAGTTCAATACTAGCCACAATTGATAAATCTAAGCCCATAAATTTTAAATTTAATTTTTCGATATTTTTCGTATCGATTATTTTTTCATAATCAGCTAAATTTTGATGATTTTTAATATCTTTAACTACAGCAATTTCTAGTGATGAAGAATCTTTTTCTAAATTATTTTTAGCAACTGCAATACTCACCATTTTACTAGTAACATTAGAATCATATTTTAAAATATAAGTTAATGGATGATTAATAACTTCTACTAATCCCACTAATAAAATAATTTGAATAAATAAAGGTATTAATGAAGCAAAGGCATTATATTTTTCTTTTTTAAATAATTTAGCTTGTTCATCTGCTATTCTATCTTTATCACCAAAATAATTAATTTTAATATGATTAATATCTGGCTCCATTTTTACCATTTTAATTGAGTTTTTTTGTACCCAGATGGAAAGTGGCAATAAAATAAATTTACTAATAAGAGTAAAGAATATAATAGCTATACCATAATTATTAAATATATTATATAAAAATCGCATTATAATGCCTAATAGATTTATAAAGTAATTCATATTATCCCTTCCAATCAAAAACTCGACCAGTTTTTTTGAATTTAGTTATATCACTTGCTTTTCCATTAGTCATATATTCCACCATATGGTTTTCTTTGGTAAAGTGATACCATAAGACTATTCTTTTTCTTTTGTTTGGAATATCTTTAAATAAATCAGAACTTTTTTTACCATCTACTAGTTCTACTAAAGCATTGTTAACATCTTCATAAGAAATAGCTTTATTAGAAAATTCTACTTCATGACTTTCATTTATTCCTTTAATAATAAGTAATGGATTCATGCGATAAAATAAATTCCCTTTACCAGTTTTATCATAACCATGATCAGCCATAATAACAATTACCGAATTATCATAAGAATTATTCTTTTTTAATCTATCTAAGAAATTTTTAACATACTTTAAATTACCATGTACCTTTTGCATATAAGTACCTTTTTCAACAGACTCTAATTCTTCATTTAAATTAAATGGTTGATGTCCTCCCTCTAAATGCAAATACTTAAATTCATTATTCTCGGTAAATTCTAATTTAGGATTATTTTCAATAATTTCATTTCCTTCTTGTAAACCAATACGATATTTATCAATACAATTATCAAAATTAAATGTTTCAATATTACTATATTTTTTTAAAGGAAATGGTAAATATTTAAACATAACATATTTTAATTCTTGTTTAAAAAAGTATGGTAAATCTATTTTATAAGTATTACTAGTTATATTATTATCAATATCAAATTTTTTGTTACCATCCCATACAATATCTTTATCATATAAATTTATATGATAACCTTTCTCGGTTAGTTTTTTAAATAATGGTGAATTATTATAGGCATTTGATGAAAATTCACTAAATTCCACTTCATTATGATTAATCTCTCCGGTTAATATTAATGGAAGTGAATTAAGCGTAAAAGGATAATACGCTAAAGCATTATTATAAAAAGTAAAGTCATTAAATAAATCTTTATATTTAGGATCACTTTGCCATTCTTTATAGAACTTACCACTATCAACAGCATCAAGTAAAACAATATAATAATTTTTATTATTTGAAACGGTATTTATATTATCAAAAGTTAAAACTAATTTATTTTTTTGATTAAATACTCTTTTATTACTATTTAAAGTAGTAAATAAAGACGTACCTAACATTAAACATATTGCTAAAGATACAAAAGATGCATAATTAATAGTTTTAGCTAAGCCACATTTTTTAATTGATATGATACTGATAATTATTAATAATAAAGAAATTCCTAAAGTTATATAATTTTCTATATCATATTTATGCCAATTAATTGCACTACCATCTAAACCTGGAAGTCTTCCTACTAAATAATTACCTAATATATAAGTTATAAAAAATATAAAGAATATAATAAGTAGTAATGAATAATACCAATTTGCTTTTTTAAATAATACACCAATTATTAAATATATAAAAGTTATACTAATAATTCCTACTAAAAATATAGGAATAGCTATTTCTAAGACTGGTTTAATCATAATATTAAAATTAAACCAAAAATCATTCATATTATTTACATACATCATAATTGGTTCATAGATAAAAAGCATAAAACAAAATGCTAAACAAAGAATGTATGCTGGTAATAATTTTTTCATACTACTCCTCCAAAACCTCATAGTATATTTTAGCACTTAATACTAGTTTGTTCAATTCAAAAGTAATATTGGCTTATTTATAATTTATAATATTTTTTTATTAATTCTGCTTCTTTTTTTAATCCTCTTTTTTCAAGTTCTTTAACAAAAACTGGCCATGGTGGAATATTGCTCATATAAGTTCCACCTGGACCGGTATATAAGCCTCCGCTTGGACCGGTATATAAACCTCCTCCTGGGCCGGTATATAAACCTCCTCCTGGGCCGGTATATAAGCCTCCTCCTGGGCCGGTATATAAGCCTCCTCCTGGGCCGGTATATAAGCCTCCTCCTGGACCAGTATATAAACCTCCTCCTGGACCGGTATATAAGCCTCCATCTGGGCCTTCATATGCGCCTCCTCCTGGGCCGGTATATAAGCCTCCTCCTGGACCGGTATATAAGCCTCCTCCTGGGCCGGTATAATTATTTCTAGGCCATTGGTTCTTTTTCATTATCATCAATCTCCTCATCAATTTCATCTACAAATAAATATCTATTTGTTTCAATCATCGTATTAATTATTCGCTTTTCAATAAACATAATAAATGGTACTGGATCATTGTCTACATCCATTTTTGATAAAGCAGCATAATATTCTTTTTTACAATTATTATCAATATATATAGGTGGTATATTTTTTTTACTTAGTAGCCAATTTAATATGGCTCTTGAAATTCTACCATTACCATCTCTGAAAGGATGAATAATAACAAATTTATATGTAAAATAAGCAACTTGCTCTATATATTTATCTATATCATATTTATCAATATTTGCAATAAAAAATTGTAATTCTTTATCAAGTTTATTAATTTCATGACTTATTTCATAATAAGAAACTGGCTGTATAGTACCACGATTTAATATTGCAGTTTCATCTCTATATTTTCCATTATCTTCAGGAAACGGAACATATTTATAAAGTAATGAATGCAATTCTTTACATTTTTTTAAAGATATTTCATCTTTTGTCGTTATCACATATTTTTGCAATTCTAAATTTCCAAGAGTCATAACAATTTCTTCATTAGTGCTAGAAAAAAATCGACTATTTTTACCATGATAGTTTAAATCTGCTAATATATAATTTAATTTTTTTCTATCAATATAATCACCTTCAAGTTTATTATCATTATAAATATAATTTTGCAAAAATTTTTGTCCAGTATAACTATTAATATTTACCATCAAAAAACTCATTGAATTAACAACATTCGATAATAATTTACTATCAATTTTACTTTTTATTAACTCTTGTCTTTTTGCTGATACACCATATTTTTTCATTCTTTTACGTAAAGATTCTGAAGATATATCTCCATCTATTAAATTTAAATCATAGGCTATCCTATTTAAACAAGAATAAAAACTTACTCCAAAATATTCCGATATAATTGTAATATTTTCAAAATCAATAAATCCTTTAGAATTTTTATATTGCTCACAAATAAGTTTTAATTCGTTGGTAGGCATTAATAAATAACTAGCGAATGAATTGGCATATAATTCTATTTTTTTATTTGACTTTTTCAAACATTCAATACAATCATTTTTTCCTTTTTCCTTATTTAAATCTTTTATGTAATGACAATATTCATGAGCAGCTGTAAATCTTTGTCTTTGCCAAGTACTATTTGAATTAATACCTACAATAGTACAATTGTCATCATCATTAATTATAACCCCATCTAAATTTTCAAAACTTTTTAATACAACAAACACACCTGAGTTGTTAAGAATTTTAAATGGATCAATTGGAAAAGTCAATTCATTATTTCTTTTTAATTTTTCTAATACTGTGTTAGCTAATTCTTCTGGTGTCATATTAATCACTCTTATTTTTGGATTTTAAAATGTTTTTATATTCAATTAAATTAAGAATTTCTTTTTTATCTTTCTCACTTAAAGTATTAAAACCTCTAGCAAAAGCTACTTCATTATTATTGACAATATGTTCATCTTCAATTAATTCTTCAATACTGATTTTATATAATTTTGAAAAACTCATTAATTCTTGTAAATCGATTTTTCTTTTACCATTTTCAATTCTAAGTATTGCATCACGACCAATGCCTAAAATATCCGCTACTTGCTCTTGAGTAAGGTCCATATAATTCCGAAGTTTTCTTAATCTTTCACCTATTTTTTTATAATTTAATGTTTTCATATACATCCCCTCACATAAGTTCTTTTATATTATATACGCAAATGTTGAAAAAATCAACATTTTTGTGCTTTTTTTACACAATAATTCGTTTCTAATTTTTATACTTTCTCTCATATGAGCCACTTCTATATATATTATAGATAATTTCATTAAAAAATCTCTTTAAAAGAGATTAATTATAAAGAAAATTTAAAATAAATTTATATTTTATTTATTCATAAATTCTTCGTATTTAGGAAGTACTTTTTCTGGTTTGCCTAACATTTTTTGCTTACCATCATGAATCCATAATATTTCATCACAAAGTTCTGCTAGAGTTTCTGTACTATGAGATACTATTATAACTGTTCTAGTATCTGATGAAATAAGTTCTTTCATTTTATCATAACTTTTTTTCTTAAATTGAACATCACCAACACTTAGAACTTCATCAATAAGCATAACATCAGTCTCTAGAATTGCTGTTATAGCAAAAGCAAGTTTAGAATACATACCTGATGAGTACATCTTAACTGGTTTATAGATAAAATCACCAATATCAGCAAAATCAATTATTTCTTTTTCTTTTTTCTTGATTTCATCTTCACTGAATCCAAGTAACATACCTGATAAATAAATATTTTCATAGCCAGTTAATTTTTTATTAAATCCTACCCCAATAGATAGAAGTGATACAGTATTACCATGTAAATCAATTGTACCTTTATCTGGTGAAAAAATACCTGCAATAGCTCTAAGCATTGTTGATTTACCACTACCATTTTTACCTACTATTCCTAAAATTTTGCCTTCTTCAAGTTCAAAGGATACACCATTAACAGCTTTTATTATTTCTTTATTACTTTTTTTGAATTGAAAAAGTCTTTGTTTAATAGAAAACTTTTTTAACCCTTTATAAGTTATATGCAAATCATCTACAGTTACTGCAATATTTTTACTCTTTTTCATTATATCACCTTCGCATATGTATTTTCATTTTTATGAATTATATGAACACCTATTACACATAAAATAAGTCCAACTACAAACCAAAAAGCAAGACCTTCAAAACTAGGTAATTTTGCATATAAAACTACTTTTCTTGTTTCACTCATTATAAACGCTGCTGGATTAGCTCTAAGTAAAATAAATTTTAGTGTTCCATGTAATCTATCATTAATATTATAAAATACACCAGATAAGTAAAAAACTAATTTTAAAACTATATCAGTTAAATTTTTTAAATCATCAATAAATACTCCAAAGTGCATTAATAACAAACCAAATCCAAAAGAAACAACATACAAAACTAAAATAGCAAGAAAAATATATAATGCATTTAATGTAAGTGGCACTTTTAATATTAAAATAAGTGCAAAAGCTAAAAGAAATGATATAAACATTTTAAATAAATATGTATAAGATTTAGCAAGTAATAAAATATATTTCGGAATATATACTTTTGATACCAAATCTCGATTACTAGAAATTAAAGTAACACTACCCATCATCATTCTTTTGAAAAATTCCCAACAAGTTAATCCTAAAAATACAAATGCTGAAAAATAAACTTCTTTTGATTTAAATACAACCGTAAAAACAAAAGTATAAATTAGCATAAAAGCAAGTGGTTCAATTATCCACCATAGCCAATTTAAATATGATCCCTCTATTTCACTTTTAAGTTCTGCTTTAGCAGATCTTAATGCATATTTATTATATTTTCTTATATTATTAAAAAATCTTTTCAAAATTATCACCTTATCTATATTTTATCAAAATAATAAATAAAGATAAATAATAAAATATTAATTTTCAGTTTTTTTCATTATAAAATCGACAATTTTTTTAGTAGTATTTTTTCTAAAATATATATATTTTTTAGAAAAAACTTTAATTTTATTTAAATCATAATCATTATTTTCTATCCATTTTATTATCTCTTTAGACTTTGAACTCATTTTACCCGGCATTTCTTTTTTATAATCAATATAAAATTCGCGATACTTTGTATATTCATCAAAATCATATATATAAAAATAGATTGGTTTATTTAATAATGAAGCTTCAAAGACAATAGCAGAATAATCACTAATTATATAATCTGATGCTATCATCAAATCCATAGATGTAAATTTATCATCCCATATAACTCTTTCATCATAATAGTCAAGTTTTGTTAAAGGATGAGTTTTAATTATTAAATTATATTTTTTAAAATTTACAGAATCAATTAATTCTTGAATTTTATGACTACTCTCTTCTTTTCTAAAAGTTGGTACATATATAATATTTTTTTTCTTTTTCATTATAGGATATGTATCTTTTATTTCTATTTCCTTATTTTTTTGATATTTATTGTCCATTAAAATATCGACAATTGGTGGTGACATTACAACTATATCTTTTGCTTCATATTTAAAAGCATCTACATAATAAGGAACACAAGCTTTGCTACTAGCAAAAATATAACTATATCCTTTATGCATTTTCATAATTTTAGATAAATCTTTTTTTTCGTTAATTGTTAATTTTTTTCCAAGAGCAGATGTAGTTGAATCTGTATCTAAAACGCTATATCCAAATTTTTTCAAAGCACCCATAGCATGCCACATTTGAATTACAATTAAATTTTTTTTATGGTTTAACAAACTAATACAAATACAATATGTATCTAAAATTACTACTTTTGATGTTGCTATATGATACATTTGTTTAAACATATGAAATATATATTCAATTTTTTTCTTTATGCCAGGTTCTAATTTATGAGCTAATATAACCACTTCAAAATTACCTTGTTTTTCTATTTCTTTTGCTAATAATTTAAAATTTATAGATGGCTTATTTGATTGTCTACTAATCATAGTGATTTTATTTTTTGTAGGTAAAAATTTATAAAAAAAATAGATAATTCTTAAAAATATAATTCCTATATTTAATACTATTTTCATAAATGCTCCTTTTAATAAAAAATAATAATTTATATTAATGATTATACCATATTTATTTTTACTATACTATTATTTTTGTAATAAAAAATGTAGATTATATTTTACTATATCTACATTTCTCTTACAAATTCATATATTAAAATGTTTAATTTTCTTTATTTTTCTTACCAAAAACTTCATTATAAATTCTTTCGGTACTATGTCCATCACATGATGACATATATTCTTCTTTGTATTTTCTTATTTCTTTTTTATCAAACCATTCGTCTACTGTTAATATTTTTTCTGTTAAATCTTTTTGATTAAATACATATGGTCCTGGTACTAATTCATCATATGGAAAGAAGAATCCTCGATCTGCATCATATTGATCAATATCATATATATATGATATTACAGGTCTTTCTAGTAAAAAATATTCAAATACTATTGAAGAATAATCAGTTATTAATATATCTGCAGCACATAATGCTTCTTCTGGTGTTAATTTCTTTGTTACATCAAAGGCAAATCCTTGTGATACTAACCTATTTGACTCTTTAAATCCTTCTTTTGCCATTAATGGATGAAATTTTGTTAAAAATACATATTTATCTGATAGTATTTTTTTCATTTCTTTATAATCCAAATTATCATCCATATATGATTTTTTCATACTTTTTCCACGATATGTTGGTGCATATAATATTATTTTTCTATTACCTATCTCTGGAATTAATTTTTTTACTTTATCTTTTGCTTTTTTAACAAATTCTTTATCAAAATATATATCTGTTCTCGGACTTCCTAATGGCTTTATAATATCTTTATTGCATCTATATGCTAAATAATATCCCTCACGTACTTTAGGACTTGATGCTGTTGCAAGTGTATATGTATTATGCATTGGATATTTTTTCATTTCTTTTTCAGATCTTCCCCATGCATTACCTGATACCGCATAGCCAAATCCTTTCATTAAGCCGCAACCATGCCATAGTTGTACTACGTCTACTCCTTTACGAGGTTTTACTATATATGCTAATGGAAAATAATCAACTAAAAACAAAGTTCGACATTGAGCAAATAATCTCATAAATTTAAAATAGTATTTAATAGTTGATTTCCATCTTTTTTTAAAAGGCAAATCTTTTTTTAATAAATCTCCTGATAATACTTCACATTTATAGCCATTTTCTTTACACATATTATATAATCCAATAAAATTATCAGCCATTTCCCTATTATGACGATCAGCAAATAAAACTAAATTCTTATTAATTGGTCTTAAACAATTAATTTTATAATATAAAGGTAAAATTATTTTTAAGGCTACAAATCTAATAAAATTTCTTATAAGTTTTTTTAAACGCTTCATTTAACCACCCACTTCAAAATAAAATACACTACTTTATCCAAAATGTCAATTTTTTATTTAAGAAAGCCTATAGCTTCTCTTAATTCATTAATTATTTCATTTATTGATTTATTGACATTTGCAAATAAAGAAGAAGAACCTGAAACAAAAATATTTGCACCTATTTTATATAATTTTGCTGCATTTTCAATGGTAATATTTCCATCCACTTCTATTTCAATGTTACTTTTGCCAATACTTTTTAAGTAATTTATTAAATCTTCGACTTTTTTAAAAGCATTATCAACCATTTTTCTTCCAGCAAAGCCAGGCTCAACCATCATTACTAATATTCCATCAATATCATCTAAATATGGATCCAAACATTTAAAGTCTGTTAATGGATTAATAGCAATAAATTTTTTTGCTCCTATATTATCTAAATAATTTAAGCATTCTTTTATATTATCATTATTTTCATAATGAAAAGCAACTTGATCATTTTTTACAATAGGAAACCACTTCATTTTTTGTAAAGGATTATTAACTAAAAAGTGATAATCAAATGGTATACTACTTAATCTTCTTAAGCTTTTAACGAAATCTGTACCTAAAGCAAGATTAGGAACAAATTCACCATCCATTACATCTATATGCAAAAATTCAATATTAGCTTCTTTAAACTCTGTTAAATAATAAAATATTTTATCAATACTTGTACACATCATTGATGCCGAAATTTTACCTTTTTTCATCTACTTCACTCACTTCTAACATTACTTTTGTTTTAAATTCTTTACTATCTTTTAATAATGAAAATGCTTGTTTATAATCATCAATTTTAAAGGTATGAGAAATTAACCTTTTAAATAAATTTTGATTATCTTCCATATGCTTTAATGCATCTTTCCAATCATTTACATTACTAGTATAACTAGAATTCCAAGTCCCTGTCAAACTTATTTGCTTTCTTAATATTTTCCAATACAAGTCTTTAGGTAAATTGATATCAGATTTTGGATTACCAACAATTACTATTTGAGAAAAATTGCTTGCACAAGTTAAACAAGTATTTAAAGATTCATTACTACCTATAACTTCAAATATATATTTAAACCCATTATTATCGGTATGATTTTCTAGTTCATCTAAAACATTATTTGTATCAAAAGGATTTAAGCCTAAATCTTTAATGAAATCAATATTGGCTTGTTTCCTGGCGCCAACATATACTTTATGACCTTTTTCTTTTAAAAACAAAGCAATTAATAAACCAATTGTTCCTGAACCCATAACAAATACTTTACTATTGTTTTCAATATTTATTCTTTTTATCGCATGTAATGCTACAGCTGATGGTTCACATAAAGCTAAAAGTTTATAATCCAAATTATCATTAAATACTAAATTCCATTTTGGAACTACTAAATATTCACTAAAGCCGCCGTCACAACGTGAGCCAAAATAATTATAACTTTTACATTGTGCATATTCTTCTTTTTTACAGGCATCACATTCAAAACAAGGAAGTAAAGGAAAAACTGCAACCTTTTTGCCTAATAAATTTTCATCGCCATCATTAACACCTACTATAATTCCACCAAATTCATGACCAATAATTGTTGGAAAATGATAAGTACCATTTTGAAAAACTCTTTCTATATCACTAGAACAAATTCCACAATACTTAATGTTAATCAAAACCGCATTTTTTTCTAATTTTGGAGTATCTTTAATATCTAATCTTAAATCATTTATATCATATAAATTTAATACTTTCATCTTATCTGGTATTGTTTTTAATAACTTCATCTTCATTAATTCCCTTTACTACTGCTTCTGCTAAAGCAAAATCAGATTTTGTCGTAATTTTAAAATTGATTTCATCGCCTTCTATCATGTATATAGGATAATTATTCATCGTACATACTTGTGAAGTACCAGTTAATTTGTTTTTTTGATCTTCTGTTAAATTGTTAAGTAAATCCAAAAAAACTTTCAATTTAAAACTATCTGGTGCTTGACCTTTATAATAAAAAGATCTATTTGGTATGCTTTCTACTTGTTCACCATTTGTTGAACAAAGAAGAGTATCTGCCACAGGCATTGCACAAACCACTGCATTATGTTCACGAGCACTATCTATACTATCATTTAAAATTTTTTCAGTTACAAAAGGCCGAACAGCATCATGAATAACAATAACATCTTCTTCTCTACAGCCATTATCCTTAATAATAGAATTAATACAATTAGTAATACTATCAATTCTTTCTTTACCACCGCATATAACTTTAATATTTGGTATTTCTCCAAAATATTCAAGTATTAATTTATTAGTATAATCTAAATATTCTTTCGAAACTGCAATATATATAATATCAAATCTTTTTGTCTTTAAAAAATTTAATATTGTATAAATAATCACAGGTTTATCATTTATCAACCTAAATTGTTTCGGTAAATCTATATTATCTTTTATCCTTGTACCTTTTCCACTTGCTAATATAACTCCATAATTCATAGAACACCTCTTATAAAAATTATAACAAAGATAGATTTAATAAGCAAATTATTTAAAACTTATTCATATCTAATGTTTTTTATAAAATTAATAATCTTTTCAAAAAACTTTTGAGATAATATAATTGTAAGTATAAATGCTACTGGAAATAATATTAAATAATTCGTTTGATAAATAATACTATTTGGTTTATTAAACAAATATATGAATAATGTTACTAATGGCCTATGAAACATATAAACTGATAAACTTCTTCCACCAAGATTAGTAAATATATTTTTATTTTTAGGTGTTATAGATAATAAACTTATTATAAACAATGCATTTACACCATAATATGCTAGTCTCACTAATCCTCCTAAACTTTTAAAGCCAGGTAAATTACTAAATGGTGTTTGAGCTGTTAATAAAGCTTTATATGGGAATATCTTATCAATAAACAAGTAAAATAAAATTATTGTTAAAATTAAATATAATACCGAAAGCACTCTAATTTTGTTGTTTTTTACAAATTTTGTTATCTTTTGTATATCTATAATATAACCTGCTAAAAAGAATGGATAAAAAACAAATGTTCTCGATAAGCATAAAAATGAATTAAAATTTCTGTCATAGCCTATACAACATGCAAATATAATAGAAATGATTAATAGATATTTCTTATTTAATTTGTTTAATAATATTGTAATAATATAAAAGAAAAAAATAGAAAGAATAAACCATTGAAATCCTCCGACATCAAATAAGTTTATTGTTGGTATTTTTGCATTAAATGCAAAATGAAAAATTATATTAAATAATAAAGTATAAATTTGAAGTGCTATATATAATATGAAAAATTCACTAACTTTTTTTAAGTTTTTTTCTTTTATTGTATTTTTACTAAAAAGTCCACTTATGAAAATGAAAGCAGGCATATGAAATGTGTAAATATAAGTCCAAATAATTTTTATATAATTTGAAGAATGAAAAAAGTAGCCAATAAAATGACCAGTAACAACCAACAAAATCAAGATAAATTTTAAATTATCATATAATGCAATACGTTCTTTTTTTATAAAAATCACTCCATTCATTTAATTTATATATAACAAAATATAACAAATGCTTAAAAATATTGTGACAAAAATAATTGAAAATGTTTTTTATATTTTACATTTTTATAAATAAAAATAACAATAAATTTATTCAATTACACAATTTTAAAAGAATTAAAATTATAATTTTTTATAAAGATATTATAATATTTTTCTCATACATTTGTAAATAATATTTTTTGTTTTTATTATAATTTGTAATTTTTTTATTTTAAAAGAACTGAATTTATTTTACTTCAGTTCTTTCAAACTTATCATTTATTAATATTTATAAATTCACATATCTTAATTGTTTTATTTTCTTTTTTTATTTTCATAAATGATACTAGTAATTAAAATGCATATTCCGACCAAAGATAAAATAATTCCTTCTTTTAAATATGGTGTATGATACTCTAAATGTATTTTATGCTTACCTTTTTCAAGATTAATTCCTAAAAAATATTTATTTGATTTTAAGATTTCAGCCTCATGCCCATCAACAAATACTTTCCAACCATTATTATAAAGAGTTTGAAATTGCAATATTCCTGACATTTCTGCATCAACTGTTCCATTTAAGTATCCGTTATCATAATTTGTCACTTCAAAATGAGATCTTCTTAAATTATTTATATCACTTTCATAATCATCCATTGATACAGCATACACTTTTAAATTATCAAAAGTATATTTTCCTAGACTTGATAAAGAAATTTTAATTGTCCCTGATGTTTCATCATAATATCCTAAGCTTATTAAAGTCATTGGAAAATTTACAATATTTGGTTCTGTATATTGATTTGCTTCACCATAACTCTTTTTTAAATTTCCAAATTTGGCTATTATTTTATATTCTGTACTAGGTTGATACCATTTATATTGTTTTTTTATTTTTTCTTTACTTAACGAATCAGAGTGTTCATTTATATTTAAATTAATTATTTCTTCTTTGCTATAAGGTATATAATTTAAATTTTCCAAAAGCACATATAATTCACTATTTTTAACATTATCGATATTTATTTCAAATGTATTTTTATTATTATTTTTTATACTTATAGTTTTATCATCTATAATATTATTATCATCTATAATACTAAATTTTACTGGTTGAATATTCTCAAAATCATCGTTATGATAGTGATTCAAACCATTATCACTTTTTAATACATTTGCCTTTAATAAAATGCTTTCTTTTTCTATAGGTGATAAAGCATTATACTCTTCTTCAGTAATATAATCTGTGTATAAAGTTGCAAAAGGTAAATAATAATAATTTTCATAAATTTTTGAATCGCCTTTATAACTATCAACTTTTTTATACCCATAAGGGATATTTTCATTATTATAATTTATAAAGTATTTGACTCCCATTAGTGTATTAATTTTTGTTCGATAATCAAATTCATATGCTCCACTTACAAGACCAAATTTATTATTATTTATGTCTAAATTTAAATCATAATACTCTTTTGGAACAACATTTATAGCAGAACTGACTGAGTTAAAGTTTCTAAGAAGTGGTACATTTTGATAATCATATGGAATCCTATCAATTTTGTAAAAACTATTGTCGTAATTACTTATAAATTTAATTGCATTATTAAAATCTGAAATTGAATTATTAGCATTATTAAGATATGCTTCATAAGAATTTTTAGGTATAAATTGAGAAACATATGTATGTCCGTCTATATCATAAATATATTTTATTGATGTAATAATTCCAATTATTGTCATACCAACTAAAGCTATATTATATAAATTAACTTTTCTAAAAACTTTTTTTAAATTATTTTTATAATATAATATTGCCAAATACCCAAATAAGAATATTAGTTGAAATTCAATATAATCGTTAAAATTATTATCCATAATTTTGTTTAATAATATGAATGAAATAAAACTAATAAAAAATACTAGTAAATCTTTTTTATCTATAGATTGTTCTTCATTTATAAATGATGCACTTATAACTGAAAATATAAATGGATATATGTATGACCATCTATTGATTGGAAAACCACACCCCATAAAAATTGCACCAATTGGAGCAATCAAAAGAGGCAATAATAAAATCAATAATAAAATTAATATTGTACTTTCTTTTTTTCTATTCTTATATATTGTTAATGGTAATGTTAAAAGAATTAATGATTGTGTTCCTATTATAGTCCAATATCCAGAACTTTTTATATCTAGAATACCATATACAATATTTTTAAAATAAGCAAGAGTGTAAAAATTTATATGATTTCCCGCTGTCCTTTGAGAATTAAAAGATAAATTTATAGCTGGTAAAAATATTACTCCAGAAATCATAATTCCAACTAAACTATAACATAAAGTTTTTAGCAAAACTTTTATTATTTTTTTTATACCGTCTTCTTTATAATATTTAATAGCTAAAATTGTGCCATAAATTGCTAATATTAAAGACATTGGATATGCAAAATAAAAATTAACTATATATGCCAAAGAAATTAAAATTGTATAAAATATTTTTTTGTTTTCTACTATTATTTTTTCTATCCCAATCATTAATAAAGGAAAAACTATTAATTGATTAACAAAAAATGGATGTTTTAAGGCAACTAAAACAAATGAAGAAAAAGATATTAGTAATGAACCTATTATTGATGATAAATTATTAAACTTTTTATACTTTGCATAGCATAAAAAAGAGATACCAATACAATATATTCTAATAAATACCAATATGTTATACAAACTAATAACATCTTTAGTCCTAACAAAAAGAGAAAAATAAGAAAAAAAATCTCCTAAAATGTGGTAAGCTAGATATCCAAATAAATCAATCCCACCATTTAGCTTCCAAGTAAATGAGGAAAGATTTCCTGTCCTTATAAAATTTATCAATAAGTCTCTTAAGTATCTTAAACTAATTGTATGTATATGTACACCATCAATATACCAAACAAAACTCCTGTTGTATTTATTAAATATAGATACTATAAAAAATGTTAATAGCAAAAATATAAATGTATAAATCAATGTAACTTTTAAAAAGTCGCTTTTTAATATTTTTGAAAATTTATTTTTTAGTTTTTTCATTTTTTTGCACCTCATCTTTCATCTCACATTTTTTAATTTTTTTATAAAGTAAAAATATTTTAACATAGTTCATAGTATCTATCAACAAAATAATTTTACTTATTAAAATAAATATAAAACAATGTTATTAATTTGTCTTATATGTTTTTATAAAATAATCTAATTCTTCTGGTGTTCCTAATACATGAACTTTTGAACTATCAATGTTAGAAATAAATATTTCCATATTTTTTTCTAACATATAATTATATAAAGGTGCAATGTACTTTTCATTTTTTTCCAATTTTCTATCATCAGTATAATATTCTAAATACAATTGTTCAAAAAGCTCACATGTTCTAAAATAATATGCACCTATTGTACAATTATCACTTATTCTTTCCTTCTCTTTTACTTCTATAACTTTTCCAGAATCATTTGTTTTTACAAAACTCCAATGATTACCTTCCGCATGAAAACATGGTATAAAACCATCACCTTTTAGCTGTTCAATATTCATTTCATTAGGCTCCACATAAGTATCAATATTATAAACTAAGAGTTGATCTTTTTTATCCCAATATTTGCTTGCTAACATACAAGTTGTTGCTTGACCATCAGTTACATAGTCAATTTCTATAATGTGACAATTGCTAACATTATATTTTTTCATTTTTTCTTCAATAAAATTCTTAGCATTACATTCTTTTCTAACAATAAATGTATACTTTACATTTGAATTATTAAATCCAATTAAACTATCCATTGACCATTCAAATAAAGTTTTACCTAAAGCTTCAATCATAAATTTAGGTTCTTTATAACCAGCTTTTTGAAAACGAGAACCTAATCCTGCCATTGTAATAACTATTTCCATAATTAACTCTCCTTTTTTACTGCTGAATTTTTACATATATTTTCTAATTCTTCATATGAATATTTTAGAAATTCATCAGGTCTTACACAACGATCATCAATATACATACCATGATGTCCAGGCCATAATTTTCCAGCTACTACTTCATCATAAGGAATATCCCATTTTTTTAACCACTCTAATATTATTGGTAAAGTATTTACATTAATAAGACCAATATTTCCCTTATAACTATTCATATTTCTAGAAGTGTAAAACACTATTTTTGCGCCTTCTTTTTTATAATATCTTAATTTTTCTACCATTTCTTTATTAGGTATCAATTCAGAATAATTTTCATCTTTAGATTTAATTGGACAAATTGTTCCATCAATATCAAAAATTAATGTTACTTCATTATACATTACTCTATCTCCTTTAATATATTAATAGCATTTAGCAAAAAGCCAAAAACTTTATGAGGATTATCCATATGAAGTGGTAACATTGATAAAAATAATGATGCCTCGTACAATCTTACTAATTTATAATCAAAACCTGCTTCTTCAACAAACTTTTTAAATATTTCTTTAAAATTTGTATTATCGTTATATACTTCTAACTTATACTTTAAATTAGTATCTAAAAATATTGAATAACTACTGCAATTAAAGAAATCATAATTACCACATATTGAATGGGATAATTTTGCAACATCATAATAAGGATTAGTCCATAATTCTTCTTCTGTAAGCGCTCCTTTTGGATCAATTAATTTTAATAAATCTGCTTCTTTATTATATAACATATTTGCAAAACATAAATCTCCATGGCCTATAACAACATTATATTTTTTCTTTTTGTTATGAGAAAGTTTATTATATAATTTTAAATAATATTCAAAAATTTCATCTATTGAATTAAAATCTGTTCCACTTTTAATATACATATCAAATTTATTATATAAATTATTCTTTTTTAATTCTTCTATTCTATCTTTTACTTTTTTCTTATATAATTTTTCTTCTATTGTTTCATATTCTTCTTTGCTTATATTTTTACAAGTTCTATTAGTTATATAATAAAAAGATTTTTTTAATATATTAATAAATTCCTCTTCACTAATTGCCTTATGTGTCCATCTAATAGCAATATCAGTTGTATGAAGTCTTTCCATAGTGTATTGAGCAAACTCTTCGTTTTCTTTATAATCATATGGCATTATCATCCATTTTTTCATATCATCTGGTAATAGTTGATAATACATATATTCTTGCTTAATTTTCTTTTTATTATTAGATTTTTTCGTAATTACAAACTCATTTCCTTCTAAACTATTAAAAAATCTTGCATCAAATCCGCCTGAAATATATGTTAAAAAATCATTATAAATTGATATATCTAAAAACGCATTTGTATTAATAATTTCGTAGTTAATTGAGTCTTTTAAATTATTAACAATATTATTATAATTATTTAAAAATTTTTTATAACTTTCTAAATTACAAAAAGCAATCGCTATTATCTTATCGTCTTGAACAATTTTATAATTTTGATTTAAAAAATGTAATTTTTCTATTAAAATTTTAAAATCTTTAATATTTTTTACCACGTAATTTGAAAAAATATGCAAAACAATAAAGTCGTTTGAAACTTTATCAAAAGTATTAATAATCTCTTCTATATTATCCATTTTGAATGTTTTTACATTATCAGATACTTCATTAACAATTTCTTCAAATCTATTAAATAGTTGTTTCCTTTTTAAAATTATTTTACCATAACTAGTATTTCCAATAATTGTTTGAATATTATCTGGTACTTTAATGGTATCATCATAAACTAAATTTACTTTTTTCATTATATCTCCTAACTTTCTTTAAATAATTTACTTATGCCAAATAAAACATAAAATGCTATAAATAAAATTATTGTTACTAAAATATAATATATCGATAATTCATTAGGAATACCAATAAATGAATTATTCATATAATTTATAAAATCAATAAAACCAGAATTAACATTAATTGCTCTACTAATTATAGAAACAAACCATATTTCAAAAATCCACGAAAGCATTGTTAATGACAATATTAAAATTACTCTGTCTTTAATCATATCTTTAACATCAAAAAATATATTTTTAGCTTCATCAAGTATTTTTAAACATTTAATACAAAGTTCTGAATTTTTATTTAAAATTAAATATTTATTTAAAAAATTATAAGTATTTTCAAAAGATATATAAAATATAATTACTAAACCTGTAAATATTAATAACAAAATTGTAATAATTGATAAAGGTTGAGCATAATAAATCTCTGCTGTAATTAGTATTATTAATAATAATAATGCATCAAAAAATTTATCTACCAAAACACCAATAAAACTTTTTTTATAATTATTCATTTCATATCCATATAAATATATTTTAAATAATTCACCTATTTTAAAAGGAACTACAGTATTAGTTAAAGAGCTTTTTAAATATGCCCTTGTTAATCTACTAATTTTTATTTTATTTTCCATTAAAATTATATATTGTCGTACTATTCTTAATAAATGAATACATAAAAATGGTATTATAGCAAACAACATATATTTGATATTAACATCAAATATATTATTATTTGCAAAAAACAAATAATAAATTATAATTGAAAACATTATTAAATTTATAAATAGATAAATTGTTTTTTTCTTTTTCATTTATTCACCCTCATTAAGCAGAAAGTAGAAATTACTTACATTCATTTAATAAATAATTTTTCTTTAAATTTTTTGAATAATTTATAACTCTTTTAACCAACTTAATTCTAGCCTTCAAGCCATTATTCCAAGATGATTTTCCATTTTCTCTTTTATGTTGAATAACTTTAAATCGATATATTTTTAATTTTTTCTTTTTAGCTAAATAATAAGAATACAAATCTAATGAAAAATCAAAAGGAGGATTTTTCCAACTATCAAAAAATTCCTTAGACATTAAAGTTGGTTGACCATTAATATCCCATAATTTTTCGTGTAAAATTATGGATTCATATAAACTCATACCAATAGTAAACAATTTATCTATAATTGGCCTTTTAGTCCTTTTACCTTTAATAAAAACATCTTCAGGAAAATTGTTAGTATTTAAATATTCAAAAGCCTTTACAAATTCTATCGGCTCAAATTGCAAATCTGCATGAATCCATCCAACATAATTTCCTGTAGCTTTTTTTAAACCTTGAATTATTCCATAACCATATCCTTTATTTTTAGCGACATAAACAACTTTTATTCTTTTTTCATCTAATTTTAATTTTTTAATTACTTCTTTACTATTATCTGTAGAGCCATTTTCTACTAATATAAATTCAACATCGTGTTTATTTGGAAATTTTTTTAAATTCGATACTAATTTTTTTAAATTTTCACTTTCATTATAACACGGAATAATTACGGAATATTTCATAACTTTTTGCCTCCTTTAAATACTACATAATTTTGTAACAAATAATTGACAATCATTGCTATAAAAGTAGCTATTACAAATGCAATTGTTTTAGAAGTTGTTAAATTGTACATTAAATAATTGACAGATGTATTTACACTTATATTTATTATTTGTGTAATTACATATGCAATGATCATTTTGTAATTAATTTTTTCTTCATTATTAAATGTCCAATTTTTATTTGCAAAAAACGAAAAAATACAAGCACATAGCATTGAACAACTTTTTGCTATAATTAAATTTATTTTTATGCTTAATAGCATATAAATAATATAATCGATTATAGTTGAAATACCACCTATGAATAAAAATTTTATTATTCCCATTTTCTGTGCTTTTTCAATCATTTGTTGCATTTTTTTCTTCAAACTCAAAATCAACTTCTCTCTTTAATAATTTTAACATACATTTTTCTTATAAATCAATATAAACAAACATTTTCAAAAAAAATAAAAATATCTACAATAACAATAAAAAAATTAATTTATTTTGCTTATTTAATAAAACAAAAATAAATTAATTTTTTTTCTTAAATATTCTGCAAACATAATTTAATATAATTCCACTAATAATGCTTGATAAAACTGCAAGCAAAATATTAACTTTATAACTCGAAGTAAGTAGCATCATATTAAATGTACCTTTAACATAAATCATATGGCAAATATAAATATCAAAAGAATATTTATCTGAAAAATCTAAAATTCTTTTTATGATTTTATATTTAGTTAGTAATTTTCCTATTAAATAGTAAAAATAAAACAAAGTTAAAGCTTGAAAAAAGCAACTATAATTAATTCCTAGATTTACTAAATTAATTAATAATATACCCTCAATATTAGGCTTTATATTATATCTTAAAATATACCAAAAATAAATTACTCCAAATAATAATATTGCATTTACTATAGATAAACTTATTTTACTTACTAATTTACTATTTTGAATCTTTTCTTTTAAAAGTGGTAATAGAAAAAATCCAATAAAATAGCAATTAATCCTATTTGCAGCAAAATATGAACGAAAGGCATAACCGAAAATCTCAATTAATATCATCCAAATAATAACATATAATACATATTTTATTTTAGAATCTTTTGATTTCTGTTTTAAATAATTTCTTAAATCATAAAAAAGTGGCGTTAAAATATAACAAAATATAATATATGGAATAAACCATAAATGATTAACACCATGAAATGTATTAGAAAAAGTTAAAAGCGAAAAAGCACTACCAATTGTAATTGTCCCAGGATTTCTAAAATAATAGATCGGTATAATAACAAATATTACATATACATAATAATCAATTAATATTTTTTTAAAATTTTTAGAAATAAATTTAATTCTTGAAGTGTCTTTTTCAAATAAATCTTTTTTACAGCCATATAAATAGCCTGACAAAATCAAGAAAATTTGAACACCTACAGCTAAAAAATTACCTAATATTCCAACTTTAATACTGTAACCACCATAGCCAATTTGTTCAAATATATGACAAAATATTACCATAAACATTGCTATAAAACGTATCAAACTCAAATTATAATCTTTTTCTTTATTTATTTCTTTCATAAAATATTTCCTTATTAATATAAGAATATTTTATAATACCCCCCCCGAGAGTCAAGAGGGTTTGAAAAAATTTCACAAATTTGTTCATATTCTATCAATTTTTAATCTTTTATAAACTATTAAAAATTGTAATAATAATCTTAAAATATAATTGTAATGAATATTAGTTGTAAATTAAATTATGTTAAAAAGATAAAAAAAATTAAAATTTTGTCTTTTTATGTTATACTTTCATTAGGTGATAAATTATGATTAGTAATGGTATAGATTTAATAGAAATTGATAGATTTAGTAGTTTAATAAATAATAAAACATTTTTAGATAAAAATTTTTCTATTAATGAACTTGCTTATCTTAACAAACATCATAATATTCAAACTTTAGCTGGACTATATGCTAGTAAAGAAGCTTTTTTAAAAGCCTTAGGAGTTAGTTTAGATGGATATGATTTTAAAAATATTGAAATATTACATAATGATAAAGGAAAACCATACATTAATTTAATAAAAAAAGATATAGATTATAAAAATATTTCTTTATCTATATCTCATGATAATAACATAGTTATAGCCAGTGTTATCATATTATTTTAGCTTGTATAAATTTTATAACTCTCATTCCATGATTGATACTTTTTATCTTTTCTATGATCCTTTACTAAGCCACTATCTTTTAAATAATTTCCTAAATAGTCAGAAACTTTATACGCACCCCTAAAATTTAAATGTCCCCCTCCGTCTTTGACATCAATTTGCCAATTTATTTTTAAAAGATTGTCTAAATTAAAATCTATAAATTCCAGATTATATTTATTAGCTAAATCAGAAATTGAATTATGTTTTTTGTAGTTCCATAATTTTAAATTTGGAATACTAATTAAAACTAATTTTACTTCATTTTTTTCACATAACTTAACTATTTTATTAAAATATTCAATGTTTTCATCAACAATTGGCAAATATTCTTTAGAATATTCCATATAATTATATCTACTCTTCGGAGCAGGTTTAATTTTTTTAATTAAATGATATCCTTTATAAAAATCAAATTTTGTAAATTTTTTATCATTATTTAAAAAATTGAACAAGTATTTTTTCCAATTGTCATGATAATTAATAATTGGAATATATCTATTAGTCAACCAAAGTTTTATAGTATCTATAGGTATATTTTTTGGATTTCTAAATAAAACATCTGATTCAAGAAAAATTACTTTAGGATGCTGACTATTAATAGATTCTTGTATTGTCTCATAAGATATTATCGGAATTTGTCCAGCAAGAGCGCAATCATACATTGTGTAGCCATATTTATCCCATACTACCATTGGATTAATACCTGAATAAACCAAACTATCACCAACTACCACTGCATCTATTGTATTTTCTTCTTCACTTAAAATAGGATAATTTGCAGTATACAATATTCCATACTTTTTAACAGCGCGCCACGGAAGTAGCAAACATGATATACCTGCAATTAATAAGAATAAAATAAACATAAATAATATACTTTTTCCAATATTCTTAATCATTTCTATCACCCTTAAAAATCTACATATATTGGATCAACAGGCAAATAACCTGCTCCATATGCCCCAAATACAATAATGGCTAATATTAATGCATAATATAATGTCCATCTTACATAAATTGGTTTTTTACTTATATCTTCACGAATATTTTTTCCCTTTTCTTTTAAAATACTAATAACAAGAATAAATATTAATGCTAGTGCAACAATTGCAAAATCCTTAATATCCATTCCTAATGCAAAAACTTCATTTTTAAACGCTGCAACATTAAAATCAGTAACTATTTTCTTTATCATACCAAAACCATACAATAATCTTGGGGCTCTAAAGAATAACTCACCTATGAAAACTAAAATAGTAGTTTTTATTATTCTAAAAAATACATATATTTTATTTTGACGATTTATGTTTAATATTTCACATATCTTTGCAATAATTGGTTCAAAAATATTTCCTAAAAATATTAAGGCAAAATGATAATAACCAAAGAATAAAAATGTTAAACCTGCTCCATGCCATAAGCCATTAAGTGACCAAACAAAGAACAAAGCTATTCCACCCATTATTATAGAAGCAAATCTATGGCCAAATACTTTTTTATTAAAATTTGTAAGCATTTTAACTGGTTTAGATAAAGAAACTGGATAAAAAATATAATCTTTAAGCCAAGTTCCTAAAGTAATATGCCATCTAGACCAAAATTCTGATATGTTCTTTGAGAAAAATGGTTGACGAAAATTTTCAGGCAATATTATATCAAATATTTCAGCAGAACCGATAACAACATCCATTGTTCCCGAAAATTCCATATATAACATTATAGTATAGAAAATTGCTCCGACTAAAGATGTAACACCAGAATAAAGCATATAATTTTGAAAAGCTAACTTAACAAAAATATTTAATCTATCAGCAATTACATATTTTTTAAACATACCAAAAAGTATTCTTTGATAACCAAAGCATAAATTATTATAAGTAACTTTATTACCAGCATAAATCCTATCTTTTACATCTGTATATCTAGCAATTGGTCCTTCCATAATTGAAGGAAAAAATGTTAAATATAAGCACACTTTTAAAATGTTTTTTTCGGCACTTATTTTTTCATTATATACATCTACTATATAAGATATAGCTTTTAATGTATAATATGATATCCCAATCGGGGCAATAAATTTAACAATTTCAAAGGACAAATTTATCTTAAATATTACAAATAGTCTATTAGCAATTTTTGCAAAAAATCCTAAATATTTAAAATAAAATAGAAAAGATACATTAAATATTATTGTTATAATCAAAATTATTTTTTTATATCTTTTATATTTTCCTTTAATTTTTTTACGTTCTTCTCTTTCTTTGCCTTCACATATTAAATCTCTTTTACTATCTATTTTTTGCAATAATAATCCTGCTAAATAAATTGATAAAAAGGACAATAATACATAAATTATTAACCACTTACTAATATAGAAAATTAATCCCAAACTTGCACATAACAAAATAATTGGTTTTAATTTTTTTGACATTAGTGAATATAGGATTATAACAATTGGTAAAAATATAAAAATATATTTAATGCCAAAATATGTCATATTATTCCTCTTCTAGTCTTTGAATTAATTCCCAAATTTTTTTAGCAGAATTAAAGTTTGCTGGAATTATTTCTACTGTTGGAATAACAACATCAAATTCATCTTCAATTTCACTTATTAGTGAAAGAATTGTAAGTGAATCTAAATATCTTCCATCCACTAAATTTTCACATGTTTCATAATCTACTTCAGGTTGTAATTCTTTTAATATTTCAATTAATTTTTCCATTATTCTCACTCCTTTAAATATTATTTGGAAAATTTAAATTGCTTGTTTTAAATTTTTCACGAACAACTTTGTAACTACTATATTCGTATAATATCACTTTTGGCAAATCACGACTTAAAAATAATGATATACCTTCAGTACTTGAATATGCTCCAACATTTTTAAAAACAAAAATGTCATCTATTTTTAATTTACGACAAGTTATATTTTTTACTAAAAAATCATTTATCGTACATAATGAACCACATAAATTATATGTTTCATTAACATCATCTTTATGAGGTAATAATTCATAATGTGGTATTTTCATTCCCATTGTCTGACCATAATATACTAAATGATTAATACCACCATCCATAATTACAAAATTACCATATTTATTAGTTTTCATATCAACCACTTTAGTAAGATAAGATCCACAAGATGCCGCAATACTTCTACCTATTTCTAATGTTACTTTTTTATTTTTTATCTTATCAAGAATTACTTTAAAACTCTCCAAAAATTCATCTTCAGCAAATTCTTCACCTTGATAATAATATACTGGCAAGCCAGTACCAAATTCAATTTCTTTTACTTCAAAATTCAATTCTTTTTCAATTTTTGCAGTTAGTTCTATCAAATAATCTATTTCTTTTTCTAATCTTTTTAAAGAATGTTTTTGTGTTCCAGAGAAATATTCAATACCATCAATAATAATAAAATCTTTATTATAAATATTAATTAATTCAAATAATTCATCTTCATTAATACCAAATTGATTACCACTAGTTAATCTAGGTAAAACATGTAAACAACAATTATATTTTTGCGATAGTTTTAGTAAAAGATTATATTGATTAATTGATTCAATAGTATATTTTGGCAAACTACCATGATTTTTTATTATATTTTCAATTGTTTCTTCATCTTTATAAACACCAGATATAACCATTTTTTCAGGATTAATATTTAGTTTATCGCAAATTTCATATTCACCTGGAGAACATATTTCAAATCGTGAAACACTATTTTCTAAATGTTTAGCAATAAACGTATTAGCTTTTACTGCATAAACCAAATCATATTTTGAACCAAGTCTCTGCTTTAAATATTCTACTCTTTTTAAAAGAACATCAGTATCATAAACATAACTAGGTGTACCATATTCTTTAACTATTTTATTATAATCTATCATACTTTTTCACCTACTCCTGCAATTAACTTTTTACGATCGATTTTTCCGTTCTTTGTCATTGGGAAAACATCCTTTTTTATAAGTTTAGTAGGGATCATATATACTGGTAAAACTTCACTTAATTTAGCATGTAATTCTTTTTTATCAATATCGCCAATGTAAAAACCATAAAGGCGAGATTTTTCTTCATCAAATATGCAACAACTTCTAATTACTTCAGGAAAATCCATCAAAGCTTTATCTATTTCTTCAAGTTCAATTCTATGCCCCATATATTTTATTTGAAAATCTTTACGCCCCGTAAAAACTATTTCATCAAATTCGTTTATATATCCTAGATCTCCTGTTCGATAAATCATATCCAAATAATTATTGTTATTAGGATTTTGCATAAAATGATTTCTTGTTTGTTCTTCATTATTGTAATATCCTAATCCTAAAGCTGTTCCAGCTACACAAATTTCACCTGTTTTATTTCTATCATCAATAATTTCATTTTTATCATTTAGTAATATTACTCTTTCATTTGGAAAAGGTAATCCTACTGGAATTTTTTCTTCATAATTTCTATTTCTATCTATAATATGATATAAACAATTACAAGTTATTTCCGTTGGACCATAAATATTTACAAATGTAGTATCTGGTAATTTGTCCATCCACATTTTAAGATGCTTTAAAGGCATTACTTCGCCACTGAAAAGGATTTTTTTAACTGAAGTAGGTACTTTGTAGTCAAGACCATGAAAAGTTGTAATTAAGCATAAAGCGGATACTGCCCAAGTTAATGTATTAACATTATGCTCACAAATGTAATCTAACAAAAGTGCTGGATTAGAAAAATATTTTTTAGGGATAATGACAAGCGTAGCGCCCATTTTAATCGCTGAAAATATATCTTTAACTGAAACATCAAAATCAAATGGAGCTTGATTTCCTATTATATCGTTTTCGGTAAAATTAAAAAGACATGTAAAAACATCAATAAAATCTATAACAGAGCGATGTGATATAACTACACCCTTAGGAACTCCAGTTGAACCTGAAGTGAAATTTACATATAATGGATCACAATCAATGTGTTTATTGTAACAAACATTTAAAATATTATTATCTATTTTGCCTTTTTTTAAATCGCCAATTTTTACTACTTCTAAATCTTTAAAATACTTATTTGCTTCATCATAGTATTCAGAATTAGTAATGACTATTTTAGATTTTATTGTTTCTTTAATTTGATTTATTCTTACTTCAGGTAATTCTGGATTAATTAACGAATAAAAACACCCAGCATAAATTGTACCAAAAAAAGCAATTAAAGTATCTATCCCTTTATCCATAAATACTATAACTGGTTCATTAAATTGTTTTTTACCAATATATGATCCAACAATTTTACTATAATTGTTTAATTCACTATAATTTATCTTTTTATCTTCTTCAATTATGGCAATTTTATCTTTAAATTTTTTACTTGAATTTTCTAAATAATCTATAACATTATACATAAATTCACCCTATTTACACACTTTTAAAAAGAATTAAAATGTTAATTCTTTTTGCCTATAAGAATATTATAGTATACCCCCCCCGAATTTGTAAACACTATTTTTAATTTTTTTGACAATCTGTATAGCTATAAAATAAAACTATCAAATTTACAATTTGATAGTTTTATTTTATATTTTTCTTTAATCTATTTATTTCTTTTTTAGTTAATGATGTATATTTCATTATTACATCTATTGGCATATTGTCTTTTAACATATTTATAGCAATATTGTCTTTTTCTTCTGTTATACCTTTTATTATACCTTCATCTCTGGCTTCAGATATTTCTGATCTTCTTATCTTTTCTTGATCTTCTTCATAACTTAAATGATTTATTACTACTCCATCTTTTGTTAATGTTAGCATTCTTTCTTCATACTCCTTTACTACTTTATCTTTTTTGCCTAACTTCTCTATCTCGTCCATATTTGCATTTAACATTACTAGATGTATATGTTCTTTGTTCCCTTTTATGCATTCATCATACCATAGCTTTTTGTACTTAACAAGATTTACATTTATTATCTTAAATGTATTTGTATATATACTTTTATCTTCTACACATGTTATTAAATATGTCTTTTTTGCTAACTCTACTTCACTATCGTGATTTAAGTTTATTAAAACTGTTTCTAAACCTTCATCATATTTTTTACTTTTTTCTACTATTTGCGAATAATATGATGCATAGTATGATAAGTTTCTTACTTTGATACTACTACTAAAATTACTATTTAACTCTACTAAGATATGTTTCCCTGTATTTGACTCCACTATTAAATCTGTTACTTTTACTCTTTCCGATTTTCTTCTTACTTTTAATTCTGTTGGCACAAATTCTATAACATGCACTTTTTCTTCTAAGATATCTGATAATATATAATCAAGTATTCTAGTATCATTTTCATTTGCTATGATAGCTTTAAAGATAGAATCATACATTAAAACTGGTTTATCTTGAAGTATAAAACTCATTATTGTTTTTCATATATGCTTATCCTCCCATGTCATTCTGTATTGATAATCATTCGTTATCTACCTAAACTCTTTAATACGGCATTATATGAAACTGGCCTTGGTTATT
>CANRGA010000005.1 GCA_947630055.1 uncultured Bacilli bacterium
TCATCATATTAATCAACCACCTTTTCTATATTATACCAAATTGGTGATTGCGAAAAAATTTCACTCCTTAAAGCTGAGGGTTTAATCCCTATTTAAATTCAAATTAACAAACAAGTTCTGGATAACCACTTTTTCCCAATTTCCAATTACATAAACCATATGCACTTAAATTACTATCTATACTACTCAAGTTAATTGTTTTTTTATTATTATTTAATAAATCGACAAATGTATTATTCTTCATATCATTCAAACTTTTTGTTGTTACTCCTTCTACACTTAGATTACTTGTTGTATAATCACTTAAATGATAGACATTATTTATTACATTAAATTGGGTATTTGTTCCTAAATTTCCAAAGCCATAGTTTCCTGTTGTTCCATTTAATGTTCCTCCTGTATATACATTATTTAATGTAAGTTTTACATAACAATTACCAGATTCCCAAAATGAATGTACAATACCACTGGCTTTGTCTCTATTATTTGTTATATTTCCTATATTATAGCTATTTATTGCCATAAATATATTAGTAGTAGTCGTATTAAAATTTCCAACAATACCTGCTGCTGATATATTTTGCGATGTAATATTACCTTTATTATATGTATTTAGTACATATGCTTTCCCATTATTAATTAATCCAACTATTCCTCCACATGAGTCTTGATTATTTACATACGGGCTACTTGTTATGTTGCCTTCATTATATGATTTATCTATATATAATGTACCTCCACTATTAATTTGACCTACTATTCCTCCTCCTCTTCTCATTCCATTTACTTCAGCATGATTATTAGAATTAATTATTTTTGCAACTGTTCCTTTACTATCTCCGGATACTCTTCCTAGTATTCCGCCACCATTTCCTGTAAAACTTGTATTTGATTCGTTATATTCACTTCTAACTTCGCCATAATTATCACTATTTTCTATAATAACCGTACTACCAATTGCTGCTATTCCCATTATGCCACCCATTTTTTGCTCTGTTGCTATTGATTTTCCTGTTGTTATTAAACCATAATTTTTACAATTTGTTATAGTAAGATTAGAGGCTATTGTATCTGTCCTTCCTATTATTCCTCCCATAGCAGTATAACCAAGTGAATTAGTTATTGTTCCTCTATTTTCACAATTTTCTATTTTTACATTACTACTATACTCACCAATTCTTGCTACTATACCACTAGTATTATTACCATTTGATATGTTTCCTTTATTAGTACAATTTGTTACTTCAGACTCACCATGTAAAGAACCAATTAATCCTCCTACTTGAAATCGTCCAACTTCACTTGTTATATTTACTTCATTATGACAATTGTTTACTTTTGAATTATGTGCTAATGCTGAAAATGCGCCAATATTAGTATTTACTGATGCTATTATTTCTCCCCCTATGGTTAAATTGGCTATTTCTGCATTTTCTATTCTTGTAAATAATCCAATAGATGCCGTATCAATATCATTTTTTATATATAAATTATCTATTTTATGATTTTTGCCATCAAATATCCCACTAAATGGCCTTTCAACTCTTTCATTATTAGTATAAAAACCTATTGGTTTCCATCCTCTTCCTGTTGTTAGTTCTGTTTTTAATTCTTCATCTATTTCATTACCATTGATATCACCATATTCTTTAGTTTGGTAATTTCGGTAACTATCATTCTTTTGGAAATCTAAATTTCTTGTTAATTCAAAATATTTTCCTTCATATGTTTCGCCATTATTTACTGCTACTTGTAAATCAACTAAATCTTCTATGTATTGTATTCTATATGGATGTTCTTTCTCTCCTGTTTCTGAATAATCAAAATATAATGTACAATATATTGTTTTACTACTTAATACTTTACTTGCTTCTATTTCATTTCCATTTTTATCTTCACATTTACTTTTATCTATATTTAAGTAATATCCTTTAGGAAAATTATCACTATCTGTATATTCTTTATAACTATCTCCATCTTCTATATACATAGCAAATTTTTTTCTATCTATTTGATTTATTTCTTTTTCTTTTATTACTTCTTTATTGAAAAGTTTACTATTTGTAATTGTTTTTATCCCAATAAATGATAATAACAAAATTACAAATAATATCGGTACTATATTATCTTTATTTATTTTACTCTTTAATCTTTTTAGACTATAAGAGTACCCCCCCCGATTTTTTGTTTCATATTTTTAATTTTATTCTTCATAATATTCCCTTCAATATCTTCTTATATCGTATTGGTGCACTTATTGTGTAATTTTAATATGCCCAATTTTTAATATTTTACCAGCTTTTACTACACATCTATTGTAATTAAATTATACAACACAAAAGTTCACAATTCAACATATTTATTGTAAAAAATGATATTAGTTATTTAGGTGATATAAATTGTATTATAATGAAAAAATTCAATATGTAAGAGAAATGGAAAATATTACCCAAAAGGAAATTGCTGATTATTTAGGAATAAAACAACAACAATATGCTAGATATGAAAAAGGGGTAAATATTATGCCAGTTACATATTTACCAAAGATATGCGAATACCTAAATGTATCTGCTGATTATGTTCTAGGCTTAAATGAAAAAAAGCGTGAAAAAACTCCTAATTAGGAGTTTTTTGTTAGATCAATTAATTTATCTAATAACTTATCATAATCAAAACCGTATTCTTCCATTAATTTAGGATACATACTAATATTAGTAAATCCTGGCATTGTATTTATTTCATTTAAAATAATTTCATTATCTTCTTTAATAAAAAAATCTATACGAGCAAGTCCCTTGCATTCACAAACTTTAAAAGCTTTTTTAGCAATGTTTTTTACTCTATTAATTATATCAAAAGAAATATCATTAGGAATCAAAGTTTGTTCTTCTTGACTTTTATATTTAGAATCATAAGAATAAAATGAAGCATCTGGTTTAATTTCGCCAAGAGGGCTTGCTATTAATTCTTCATTACCTAAAATAGCACATTCTACTTCTCTACCTATAATACACTCTTCTACTAAAACTTTATCATCATATATAAATGCTTCATTTAAAGCATTAATTAATTCATCTTCCATTTCTACTTTTGTAACACCAATGGATGAGCCTGACTTAGATGGTTTAACAAATATCGGATAAGTAAATTTATTATTAACAAAATTTATTAAACTAACACTATTATGAATAGATTCATTAAATGAATTATCTAGTATTTTGTATTCATTTTGATATTTTTTTACTACTATATAATCTGCTTGTTTAATACCAGCACTATTTAAAATTATTTTAGTATATACTTTATCCATACATATAGCTGATGATAAAGTATGACAGCCAACATATTTTTTATCTAATAAATCAAGCATACCTTGAATAGTACCATCTTCCCCATATTTACCATGAAGTACAGGAAATACAACATCAATATTTTTTAAATAAGCAAATATATTATCTATTCTTTTTAAATTTTGGGGAATCTCTCCTAAAGATAAAACTTTTTTATTATATGGACAAGCATAAAAAGTACCAAACTTATCAATATAAATTGGATAAATTTGATACTTTTCTGAATCTAAATTAGCAATTATGGAAGTACCTGAGACAACTGAAACATCATGCTCTGTTGACTTACCACCAAAGATAACTGCTAATTTCATTTAAATCTATTCCCCTTTTAATGCCTCATAAATTTCATTAAAATGCATTCCATTAGATGCTTTTATTAAAATAGTATCATCATCTTTGATAATTTCTTTTAATTTATTAATGGCATCCTTATTAGAATTATATGAATAAAGATTATTTTTATTAAAATTTAAATTAATTAATTCTTGATAGATATAATTTGCATACTCACCAACAGTTATTACTATATCTATTTTATTATTTATTAAAACTGCAGCTAAATTGCGATGTATTTTTTCGGAATATTTACCTAATTCTAACATATCACCTAAGACAGCTATTTTATGAGATTTGAGTGATCCTAAATAATTTATAGCACTAACCATGGAATCATAATTAGCATTATAAGAATCATTAATAATGGTATAATTATTTACTTTTTCTATTGCCATTCTATTTTTTGATAAAGTAAAATTTTCTAAACCATTTTTTATTTTAGAAGTAGATATATTAAATAAATTACCAATAGTTATACCTACTAAAGCATTTAGAATAAAATGATTACCCGGAATATTTATTTGATAATTTTCATCATCTACCCTAAAAGTACTAGATAATTCATTTAATTTAATATCTATAGCATTAAAATCACTTGGATTATTAAGGCCATAAGTAACTATTTTTAAATTATTTTTATTTTCTAAATACCAATTATGTAATAAATCATTATCATTATTAATAATTAATATACCATTATCCATACCATCTAATATTTCCATTTTTGCTTTTAAAATATTTTCTCTACTACCTAAATTACCTATATGAGCTGTTCCAATATTAGTAATAATGCCAATAGTTGGTCTGGCTATTTTAGTAAGCGTACTAATTTCACCTAAATTATTCATACCCATTTCTACTACTAGGGCATCTTCATCTTTCAAAGATAAAATAGTTAAAGGTAGACCTATATGATTATTTAAATTACCAACAGTTTTTAAAACATGATATTTCTCTTCTAAAACTGAGGCCACAATATCTTTAGTAGAAGTCTTACCTACACTACCAGTAATAGCTATTACCGGAATATCATATAAACTTCTTTTATAGCTTGCTAATTTTTGTAAAGCAGAAATTGTATCATCTACTAAAATAATAAAGGCATTTTTAAATTTATTTAAATAATATTCATTAACTATAGTATCTTTATTTAAAATACAACCAATTGCCCCTTTTTCTAGAGCTTCTTCGTACATGTTATTACCATCAAAGTTTACTCCTTTAATACCTACAAAAACATCACCTTTTTGAATAGTCCTTGTATCTTTCGAAAAACTGATTAAAGGTGTATCTAGTGCTCCTTGGATAAGTTTACCATGACATTTTTGAGTAACATCTTTAACATAAATATTATGCATTTTTATCCCCCTTTACCATTTTTAAAATTTCATTATATAATTTATCATTAGCATCTTCTAATGACATATCATCTACTTTAAAAGGTTTACCATAAGTAAGTTTTAAATTTTTACTTCTAAATTTATAAGTACCAGTTACGGCAAAAGGCACAATTGTCGCTTTAGTTTTCTCGGCCATCGATACTGCGCCAAATTTAAAAGGTAATAATAATTCTTTGGTTTTATTTCGAGTACCTTCTGGGAATATTCCTAAAGCAAGGCCTTTATCTAAAACTTCTATGGCCTCAGTTTTAGCCTCAGTATCATGAATTTCCCTATTAACAGGAATACAACCAACTAAACTAAAAAACCATCTTGTTTTAAAATTATCAAAATATTCTTTTTTGGCCATATAATGAATTGGTCTATTTGTGGTTAAAATAACTAAGCATTGATCCATTAGATGAATATGATTACCAGCATAAATAACCGGACCTTCTACTTTCGCATTTTCTTTATTTACAACTTTAAAAGGATAATATAATTTGAATATTAATCCTAAAGGATATTTTAAGAAATTATACCAAAACATATTAAATTCATTTTGTTTAAATGATTTAAAAATGATAAATATAATATATAAACATAACAAATTTAAAATAATTAATACTGCTAACATAAAATCACCTAATTATCTTTTTTGATTAGTTCATCTCTTAAGGCTAAATAATCAGTCTTAGCCATTTTCGTTTTCGGAAATTCTTTTTTATAAATATATTCTCTTGGTATCATATAATGGGCTAAATTTTTTTCGGCATAATCCATTATTTCTTTTTTAACTGTATAACTTTCTTCTATGCCATCTTTTAAAATAATAAAGGCTTTCGCTATTTCTTTTTTATATGGATGTGGTACTCCCACAACACAAGCATCTTTAATATATTCATTATCTTTTAAAACATTTTCAATATATTGCGGATAAACATTATACCCTGATGAAATAATAATTCTTTTTTGTCTTTGGACATAAAATATTACCCCATCTTTATCCATATAACCTAAGTCACCGGTATGAATATATTTAAGCCCATCATCATGTTTAATTAAGACATCTTCAGTTGCTTTTTTATTATTTAAATATTCTTTCATAACAACTATACTATGAATGCAAATTTCCCCTAGTTCACCCGGTGCTACTTCTTTATTTTCGTTATCGCAAATTTTAATTATATTACCGGGTAGAGGTATCCCAATACTTCCGAGTTTATTACTACCATGAGTTCCATAACAAACTGGTCCAGTTGTTTCGGTCATCCCATAGCCTTGGACAACTTGGGCGTTAGAATTATGATCAGATAGAAAATCATTTATCTCTTTATTCTTCTTTTCGGATAGAGAATCTCCCCCACAAATTAAAGTTTTAAGGAAAGATAAATCCATCAAATTTATTTTTTTATTATTAAGCATGGCTTCAAATAAAGTTGGCACACCAAGTAAGAAATTTGGTTTATATCGTAATAATAATTTATCAAATTTCTTCGCATCAAATTGGGGAATTAAAATAGAACTTGCACCTCGACATAGAGGAATAAACATACCAACAACTAAACCAAAGCAATGAAATAATGGCAGAATTAAAAGAAGAGAATCGCCAACTTCAGCTTCTGGGAAAAATATTTTCGCTTGTTCATTTACTCCAATAATTGAGGCATTTGATAAAACAATACTTTTAGGTACACCAGTTGTTCCTCCACTATGTAGTATTACAGCAGTATCATCTTTATTAACTTTTACCTTTATTTTTTCCTTATAAGATACTCCTAAACTCATAAATTCACGCCAAAATAAATACATACTATTACCAACTGGTTTTTCATCTTTTCTTCCCATCGTAGCATTATATAAAGTATTCATAATAATTGGCATTGAATCAGAAGGACTTGCTATAACTACTCTTTTTACTTTTGTATCTTTAATAATTTTTTTAATTTTACTATAACATTGATTTAGAGCAATCATGTACTTACTTTTAGTATTATTTAAATAATCTTTAATCTCTTCTTCCGCAGATAAAGGATGAATCATATTAGCAACTGCGCCAATTTTATTAACAGCAAAAAAAGAAATAACTGCTTCTGGCGTATTAGGCATACAAATTGTTACCACATCTTTTTCCTTAACGCCTAAAACTTTTAAGCTTTTGGCACATTTGTCAATATAATCCCAAAATGTTTTAAAAGTTATTTTTCGGCCAAAATAATTTAGAGCCACTTCTCTACTAAAATTCTTAGTAGAATTCATCATATAATCATATAATGATTGATCTGGTACACTTATATTTCTTTCATTTTCTTTATAATAATGTTCCCATAAATATTTATCTTTTGCCATATTGCACCCTATTTCTATTATATTTTAATTATACAATAATAATTAAATAAGAACAATGAAAGTTTAATGAAATACTATTTAAATATGAAAAATTTTTGAATTAAATAATTACAAATAAAGATAATAAATTCTACTGGTATTTTAATTAAAGTAGCATTTAGAGGTATAATTTTTACTAAACTATCTACTACAAAAGCTGATACTAACATTTGACATATTACTAAAGTATAATATTTTAAATACATAATTTTATTTTTATTTAAAGATTTAAATACTTTATCTCTATTAAGTAAAAAATTAATTAATGAAGAAATTATTCTTGCTAAAATAGTTGCAAGTATTATATTAGTAAATAAAAAATTAAAGATAGTAAAAAAAGTAATATCGATTAAAAAACTCATAATAGCTACTACTATATATTTTAAAAATGTTTTATTCTTCTTAATTAACTCTTTTATAGAATCCATAATAACACCAAAATAATTGTAACATAAATAATATATTTTATTCAATTAGTTATTTTTCTCTAATTTTTATTATATCATCTTTAGTAATATCACCAATTAATAAACTACTATTATCATTATGTTTACTTTTGTTTTTTAAAACTTGATCTTCATCATAATTAGCATAACAATATTTACATAAATGTGGACATGTATTATAAGCACCAATATCAACCATTTGAACACAATTACATTTCTTTCCCTTTCGTGCCTTCCAATTAGGATATTTTTTACCAGTTAAATTATAAGCAAGTTCATGAGATAAACATTCACCTATAATAAAACCATATTCAGCTAAATTTCTATCTTCGAAACAAGTTTGAACAGTCATATTATGTAATTTGGCACTAGTGCTAAAACTTATTCCTATTTCTTTATAATCATTTTCAGTAAATTTTCGATATTTTAAAATAGGCATATTTTTACGAACGTTTTTATAATCATCAATAAAAGATACAATAATTTTTTTTACATAACCATCAAGCAAACTACACATTTTAGCAAAAGCTTTTTGATGATATTGAATATTATATTTATTACTAATAAAAATAGGATCATATCTTACATAAACATTATCTATACCTATTATTTTAGAAACCTCTTTAATAGATGCAAATAATTCTTTCTTTATCCAAAACATTAGGTTCTATATCTTTATGATAAGGAGTTAAAGTTATTTGAAAGATTATCGGCTTTTTAATTTCTTTTAAATATTTTATAATAGGTTCAGGATTTTTAGTGCAAAATAAAATAGCATCAACAGAAGAAAAATTGATACGACTAATAAGTTTAGGATTAAAAGGATTTCTAACATCGACAAAACCTTTGCGATATCTATCCATAAACCAATCACTATAAAATGCTACTATATCAGTTCTACCACTTACATTTAAAATCATTTAAAAATCACTTCTTATTTTATTTATCTTCTTCTTTTACACTATCAAATACTTTAATACCAAATATTTTAATAATAATCCCTCTATCATATCCATCTTTTGAATTATGATTTATTTTATGAACATTACTTATTTGATATGTAAGTGCTTTATATTCTACTGTACCTCCATCTTTTAAATGAAAAGGTATTGGTACAAATAAAATTAAAAGTAACAAAACTATAATTATCGTTAATTTTCTATTTTTAAACATTTCAATTTTCCTCACTTTATATATAATATTTTACCATAATTTTGTATATAAAAAACTTCTCAAATGAGAAGTTTAATTTATAATTATTATATTTGTCTATATACTGCTCTATAACTTACCATTTTGATGTTTTCAAGTGTATATGAAGATTTTTCCCATTCCACAAATTCATAACCAGGTTTAGCAGCTGGAGCATACATTGTTAATTTTTCAACATCTCCTCTACGACCATAAATGACATCACCACCAAAGTTACTAGATCCAGGTATAGAGAAACCATAACATTCATTCATATCGCAAGTAAATCTAACGAACCAAATAATACCATAATCTTTATCAGTAAGTTTTGGATCAAAATCTTTACGTAAAGCATCAATTGGATGTTCTTTTACATCTGATTTAACAGAAGAACTTGCTTGTTTTTGAGCTGTAATTAATCTATCAGATGTATATTCTACATTTTTTCTTTCCTCTTCTGCTTTTAATCTTTCTTCCAAACCAGCAGTTGATTCTCTAGCAGCTCTTTCTTGAGCTTCTTTTTCTGCTGCTTCTTTTTCGGCTTGTTCTTTAGCTAATCTTTCTGCTCTTTTTTTAGCAACTTCTTCTTCTTTAGCTTTCATTTGAGCTTCATATTCAGCTTTATCTCTTTCTTCACCTTTTTTAGCTAATTCTAACATTCTTTGGAATTTTGCAGCTTCCTCAGCTTGTCTTTTTGCTTCTTCTTCTTTTAATCTTTGAGCTTCCTCAGCAGCTTTCTTAGCTTTTTCTTCAGCAATTTTTCTTGCTTCTTCAGCCTTTCTAGCAGCTTCTTCAGCAGCTTTTCTTTCTTCTTCTGCTTTTCTTTCTGCCTCTATTGCGGCTTGTTTTTTAGCTTCTGCTTCTTTTTTTGCATCTTCTGCTCTTTGAGCTTCTTCTTTGGCTGCTTTTAATTTAGCTTCAGCAGCTTTCTTTTCAGCAGCAGTTTTGGCAGCTTTTAATTCAGCTTCAGCTTCCTTTTTTGCTTCTTTAGCCTTTTCGGCAGCTTTTTCGGCTTTTTCAACTGCTTTTTCTGCTTCTTTTTTATCATTTTGAGCATTAGCAATTTCTTTACTTGCAGCTTCTACTTTAGCTTCTGCTTGTTTAATTTCTTTAGATGCACTAGCAACCTCTTCATTAGCTGCAATCGCTTCTTTTTTTGCCTCTACTACTTCTTCACTATCATCTGCCATAATTTCAATTGTAGCATTTTCGGCAAAATGTAATGCTTCTTCATTATTTACCTCATTAACCAATGAAGCATCATATTTTTTATTATTGTTTGTTGCTACTACATAAGCACCAGCAGCAGCTAAGCCAGAAACTAATACTAAGCCTGTAACAGATTTAACTGATAATTTTTTCATAAATTTTCCCTCTTTCTCACTAAACTCTTATTTATAACTCAATTATAAGGTAATATATGTTAAATGTAAAGAAATATTACCACAAAAGTGTAAACCAACCAACAATATATTTACATTTCAATTTTTTAATTTATACTTTGTATTTATATTATATATTAAAATTATATATCTATACTATATTATATTCGTCAATATGCAAGTGTGTTTTCTAAATTGACAGATATTTATTTAGTTTCAATTAAGTATTTATCAATATTTTCTAATTCTTTTATTCCATTATTATTCTTTAAGATTTCCATTTGATTTCTAGCAGAATCATTAAGTTTTATTAATCTTTCTTTTTGTGATAATCCTAATTTAATAAATTCAGCATTAGAGTTTTCTAAATTATTTAATATGACTAAATGTACTAAATCAGTATAATCTCTAATATTTCCATCTTTAGCCAATTCTGGATTAATTTCTCTCCATTCTTTTGCTGTCATACCAAATAATGCAACATTTAATACATCAGCCTCTTCTGCATACACATATTGTTTTTGTTTTTCAGTTAATAATGGTACAATATAATTTTTTATGGCATCTGTATGAACTAAATAATTAGTTTTAGATAAAACTCTATTAGCATGCCATTCAATTTTCTCTTGATAAGCCTCATTCTTTTTTAATCTTTCAAATTCTTTAATCAAATATAATTTAAAAGTAGGACTTAACCAACTAGCAAATTCAAATGCTATATCAGGATGAGCAAATGTTCCTATGCTATATTTTCCTCCCTTAGAATAAATTCCTATAGCATTTGTTCTATCAATCCATCTTTTAGGGCTTAAAGTAAATGATGAATAACCAACTTCATTATTTTTAATTTCACGGAATTCCGTGAAATTAAAATTTTCATTATTTAATTGTTCCCATAAGCCTATATAATCAAATGTTCCTTTATTACTCATCCAATGTATGATAACATTAGCAGGATTTTCAGGATTAGAATATTTTGCTAAATCAGTTAATGATATATAGTCGGTATTACCAATTCTTAAAATACCTATTTTATTGTTATTAACATTTATTTCTGTTTTAATTAACTCTTTTTTCATACAAAACCTCCCATAATAAATATTTTAAATAATAATTAAAACTACTTTTCTAAATAAATATTATCATATATTTAAACATTTTAAAACTCGGTATAAAAAAGTTTAAATTATCTATCAATCTTATATATTATGATAAACTACAAATTTAATGATTCAATGTATAAAAATATATTTTTTTTAAACATTTTAATTATCTAATAACTTATGATAAAATATATCTATGGAGAAATGCAAATTGAAATTTATTAATTTAGAACTTAATCCAGCGCTTCTTTATACTACCTATGATAGAAAACATTCTTTTTATGAGGATGTTTTGCCTAGTGAAAGAGTTGAGGCACAAGGAGTTATGCCTGCGAATGTTTTTGACCTAGAGCCAGACGAATATATTATTAAAGATGGTAAAATACTTAAATTAACTTTGACTAAAAATAATAATAATAATAATAAATTGAAAAAATAAAAATATATTTAAATCTAAAAAAATAATTATTAATATTTAACCCTTAGATATTTTGAAAATATGCAAAAATATCTAAGGCGTTTTTTTATGAAAAAACGGCTTCTTCCAAGTTAAAGAATATATTTTATTATACATTCTTTTTCTAACTTTTCGAAGCCATTTCCTATCTATCTGGTGCCAAATGCGAGAATCGAACTCACAGCTAAGCATTACGAGTGCCTTGTTTTACCATTAAACTAATTTGGCATTAAACTTACAATAGTAAGTTTATATAATTTTTCTAATTTTTCCTTTATGCTTTTTATAACACTCTTTAATAAATTTTTCAATAGCTGGCATGTTTTTTTCAATATCTTTAGCAAGGGCTAATTGATTTTGGGCTCTTTCTAAATTATGTCTTTCTCTTTTTGGATCTACTTTAAAATAAATATCGCCACAAATATAATCATCTAAGAATCTAATTGCTAGTTCTAGTGTAATAATTCTAATTGATTCACCCATTAAAGCTACTTCACTTTCGGTAATACAAGGAGCCATCTCACTTAAAAATCCATCAGTATAAGCCTCAAATAATTCTAAATCTAAATGAACTTTACTTAAATCAGTTTCATTTTCAAAAGCTGTCGCTGCCGTTGATCTAATGCCATCACCATAATCAAAAAGCATACTACCTGGCATAACCGTATCTAAATCAATAACGGCTAAAAATTCATTCGTATCTTTATCCATCATCACATTATTGACTTTAGTATCATTATGAGTTACTCGCCAAGGAATACGATTAGATCTTAAGGCATTAATAATTTTAGGATAGCGATTTTTATTACGATATATTGTATAAAATTCTTGCCCTATATCATCAGCTCTTTTTTTAAAATCTTTAAAAATATCATTTTCTAATTTAGCATATCTTGTTGGAGTATCATGAAAGCCAGGAATTGTTTCTTCTAAAGAGAAAATTGGAAAATCTCTAAGTAACATTTGAAAATTACCAAAAGCTTGACCAACTTTATAAGCAATATCAGGACTTTTTACCATATCATATGATACAGCATTTTCTATATAATCATAAACTCTATAATAATCACGATCATCAACTTCTGTTACATGACAATAAATATCATCATCTTTAGTCCTTATTAAATGAAGTGATTTATGAGTTGTATCATTTAAAGAAGTAAGTTCATTTTCTAAATGAAGCGTAACATTTTCAATATTATGCATTAAAATATTAGGATCTTTAAAAACTGTAGTATTAATTTTTTGAATAATATATCGTTTTACTATACCATAATTCTCTAACATAGTTACCACGTAGGTACTATTAATATTACCAGTATGATTTTCTTCTATCTTAATACATTTACCTTTAATATTATAATTTTTTAATATATCGTTTATTTTATTTTCAGTTTCTTTATTCATTGCTATTCTCCTTTTTTGCTTCATCTTTAGCTTTTAAATATTTTTGTAACTCAATAGCAACCCCTTCTGGTATAATTTGCGATAACTCTTCAACACTAGCATTCTTAATATTATTTATATTACCATATTTTTTAATTAATTCTTTTTTACGAACACTTCCGATACCTTCAATATTATCTAATACACTACTGATACTTCCTTTACTTCTTAAAGTTTTATGATAAGTAATCGTAAACCTATGCACTTCATCTTGAATACGTGTTAAATAATGGAATATATTACTATCTTTATCGAGTTCAATAATTTGATAAGTATCTCCATCAATTAGTTCATTCGTTCTATGCTTATCATTTTTCTTTAAACCCACTACTTTAATATGTAAATTTAAACTATTTAAAGTATCTAGACAAGCATTAATTTGATTTATACCACCATCTACGATAATTAAATCAGGTAATTCTGTTTTTTCTAAAAGAGCCCTGTAGTATCTTCTATAAATAACTTCTTTCATCGTATTATAATCATCATTTTTATCAACACTTACTTTATATTTTCGATAATCTTTTTTATAAGGTAATCCTTCTTTAAAAACCACCATGCCACTTACGGAATATGAACCAAAAAGATTCGAGTTATCAAAAGCATCAATTCTTCTTAAATTATCTAGATGTAATAACTCTCTTAAATTTTCATTAGCATTAACTGTTCTTAACTCTTCTCTTTCTACTCTTGTAATTTCATTTTCTAAATAAATCTTCGCATTAGTTTTAGCCATATCTAATAATTTTTTCTTTATCCCTTTTTCCGGAATAACAAAATAAGTATTAATTAAATCACTTAAAATATCACTAAAAACATCACTACTTACAATTATTTCTTTTGGTATTTCATGTTTAGTATAAAAATTCATTATATAATAATTTAATTCTTCTTCCGGATCTATTTTAATGGTAAGTATTTCATTATGACTACCAATTAATTTGTTATTTCTAATAAATAAAATATTTATACCAATATGGCCTTTATCTAAATAGGTACCAATAATATCTCTGTTAACAAAATCATGTAATTCTACTTTTTGTTTATCTAATACAACATTGATATAATGAAGTTCTTCAGTAAGTTCCTTCGCCATTTCATAATTAAGCGTATCAGAATAAATTTTAATTTTTTCCATTATTTTATTTTTTAAAATTTTATCATTACCTCTTAAGAAGCCTAGAATTTCTTCTTCCATTATTTTTAATTTATCAGGATCAACATTTTTCGTGCAATAACCAAGACATTCCCCAATATGATAATATAAACATACTTGTTTAGGCATACCTTCACATTTTTTTAAAGGATACAAACGATTAATTAATTTAACTATTCTTCTTGCGGCATAAGCATTAGGATATGGGCCAAATATTAATTTTTTATCTCTTCTTTTAATATTTAAGTATCTTGCTACTTTTACTTTTGGATAAGGTTTAGAGATATATTCAATATAAGGATAACTTTTATCATCTTTAAGCAATATATTATATTTAGGATTATATTCTTTAATTAAATTTATTTCGGTAATAAAGGCTTCGGTTTCTGATCCTGTTACAATATAAGTAAAATCAACTACTTCAGAAACCATTTTTCTAGTTTTACCGGTAACAGTTCCTTTAAAATAACTATTTACTCTTTTATATAAATCTTTAGCTTTACCCACATAAATAATTATGCCATTTTTATCGCGCATTTGATAACTGCCAGGTAGATGTGGTACTAATTTTAATTTTTCTTCTAACATATGCTTCACCACTTTTATGTAAATCTTATTAATATCTTTCCCTTTTCAACTAAATTATACCATGTATTTTAAATATTTCTACTTGCTAATTTTTCCATTATATTCTTGATAAATTGATTAAAATCATCAATTACTATTTCAATTTCATTATATTTTGGGGTATTTTCTTGATGAATATCTAAAATATCTCTGGTTACTAAAAAGCTTTTATATTCTTCAATAGATTTTAAAATTTCTTCTTTACTAACATTATTTAAAATATCTTTTTCAATCTTTATTTTAAAATAATTTAATAGTCGCATTTCTATCCCTGCTAAAATATTTCGTGGAGAATCCTTATCTAAATTAAAATTGATTTCTATTAATTCAAACAAAAATAATGCTTCATCAAAATCTGGAGCAAATTCACATAGTTTTTTGGCAATCTCTTTAATACCTAAATTATTAAAATAAGACTCTATCATAACAGATTTACCCACTATTAAAATAAGCTGATTTACAAGCATTTCTTCAACGAAATAATTACAAGGAATTTCCTTAGTATTAGGTACACAAGCATTAGCTAAATACTCGGTAAATCCTTCCGTTAAACCACGATTTCTTTCATAATTATTAGCGGGATATTTATCAAACCCACAAACAAAACCTTGGCCTTTGCCAAAATATTTACTACTTGCCATATGAAATAATTCATGAATTAAATCATGACTAATATTTGACCATAAAAACTCATCTGGATTAGGCATACTTTGGGCCATTAATCGATATTGTCTAATGGAATCAGGATCAGAAAATATGGCATTATGTTCGACATCATAACCAGCCATAAAATCATCTTTCTCTTCTGTAGTAATTGATTCATCTAAAACTTGTAAATTAAAATTAATTTTTAAAGTTGGAAAATTAGTATAAAAATTACTATGACAATTTTTGGAAACTTTTGTACCTAAATATTCAAAAAAGATATATAAATAATTGTCCATTTTTGCAGCTATATCATTATTTTCAACTGGCGTATCTTTTCTTTCCGAATAATATATACTTGAATTATTTCTATTTAAATATTTTTCTAGCTCTTTTATTTCTTGTTCATTTAAAGAAATATATTGATTATCAACTAATTTTTTATAAACTAATTTATTATCTTCTTTAACTATATAAATTCTCTTGATACTAAAATTAGGTATTTCAAAATAAATCATCTTATCACACCCTATATATTTAAATTATACCATAAATAAATTTTATGATAAAATATATTTAGGTGAAATTATGAAATTAATTAATACTTGTACATTAGAGGTAAAAAAATCTAAATTTATTGCGTATTATTATGAAGTAAAAACGAAAGAAGAAGTAGATAATATTTTAAAAGATATAAAATTAGAACATAAAAAAGCAAAACATATTCCTTATGCTTATAAAATAGATAATATAGTTAAAAAAAGTGATGATAAAGAACCTAGTAATACAGCTGGTACACCAATATACAATATCATTATGCAAAATAATTTAAACAACGCTTTAATATTAGTGGTAAGATATTTTGGTGGTACTCTTTTAGGTGCTGGACTACTTACGAGAACTTATTTAAACAGTGCCAAAGAAGTCATTAAAAAAGTGGATTAATTTCCACTTATTTTTTGATATAATTCTTTTATTTCATCAGCATTTTTATAACCAATAACTCTTTCTTTTAGTTCCCCATCTTTAAAGAAACATAATGTTGGAACACTCATAATACCAAATTTTTGCGCTAAATCCATAAATTTATCAGCATCTATTTTTAAAACATCTATATAGTCAATTTCTTCTAATACCGGTGCTAACATTTTACAAGGTCCACACCATTCAGTATAAAAATCTACTAAAATAAAACCTTTTTCTATTTCTTTAGTAAAATCAGCACTATTTTCTAAATGTTTAACCATAAATCAGCCTCTTTACCAAACATTACATTTCCTAAATTAATTTTACCAGAATCAATTAATTCTTGGGCTTTTTCCTTAGTTATTAAACCATTTGTGATTTCAATTTGTAATATTCTTAAATTTAAATCTTCAGTTGTTTTAGTTTCATCTTTTTCAAAATCTTCGACATCTTTATAAATATTTTTAATGGTACTAATAGTTCCTTCAAAAACACTATTTACTATTGGTGTTTCATCTAGCATAAATGTTGCTACTTTACTACCAAGAATAAAACTTGATGTAACATTAAAAGCACTTAAGATAAATAATACTAAGTATAAATATACCCATGATTCTAATAAACCTACTAAGGCTCCTAAAATTTTTGAAGGAATAATCCAAATTACCGTAAATTTTAAAAGCATATCAATAAATCCAGTAATAGAAATTATGATATTTAATACGCAATATAATATAATAAATACAAAGATAAAAGAAATTATATTATATATTAGTATATTTACTGAACTAAGGCCATTTAAACCAGCAAAATTTAAAAATGGCATTGTATCAATTAAAAAATTAGCTATAAATGTTTTTAAATAAAAACTTAAAATTACTACTGCAATTAAGCCAATAAAATTAACTAATGATTTTATTAACCCTTTCCGCCAACCAGCATATGTTCCAAGTAAAAGAAATACAATTATTAAAATATCGACAACTGTACTCAATTTTATCATCTCCTATTATAAATTATATTATATTTATAATGAAAAATAAAGAAGTTTATGTTAAAATTACTTTGAGGTGTAAAATGACTATTGTATTTAAAGTATCTGATAATTTAAAAAATAAAATAATTGATTATTATAAAGATAAAGTTAGACCTAAAACTCCACCTTATGCGGTATTTCAAGCTGAAGAAGAAGATACTATTATTACTTTATATGAAAGTGGTAAAATAATGTTTCAAGGTACTAGTGCAGATATTGATGCTAATTTATGGATAGATTTAGAAAAAAAATTAAATAAAAGAGTTATTAATATTGATGGTACAGAAACAAAAGTTAAAGAAAAAAGTAATGATGGTATTTTAGAACTTTCTACTATCGGTTCTGATGAAGTTGGTACAGGAGATTTCTTTGGTCCCATTGTTGTAACTGCCACTTTTGTTTCTTTAGATAATTTTGATTATTTAAAAGAACTAGGAGTTAAAGACTCAAAAAAGTTAACTGATCAAAAGATAAAAGAAATTGCCCCAAAAATTATGCAAAAAATACCATATGTTACTACTATTTTAGATAATACTACTTATAATAAACATTATAGTAAAAATAATAATATGAATAAATTAAAAGCCATTTTACATAATAAAGCTTTATATGAGCTTAAAAATAAAAATAAATTTAATTATGCTAAAATTGTTATTGATGAATTTTGTAGTAAAGATAATTTTTATAAATATTTAGAAGATATTCCCGATAAAGTTATGCATATCACTTTTATGACTAAAGCTGAAGATAAAGTATTAAGTGTTGGTTGTGCATCAATTATAAGTAGATATATTTTCTTACAAAAAATGGATGAACTTTCTGATAGTGTTCATATTCCTCTTCCAAAAGGAGCTGGGGCAAATGTTGATGAAGTTGCTAAAGAAATTAAAGAAAAATATGGTATGGAAAAATTAGAAACTATTGCGAAAATGAATTTCGGTAATGTAAATAGATTAGATGATTAATAATGAAGTGGTTGGTCGCAATTGTAGCTTCCCGCCATTTTTTTATTTTGCCAAGAAAAAAGCAGAATAACTAAATTCTGTTTTCCTCTTTTATAGTACTAAAGTAATTATTCCCCTTTTTACTAAATGATTCACTATTATCTACTTTAATACTATGTGACCTAAATGATAGGTAATTATGCATAATATTTTCCGTATAGAGAAAGTCAACAATGGCATCATAACCAGCGCTATCAACATCATTCATATGTCTTTTATATGTTCCACTAGCATAAACTGTAAATTGGTTAGGTGATATAGCTTGATAATATAGGTTCATTCCTTTGCCTTTCCCAAATTTATTATCAACACTTCTAACCCAGTTTTTACTATGCGTTCTATTATAAATAGTATTAATAACAGCATATGCATCTTCATAAGTATCATCTGCTTCACTTAAAACTATTCCACATAGAATGCTAAATTCACTTTTAGATAAGTTATATTTATTTAAGATATATTCTATTTTTTCGTTCTTATCTAGTATTACTGTATTATATGAACTTAATCTTTTATCATCGACAATATTAACTATTGTCTTTGGACTAGGAACTACTGATACAATAATAACTAAGTATATTATTGGCATAGCCAAATATTTTAAATTGTTTTTTACCCCACTCCACATCTTGTGGAGGACCGAGGCATAATCAACTAAATTATTCATACATTCCCCCTGAATGAACATGATAATTATAGCATATATTACATTTTATGTCAAGTTTTGTAAAAATGTTAATGGCTATTTACCAAAAATTAACAATGTTCTTCTTAAAATTATACAGAATATGACACTTTAACGGAAACCGCCTCCGCCGCCTCCGCCGCCGAAGGAACCGCCTCCTCCACCAGATGATGAGAATCCTCCACCACCGGCAGAATAGCTTTCGGCTCTACTTTGGGCAAGACTTGCAGCATGCACTCCTTCATAAGAAATCATATGAATAAAGATAATATCATCATAATAATCATCAGTAATAACATCAGGATATAATTTTTTAAATTCTTCTGCTACTTTTTTCGCAATACCAAATATTTGGGCATAGATTAAATATTCATCCCATATTTTTACTTCAATAGCTTCCCGATTTTTTATATTAGAAAAATCATTTAAGAAGTTCTTTAAGCCAGCCATTTCAAGACCATAATCTTTCATTTTATCATCAACATAATATGTTGCACTAAAGGTTTTCTTTTCTTCTCTTATTAAACCAGCATTTACAAAATTCATTGTTGTATCATCTATTACTTTATTAAACCACTTAAGAATTTTACTATAGTGATTTTTGCACCATTTAGTAAATTCATTTTTTTCTAAAATGCCATCACCAGATGCACTACTCATCATGTCAAATAGTTCAACTTCCAAAGGTGTTAAATTATTGCTCGAAATTAATTTTAATTTTTTATTCTTACTTTCATCTTTAATATTTTCAATATTACCATTCTTTAACCACTTTAAAAGGATGGCACCTAGAAAATCTGTTTTATTTTTAACTAAATGAAATTGACAAGCTACCCAATAAGCTTTAAAAATATCTTTATTTAAAGGAATATCGCGAAAATATGGAGCATCTTTTACACTACGAATATTTTTATTAAATTTTAAATTTTTTGTACCATAATTATTACTATTTTTAACAGCAAAAACACTTACTAAAACAACAATAATAAATGGTAAAAAATCTAAAATAAATGCAAAGATATAACCTATAACTTCAGCAAAAGAAACTTTATCATGATAATTATAAGATCCACTTTTAGCCATATTTAGATAATAAGTAAAGTTATGCTCTAAAGTATTACTAAGTTCAAAGGTATCTTTTGGAAATTTAATTAAGACAGTCATATATTCATCACTATTTAAGGCACCTTTTTTAGACATTTCAATTATGCCATCAGCTACATAAGCATAGCCTTCATTATCATCATCACCATAACCATAACCCCAGACAGGTAAATCATCACTATAAGCAAAATCACTATGAATTTTAATATAGACTTGCTCTGGTTTATCAGAAAGGTCATAAGGAATGAGTTGCCAATAAACCATATCAGCATCTTCTAATCTTGATACAAAATTAGTAATTGTATATTTTAAAGTATAAATATTATTACCATACTCTGAAATACCAAAGCAAAGTTCATAACCATCTTCAACTGCATTAATACCTGCTTTATAACTTTTCTCACTAAAAGAAGCATCAACATTCCAATAACTTAATGTTTGAAATGGTTTACTTCCAAGTGATACTTGATAATCTTCGATAGTAGAATTTCCTAAATTATAATATGGTTTATATCCTTCTGTACCATTATCTAAATCAGCCTCCCAAACTTCTGTAATATTAGCATTACCATAATTATCAATAAATATATCCATAGTAATGCTTTTTATATCATTAGCATAAACTATTTTACAGCTTAAAAATAACACAATAAACCAAACAAAATGTTTAAATTTCATTAACTCACCTACTTAAAAAGGCATTTTTTAATGCCTTAGAATTTAACTTTAACGTTTTCTCTTTCATTACCATTTGCTTCAAAATATTCTCGCTTTTTAAAGCCAAACATTGAAGCGATAATGTTAGAAGGAAACATTTCAATTTTATTATTTAGTTTTAATACTGAATCATTATAAAAACCACGCGCATAAACTATTTTTTGTTCAATTTCTGATAGTTCATTTTGAAGTTGAATAAAGTTTTCGTTAGCTTTTAATTCAGGATAACTTTCTGCTAAAGCAAATAACTTATTAATTGCATTAGTAAGTTCGCCATCTGCTTTTAATTGTTCACCCATACCATTTGCATTAGCATAAGTATTACGAGCATCAACTACTTCTTTAAAAGTTTCTTTTTCATGTTTAGTATACCCTTTAACTGTTTCAATTAAATTTGGTACTAAATCAAATCTTCTTTTTAACTCAACATCAATTTGACTATATTGATCTTCAACATTGTTTTTAAGTCCTACTAAACCATTATAAACACTTATAACATAGATTACTAATAAAACTACAATAACAATTAGAATAATCCACCACATATAAATTCACTCTCCTTATAAACATCTTATCATAAACTTATTATTTTGACAATTATCTTTTAGTAACCTTGACAGCAAGTTTTCTTGCTAGCGGTTGAATAGATTTAGGAGTAAAACTATGCGCGACAATTAAAGATTTTAAAAGAATAGGATTTTGAGAGAAAAACTTTTGCCACATCGTAAGTTCATCGCTTTGAAATTCTGGATTTACCACATTTAAATATTTAGTAAATAGTTCATAATCAGGATGAATATTACTATCCCAAGGTTTAATTTCAAACAAACTAGTACTATGAAGAATTACAGGTTTTAATTCAGCTTCATGTATTTCATAACTTTTTGTATTAGGACCATATGTATCAAAATATATTTTTCGAAAGAAAGAAGTTAAAAAACGATCAACTGCTAAAAGATTATATTTTAATGAAAGTTTAGTTATATTTTCATTTATTGCATAATTTAAAGTATCTTGATCAGGAAATACTAAATTATCACATCTATTTTCCAAATAATGAATTATTTTATCTTCTAAATTTTCATTTATCCATTTTAAAACATTAAAATATAAAACACCAGAATTATAATAAGGACTTATTTTGGTTCTTATATAATGTGCTCTTTGTACTGATTCTATAGCAGCATTAATAGTATTATTATTATATTCACTAAGACCTTTAAGAGAATCAACAACTAAAGTATCAGAATCTAAATATAATAAATTAGAAATATTTTCAACATTATATCCCATTATACTTTGAAAAAATAATCTAGCATTGGAAACTTGCGTATTACGCCACTTTGGTAAATGATATTTTTCTATATCAAACTTTTTAATATCATAAAAATAAAACTCTATATTAAATTTAGCTAAAAACGATTCTATCTTATAATAATCATCTTTAGTAAAATCACTAGTTATGATATGTAATCTCAAATTATTTACATTACCATTTTCTATTAATGATAAAATTGCTGCTAGCATAACATCAATATATTTATTATTAATAGTATATAAAACATCTAATCTTTCCATAACTTTTCCTTTAATAGCAAGTATTATATATTTTATTTATTATTTTGGCAAGAAATTTTAAGCTTATATTAATCTTCATCGATAATATTATTTATGAATTGCGGGATATATTTAAAAGTATGCCAATACTAGCCATACTAACAAGTAATGATGAGCCACCATAGCTAAGAAATGGTAATGTTACACCAGTTACAGGAATTAAACCCACTACTACTGCTAAGTTTAATAAAGCTTGAATAATTAAGCCAAAGACAAGGCCAAAGGCTAAATATTTACCAAATAAATCATTAGCTTTCAAAGATATTGTAATACCTCGATAAAAGATGATAAAAAATAAAATACTAACTATCAAAATTCCTAAAAAACCTAACTCTTCACTAATAATGGAAAAGATAAAATCAGTTTGGGGCTCAGGTAAATAAAAATATTTTTGGCGTGATTTTAAAAATCCTTGGCCAAGAAGACCACCGGGACCAATGGCATATAAACTTTGCAGTATTTGATAGCCAGAACCTAAAGGATCACTCCATGGATTTAGAAAACTTACTATTCTTTTCATCCGGTAAGGAGCAGCAATAATAATACCAACAATGCCAAGAAGACCAAAAAGACCAACTTTGACAAAGAAAGATATCTCTACTCCACTTATAAAAATTAATACTACTAAAGTTAAGACAATAACCATAGAGGTCCCAAAATCAGGTTCTAACATAATTAAAAGAAAAAATAAACCAATAACTCCTAAAATTGGTAAAACACCACTTTTTATGCTTTTCATAATTCTTTTATTATTAGTTAAATATTTAGAAGCATAAATTATTAAACCAATTTTCGCAAATTCCGATGGCTGAATACCTAAAGAACCTATTCCAAACCAACTACGACTACCATTTCGAATACTACCAATACCCGGAATTAAAACTAAAATTAAAAGAATAGCGCAAATCATTAATATTAGGTTAGCTTTTTTATAATAGAGATGATAATCAATTTTAGATAAAAAATACATTAAAATTAAACCAACTAAGAAAAATAATCCTTGCATTTTTACAAATTTATAAGGATCATTAAATTTATATTCAGCCCAAACAAAACTAGCGGAATAAATCATTACTAAACCAAAGATAGCAATTATTATTACTGTTATTAATAATGGCTTATCAAAGTTCTTTTTCAAAAATTTTAACCCCCTTAAAATTTTCTATCTATAACCAAACACCATAAGTAATCGCTGCCATTGCTAAAAGTAAACCAACAACATAAAATAATTTAACTATATCACTTTCACTCCATTTTAATTCTTCAAAATGATGATGCAATGGAGCTTTTAAAAATATCTTTTTATTAAATTTTCTAATACCAATTATTTGAATTAAACTGCTTAATGTTTCAATAACGAATACGCCACCAATAATAGCAAGTGATAATTCATGTCTAGTTAAAATAGCAATTGTAGCAAGTGCACCACCTAAAGATAATGAACCTAAATCACCCATAAATACATGAGCAGGATGCGAATTATATACTAAGAAACCAAGTAAAGCCCCAACAATTAAAAAGCAGAAAATAGCAATTTCTTGATAACCTTCAAGCCAGCCACAATTCCAAGAAATAATACCATAAGCAAGAAAAGCAATGGCAGAAAGCCCTGCACATAAACCATCTAAGCCATCCGTAATATTAACCGCATTAGTAGTTCCTACTAGTAAAAATAAAATGAATAAGCCAAATGTCCAACCTAACGGAATTACTAAATTTAAAGCGGTAAATTGCAATACATTAGATCCACCACTACGCATAAATAAATAGAAAAATACTAAAGCGATAATCATTTGAATTAAAAATTTAGTAACAATAGAAAGCCCTGCATTATTTTTAAATTTAACTTTTAAATAATCATCAATACCACCTAAAAGAGCATAAGCTAAAAAAGTAAAAACTAAAATAATTATATTATAACTTATTTCAATACTGCCATTTATATATAGTAAAATTAAAGAAAGAATAACTGGAAAAATAAAGATAATTCCTCCCATAGTTGGTGTTCCTTCTTTAACTAAATGCCTTTTATTAATTTCTCTACTAACCATTTGACCAATATGAAATTTCTTTAGCACAGGAATAAATACTAAACCTGATGCAATTGCTAAAGTAAAACCTAACATCATAGCCATAGCTGCTTTTGCTAGTATTAACATAGTTTTCACCTCTTCTTTATTATTATACACTACAAACTACTATTAATTAGATATAGAAATACTTTTTTGACAAATATTTACATTAGTTTAGTAACAATGTAATCGTGGTCTCCACACTTTGAAAGGTATTAGCAGAAGGTGACATATAAGCAACTTTATTACCATTACCAGTATATTTTACTTTAAATTCTTTTAAAGTTTTAGTAGCCTCTTCCTTACTCATTCCCACAACATCTGGCACTTGTAAATATTTAACATCAAGATAGCTATATTCTTTTAACATGCCACCTTCTTTTTCTTTAATACCTAAAGTTTCAATAGCAGATAACATAATGTTACGAGCAATTGGTGCTGAAACTGTACCACCGTATTGCGTCACTCCCTTCGGATTATTTACAGCTACATAGACAATAACTTCGGGATCATCGGCTGGTAAAAAACCAATAAAAGATAGAATATAATTACCTACCATATATTTACCATTAGAAACCTTTTGGGCAGTTCCCGTTTTACCACCAACACGATAATTTTCAATATAAGCATTTTTACCTGTACCATTCGCCACAACACTTTCTAAAACAAATCTTACAGTTGCTGATGTTTCTTTACTAATAACTCTTCTTTTTACTTTAGGTTTATTTTCATAAATGATTGATTTACTACTATCATCTATTATTGAAGATACCACATAAGGAGTATTTAAATTACCGCCATTAATCGCTGCTGATACCGCAGTTATTTGTTGAATTGGTGTCACACTTATCCCTTGACCAAAGGCAGTAGTAGCAAGTTCGACCGGTCCCATATTTTCATTTTTAAATAATATACCATTACCTTCCCCATTTAAATCTATTCCTGTTTTAGTACCAAAACCAAAGCCACGTATATAGCCCATTAATTTTTCTACTCCTAGTTTGTTTCCTAACGAGACAAATCCCGGGTTACAAGAATTCTCTACTACTTCTAAGTACGTTTGTGTACCATGACCACCATGTTTCCAACAATGCAAAGTTGAGCCATCAATTGTTATTGCTCCCGTATCAGTAAATGTATCTTTAAATAAATCAACTGTTCCTTCTTCAATAGTACTAGCAAGTGTAATTATTTTAAAAGTAGAACCTGGTTCGTAAGTCATCCATATAGGTAGATTACGATTAATAACTTCTTCACTATATTTTTGATAATTATCAGGATCAAATGATGGCTTACTACCTATGGCTAATATCTCTCCTGTTTTAGGACGCATGGCAATAGCTAAAGCAGATTCTGAATCATATTTATCCATCGCATTATTTATCTCATTATCAACGGCTTTAATAAGTTCTATATCTAAAGTTAATTTTAAAGTCATTCCTTTAGTCGGTGCTACATAACTATCTGGTATTTCTAATTTATTACCTTTACCATCACTATAATATTTAAGCTCCCCATTAGTACCCGTTAAATATTTATCATAAGTAAGTTCTAACCCTGATAGACCTTGATTATCACTGCCAACAAAACCAATAATATGAGCTAAAGTTTCCCCATAAGGATAATATCTTTTCGAATCCACTACTAAATATACTCCATCATAACCAAGTTTATCTATTTTATCTGCTACACTACTATCTAAATCCATTCCTTTTCTAATAATTTCCATACTACTATGTTTAGAGACATATTTATAAACGTCATCATAATCACAATTTAAAATTTCGGCGATATCTTTAGATACTTTTTCTTTATCTTTAATTTGATTAGGTACGACATATATAGTTGTTGTAACTAGACTAGTTGCTAATATATTGCCATTCCTATCAACTATATCTCCCCTTGGGGCATTTATAGTCATCTTTCTGCTCCATAAATCTTCAGTAATTTTTGAAAGCTTATTATAAGATACAACTTGAATATAAAATACTTTCCCTATTACTAATAACAAAATTATAATTACTACTAAAAATGTAAAACGAATTCTAGTATGAATATCATTAAAAAACATATTATTCACCAATAAATAATATGTTTTTAGATTAACTTATATTATTTTTATACCTTAATTAACTTGTTTTTTATTTTCTAATAAATAAGTAGTAATATATAAATTATTATTAGAAATATATTTAGTAACTAGTTTATTCTTTTCTCTAACTACTAATATACCTTCTGTTTTATTATGATAATTTTCTTTTATATTTTTATCAACATAATCCATATATAATTCTATTTGCCCTCTATCTTTTGGATTATATTCTTTTATCTTCACTTCTACTACAACAAAGGCATTTATTTTATAATTAAAGAATAATAAATCTATTTTATAAGTTCTATTATCTATTTTGCATTTATATTCATGACCTATTAAAGCAAAACCTGCTCCTAATTCCATATAATGATTTTCAACTAACTCAATTAATATTTCATGTAATTTTTGTTCAGTTAAATTAGTTGTATCTTTATCAGTTTTAATAATTATCGGATCTTTTATCATATCACTTAATGTTATTGAATTATTATTCTCTGTTATTAACTTAATGTTATTTTTATCTGCATAAGATAATCTATCAAAGGCTTTACTTTTTATTTCATTTCTTAACTCTCTAACAGATAAATTATTAAGTATTACTTGATTTATATAATAGTTTCTCTCATTCTCATTTTTTATTGATAATAAGCATCTACATATTGACCAACTAAATTGTGAACACACTGTGTTCACATTTTGAAATGTTAAGTAAAATTGTCTATAATACATAAGATTTCTTTTATTATAATTCTTACCATATTCTAAAGATAATTTTTCGCCCCATTTCTTAATTAGATTTTCACCATATTTTGCTCTAGCTTCTCCACCTTGAGCATTAACTAGTAATCTACCTATCTCCCAATTAGTTTTTAATGTTTCTGAATTTTCTTTAAATTCTCTAACAAACTTTTTTACTTCTCTTTCTTCAATTAACTCAACTATTTCGTTGTATATTTTTTCTTCTGTCATAATTTTGCCTTTCTTTTTTACTTAATTGTTTTTATCTATAATAATAATTTATATTGAGACCAGTTTAATTTGGCGCTCACTGCGCGCCAAATTGGATATGCTAAATAAAACTCTCTCATTTCTCTTAAATTTCTACTACTATAACTTTTAACATACTCTAAAAATAATTTTTCCCCCTTCATATATATTATTCGTCACTCATAGGCTGATTTCCTTTTTATTTTAAAAATTTTCGCAAAATATTCACATAAAACAAAAAAAGAATGATTTTACTCATTCTAATCATCTTTCACATTATCATTCTTTTTATTTTTACTTATTTATGTTCTTTATAATATCCTTTTCGACAAATAATTTTATCTGTTGCCGCAAGTACACCAGGCAAGACAAATAAAATTAATATTACTGATGCAAAAGTACCTTGGGAAATAGTTTCACATATTTTGGCCGCAATAGCTGAAGCAAAGTATGCTACTATTAATGTAACAATTATTAATATTGATGAAGAACTAAGTATGGTATGAATTGATTTGTTATAAGCATTAATTACAGCATCTTTAATTCCCATTGTTAATCTTGATTCACGATAATAAGATGTATAAACAATGGCATAATCTATTGTTGCTCCCATTAATATTGCTTGAACGATTAATAAAGCTATGAAATATACTGATCCTCCCGTAATAGAAATGGCACTCATAGTTAAATATACAGCAGTTTGAATAATAAGTACTAAAACAAATGGAATAATTAGATCCTTAAATGTTATTGCGACAACAACAAAAATAAATATCATTGTTAAAATTGTAATCTTATTTAATTCATCATTAAATGTTTTACTCATTTCTACTGCCATAGGAGAATTTCCGACAATATATATATCATCATTATTACCTATTTCATCTTGAATAGAATTAATAAACTTATAAGTATCTTCATTTTCAGCTGCATATTTTGTATTTAAGACAACTCTTGAATATTTATCTGCTACGATTAAATCTTTTGACTTATCAACTGTTTTTTTAGCATCAGTAATTGTTATTCTTTTTTTAGAACTTATGAAATCATCAAATCTTTGGTCAGTTAAAATATTAGAATTTAAATAATTGATAAATTCTTCAATTGTCATTTTCCAACCAGTATTATATTCTTTATTACTACCATAATACATATATACTAAATCTACAAGATTTTTATCTAAATTATCACTTAATATATCTAATGATGCAAAAGTTTCCGTAGATGTATATTTTTCATTATTTAAAGATTTATTCATTATATCATTAATAGTTGTTAATTTTTCTCTTTTTGTATCATCAAATTTTGCTGAATAATCCTTGTTATTCATAACATTTTTAATAGTATATTGAACATAGTTATATAATGAAGTTTCTTGACTATCTTTTATATATTTAGAATTATATAAACTAAATAATAAACTCATCGTATTATTATCTATATTTAGTAATGAACTTAAACTAGAAGATGTATATTTAGTATTATTGAGTGTTGATGTCATTACTTCTTTAACTAAAGATAGTTCATTAATCTCTGAATTAGATATTTTGCCCTTTAATAATTCGTTATCTTTATTTTTTAATATTAGATTTGTAAATTCTAACGGTGTCATTGTTGTTTCTTCATTATTATAATCATATATGCCAAATATTTTTGCTAATTTCTCTTTATCTGTACCCGTAATATTACTTATTTCTGAATAACTATAAGTTGTATCTAAATTATTAACAATTATATGAGCAAGTTCTAATAAATCACTTACTTGTGTTAATTTTTCTGCAAATAAAGGATTTTCTTTATTATCATATAGAAAATTAATTAATTCTTTTAAGGATATATCTTTTAAATTATTATTTTCAAAATCATTATAGCCATAAATAACACTTGCAATTACCTTTACTCTAGGATCTATACTAATTAATTCATTTAAACTATATTTATCATCAGGTGAAGGCAACTTACTAAATAATTCTTGAAATATTTTTATTGAATCTGTAGTTAAATATTCTTTATATATTTCATATTGAGACATTTCCTTTGCAGTATTAAATATTTCATCTTTATTTAATTTTGTATCAGTATTATAACCAGTATAATAAATATACAAAAGTTGCAAAGTATTATCATCCAAACTTAATCCTAAATTATTTAAAGTTGTCTTCATTGATTCCATATTAAGCGCAGTAGTTACGTTTTGCTTATTACTTAATGTTTTCAAAAGCGTTAATAATTTAATAGTATTATCATCAAACATATCTTTATAAGCACTTTCATTAGACATATTTAAAGCAAATGTTGCAAACTCATTTAGAGTCATTTTAGTATTGCTATCAATAGTTGTTCGATAAAATAAGAATAATTGCGAGATTAAATTTTTATCTATGCCAAAAATACTAGAAAGTTCACTTGCATTCATCTTTTTATTTATATTATTTACATCAACAAATTTTTGCAATTGTTTTAACTTTAAAATAGTTTTAGCATCTAAACTTGATGAATACTCTTTGTCACTGGCAACATCATTAAGCATAAAATTCACAAATTCTTTAATAGTCATTTTAGTTTCAATATTCTTACTATTATAATAAATTAAAATTTTTTCCGCATCACTTTCATTTATTCCTAAAATACCCGCTATTTCTTTGATACTTCTCTTTTTATTAATTAAAGAAGATGATGTAAAATTTTCAAGTATTTCTAAATTATCTTTAGTATCTTGATCTATGGAATTACTAAAATTATCATTCGTATAAACATCCGATTTAATAAAGGAAATAAATTCATTTAATGTCATTTTATTATTAGCATCTTTATTATAATAATTGTAATAAATAAGTTTTATTAGATATTCTTCTACTTGGGTATCTTGACCTAAATCTTTAAATTTATTATTTAATTCATCATAGGCTAATTTCTCATTAATGGTATTTGCATAACATAATACTTGATCTATTTTTTCATCTTGCTCTAATTTTTTACAATAATTTGCTATTAATTTTTCATATTTATTGTTATATACTATAGCAATTTGATTAGTAACAGGGAAAACTTTTCCTACTTTATCTTGTTCTGAATCGGTATAAAGTATCCCAATGCTTCCCTTTAATAAATATGCCCCAACAAATAATGCAACTATTAAAATTGCTTGAATATATCTGGTCTTATATATATAATTTCCTAATTTAGTTAAATTAAATTTAGGAGATTTCTTTTTAGTTTTGGTTATTAAATCGTCAAAGATTAAAAGCAAGGCTGGTAAGCAGAAAAAAATACTAATTAAACTTAATAATACACCTTTAGCTAAAACAAAGCCTAAATCTTTACCAATGGTAAAACTCATAAATACAAGAGCTACTAAACCGACAATTGTTGTAACCGAACTACTTGATATTGCTTTAAAAGAATGATATAGAGCTTCTTTCATCGCATCTATCTTATTACTATGAGTTAATTTTTCTTGCTTATATCTATTAGATAACATAATTGAATAGTCCATCGATAAGGCAAGTTGTAAGATAGCTACGATTGAATTTGTGATAGATGATACACTAGCAAACATAATATTAGTGCCTTTATTAATGAATACAGCTATTCCTATAGAAATTAAATATAGCCATGGTTCAACATAAGAATCACTTAATATAATTAAAATTACCATTGCACAAGCTATAGCAAGTATTACGATCCATAATTGTAATACTGGTTTATTTTCATCATATATAGATCCATTCATTCCAGCAGTTTTAAAATTATCTTTAACATAATTATAAACATTAGTGGCAGTATCTGAATCACTATAATCATCTACATTTAGAACATATAATGTATATTCATCTTTATTGTATTCATTTGTATTTTCATAATCTATGGAACTTACTCCATCAATATTTTTAAGTTTTTTTAAAGTATCTTCCTTTTCCGTGTTTGTTAATCCTTTAAACATCACATTAAGTGTTGAAGAGTCTTGTTCAAGAAATTCTTCATCCATAATATCTTTACCAATTTTAGTTTCACTTGTCTTAGGAAGATATTTCATAATATCTTCATTTATATTTACTTTAGTAGATAAATATAAACTAAATATTGCTACAATTATAAATAATGCCAAAAAAACATATCGTCCTTTCACAACAAAATCAGTTATTTTTCGCATATATTTTACCTCCCGAAATAATAGTATAGCACTTTTTTAAAATAAATGCATAAAAAAGAACAAGTTATTTAAAACTTGCTCTTAAATTTAATTAATTTGTTTTTCTTAATTTTTTAACACTTAATGCTGCTACTGCAACACTTGCAAGTCCTAAGCTTAGATACATTAGAATGTTATCACCAGTTTTAGGGTTTTCTTCTTCAGTTACAGTTTCTTGTACAACTATTTTCTTAAATGTTGCTTTTACAACTACATCTTTCTCAGGCATTTTAAATGTTAATTCTTTTTGTTCTTTGCCATCAACATATAATTTATCTAATTCGTAACCTTCATCAGCTTTAATAGTAATTTTAACTTCCTCATCTTTTTGAGCAGATGTTTTATCAACTGTTACTTTACCATTTTCAGCTTCAGTTGTTATAGCATAATATTTTGTTACTCCTTTTGTATATGTTACATTTTCACCAACAATATTAGCACCAGCTTCAACTGTAACTTTTTTTTCAAATGTTAATGTAGCGCTATTAACAGTTTTAATAGTTACACCAGCAGGTATAGTAACTTCTTCTTTTACTGTTGTAGGTTCATTAACATTAATTTCTGTTACACCGGTTTTTTCTGCTTCTTCTAATGCTTGTTCAATACTTGTATAATAATATGATCTTTCACCATTTGATGCAGTTATAGGAAATTCAATATCATATGTAACTCTTACATAAGTATATTTAACTTGTCCACCTTCAGTAGTTCTCCATACCCAAACAGTATCACTCTCTGGAACAGCAAAAATATAATCTTTACCATATATTAAAGTTCCATGGTTATTAGTAGCATCTTTTATTGCATCTTCAATTGTTTTTATTCCAGTACCCTCTTCATCAATTTTAGTCCATACTCCATCTTTGTTATATAAAATTTGTACACCTAATGTCCATATAGTTGTTGTTGAATCATGATCGTTACCTTGGCTTTGAGCATCAGCATTAGCTTTAGCTTTATCCATAGCACAAGCAAAATCACAATCAGCTGATGTATAAGCATAGTGTTTATCTAAGTTTCCATCTCCTCTTGCGATATCTGGATCAATACTAATATAGAAAATACCTAGACTAGCTTTACCATTTTCACTACCTTGATAACCTGGTGTTTGGCCTAAAATATGAGTAATTGTGCTTTGATCAACTTTTACTGTTACCTTAACAGTTGAATATCCATCCTCCGGTTTAGTAATATTTTCAATTGTTAAACCTAAAGATAATCCACCAGTAGTTGTTGTTAAGGCATGAACGCCAACTGTTGCTACAAACATAGCAATTATTGATGTTACAAATAATTTTAATTTTTTCATAATATCCTCTTCCTTTCTTAAAACTATTTTATTTTCAGTTTTCTCCTTCCTTATTATAAGTATACCCCCCCCGAACTTTTAAAGTCAACCTCAATTATTGGTAGAACATTTTTCTTGACACAAAAAAACATATTACTTTTTTTCAAAGCAATATGTTTTCCTTACTATTTTAACTTATTTAATTAATTTGTTTTTCTTAATTTTTTAACACTTAATGATGCTACTGCAACACTTGCAAGTCCTAAGCTTAGATACATAAAAATGTTATCACCAGTTTTTGGGTTTTCTTCTTCAGTTGTTTCTGTTGTTTCAGGAGTAACAACTGGAGTTTCAACTTTTTTAAATGTTACAGTTACTTTTACATCACTAGTTGGCATTGTAAATCTAATTCCACCATCAGCACTTAAGAATTTTACAGTTTTACCATCTTTATCAGTAATAGTTACAGAATCAATTTGGTAACCTTTATCAGCTGTAATTTTTACAACTACTTCTTCACCTTCAGCAGCATTTGTATATGCTTCTACTTTTCCATTTTCAGTTTTGGTAATTTCAACTTTATGTAATTTTCCTACTTTTCCACTTTCAGATTGACCTAAATCATTTGAAGCAAGATATTCTTTTTCAACATCTACATTAAATGTACCACCTGAAACTTTAATTTTTTTAGCTCCAGGGTTTTCATAATCTAATACGGCTTCTTTTCCTTTAGGAACATTAAATTCACCTTTTTCAATATTTACTTCAGCAGGATCAGTATTATAAGCACCTTCTTCTGAATTATCAACTATAACTGCAACTCCTTGAGGTACTAGAACATAATCACCATCTTTTTTCGCATCTCCAACTCTTATTGGTTCGCCAGTTCCTTTAGCATTAATAGTACCACCATCAACAGTAATATCACCTTGACGAGCTACGATACCAATTGCTCCAGTTATAGTACCACCAGTAATATTTAAAGTACCAGTTTGTGGATGATAAATTGCAGCACTTTTAGCACTTTTTAATGTACCACCAGAAATTTCAATTAATGAATTAGTAGTATCTCTACCATTTCCTGAAATAGCAAAATCATCATCAGAATCTATTGTACCATTTTTAAAATATAAATGAGGTCCAGCACCACTAACTAAAATTCCACCTTTTATTAATACAGCTGATTCACCTTTTTCTTCAACAGTTAATTCTGCACCACCAAAAACAGTGACAGCTGAATAACTTTTTCCATCAGTAGAATTACCTGATTTAATAAATTCGCCACCTTCAATTGTTACTTTAGCAGTTCCTGTTACTAATAAAGCAGAACTTCCTTTTTGATTTTCAATTCCACCTTTACCAACAAAAGTAACTTCACTTGTTCCTTTTACTACAAATGCAGCAAATTCGCTTGGTAGTTGAGTTGCTGTAATTTTATTACCATTAAAATCAAAAGTAATATTTTTATTGTTAATTTCAATACGATTTGTTGTATTTTGTTCTGTAAATGAATAAGGTTTTAATAATTTTACAGTTTCGCCTGTAACTGCAGTATCAACTGCATCTTTAACAGTAGAACAATATTTTTCTGTTGATCCACTTACAATACTTGCATCAGCATCTTCTTTAGCCACACCATCACATGCTGCAGCATGAACACCAACTGTTGCTACAAACATAGCAAGCATTGTTGTTACAAATAATTTTAATTTTTTCATAATATCCTCTTCCTTTCTTTAAAACTATTTTGTTTTCAGTTTTCTCCTTTCTTAGTATAAGTATACCCCCCCCGAATTTTTAAAGTCAACCTATTTTCGTCTCTTTGTTAAAAATTGACATAAAAAAACACATTATTTTCTTTAAATAATGTGTTTTTGATTATTATTTTCTATTGTTTAAACTAATTTGATTTTTTTAATTTTTTGACACTTAATGTTGCTACTGCAACACTTGCTAGTCCTAAACTTAGATACATTAGAATATTATCACCAGTTTGTGGATTATTTGTTGCTACTTTTTCTAATCCTTTAATTGCATTTTCTAATTTTTTAACAGCATTATCAATAGAAACTTGATCCTTAATTTTTAAATCTCTTGATAAATTCTTTGCTTCTTTTAAGGCTTCTTCAAGTTTTTTATAACTTTCCTCTGTATATTGTTTTTTATTTATTTTTGATGCTTGCTCAATTAATTCATCTAATTTAGTATAGTCAGCTTTTATATCAGAATATGTTGCTGTTACCTCTGTATCATTAGTTAATTCAGAGTCTGCTGCTAATACTTTTTTATTTGCTAAATAACTATCAATTTGTTTTCCTTCAACAGCTAACATAGTATCTAATTTATTTTTTCCGACTTTAGACAATTCTCCAAATTTTTGATTTTTAAATAGTAATACTACACCTTCAGCAACATCATCACCAACTTTAGCAGTGATTTTAATTAAATTATATGTTCCCTCAGCTCCATCATTTAATGTTTTTACTACACTTGAATCAGCCGTAGTTACTTTTAAATCTTTACCAATATGATTTTTTACTTTAACTGTACCATCTGCAGCAATATCTTCTAAAGTAATTTCTAAAGTATCATTATCAACAGAATATACATGTAATAAGTCTCCAACACGAACAACACCAGTTATTCCAGATTCAGGAGCAGTAAATACATCATTAGTAATATGACTTACTTTTAAAGTAACATTATTATTTCCTCCTGTTTGAACAGTTAATTTAGCATTTACGCCACCATAAGGAGCAAGAACACTACCAGCTTCTAAAGTAGCATTATCTTTAAATGTTAACCCATTTCCTGTAACACCAATATCTTCTTCTCCATTATTATTACTTACAATAGTAGCATCGTCACTTATTGTACCACTAGTATAAATTCCAGATAACTTATTGTTTTCAACTGTTAATTTAGCATTATCTTCAGCAATTAATCCATTAGCTGTAGTTAAACCACGATCGTTATCGTGAGAATAATACTCACTATTTTCAGATACAGTCATATTGCCAATATTAGCAGCGTGAGCACAATTAGAAACTTCTAGTTTTCCGCCATTTTTAAGAACAACAGCATTAGTACGAACAGCAGTATGTCCATATCCTGAAATAGAAACTTTTCCACCATCTACTTCAAGAGTACCTTCATCAGTATACCAGCCTCTTTCACTTCTCTTACTAATAGCAATTGTATTTCCACCAGAAGTACTAGCAACTAATTCGTCTTTAACAATTAATTTAGAACTGGTGTCTAATAATACATTTATAAGTTTGTTATTTACAATATCACCAACACCTGTAACATATATATCATCATCACTATCATTAACAGCAAAATTAACTAATTCTAATTTTCCAGTAATAGTTAATGTTTTACTATCATCAATTACAACTCTCTTGTTATCTACTATAACATTTCCACTAAGTTCGTAAGATCCAGTAACTTGAATAACCCTATCTGATGATGATAAACAAGATTTGAAAGCCGTTTCATTATTTGCTGTACATATTGTTGACGTTGCAGCATGAACACCAACAGCAGCTACAAACATAGTAATTATTGATGTTAAAAACAATTTTAATTTTTTCATATTTATCCTCTTCCTTTCTTTAAAATCGTTTGCTTATTTTGTAAACGTTTTTCTCCTTTCTTACTATAAGTATACCCCCCCCGAATTTTTTAAGTCAATCTATTTTTTTCTCTTTGTTAAAAATTGACACATTTATTTAGTCTTTTTACTTTTTCTTATTTTATCTACAGCCAAAATAATAATTACTATACTTACTATACCTAGGCCAATAAAAAGATAGATACTATCTAAAGTATTAGGATTTTCAATTATCACTTGTTTAGCTAAATTTGTCATTTAATTCTTCCCTTCTAATATAACTAGTTTGCACAAAAAAACATATTATTATGCAATAATGCCAATAATATGTTTTATTTACTTAAAGTTACTTCTAATACCATATCATTACTTATAGTAGTCCCTGGTGGAATACTTTGAGTAGTTACATAACCATAGCCATCTGTTTTTACATCAATACCTAACATATTAGCATAAGTCATAACTTCATTTAAACTCCAGCCAGTAATATCTTCTAATATATAATCATGTTTATTACTTATTAAAAATATTTTACTTCCTTCTAAAACTTCGACATCTTTCAAAGGATATTGATTAATAATATATTTACCACTACCAAGTTTATATACTTTTAATTTTTTATTCTGTAATTCTTCTACTGTAGTATTCATATCTTTACTAATATAATTATCTAACTTAATTACTTTAGTATTTATTTCATTAGAAGAATTTTCAATACCTAAGTTAGAAACTATATCATCTACTGCTTTCGTCAGTTGTTCAGCGATTGGTCTTGCTGTTGAAGCAGATAATTGTTTAGCTGCAACATAGACAATATATTTGGGATCATCTTCTGGAAATATACCTGCAAAAGAACGAACATAATCATAACCACCTTTTAAATAACCACCATGAGGTGATGCTATTTGAGCAGTACCAGTTTTACCCATCATATTAGTAAGTGTTGGTCTATACATTTTATTACTTTCTAGGCCTTCATAAACAACATTATGCATTAATTTTTGCATATAATCAGTTGTTTCTTTGCTAAATACTTTAGCTACCTCAGTTCTTTTACCATCATAAATAGTCTCACCATTACCATCAACTATTTTATCAACAACATAAGGTTTTAAAACAGTACCATCATTAGTAATGCTACTTAAAGCTTGTAACATTTGAATTGGCGTAACAGTAATACCTTGACCAAAGGCAGCGGTTGCAAGATCTGTTTTATATTTAATATTTACTTTACCAGACACTTCATTAGCAAGTTCTATACCCGTCTTTTTACTAAATCCTAATTTTTTATAGTAATCAGTTAATGTAGCATTACCAACAGATTCACCAATATAAGTTGCTCCAACATTGGATGAATAGGCAAACCCAGTATCAAAATTGATTTCACCAAAACCATAATCGTTGAAGTCACAAATTTTAGCATCCGCTATTTCCCTACAACCAGATTTAAAAGTTTTAGTTCCATCATATTTACCCTCATTAATACTTGTAGCCCACGAAAAGACTTTCATAACACTACCAGGTTCATATTCGTAAGATACGAGTGGATTAGTATAAATACTTAATGTACTTAAATCATTAGGATTAAAATTAGGATATGTTGAACTTGCAACAATAGCTCCTGTTTTAGCATCCATTACCGAAAATACCATCCAATCCATATCATATTCTGCTGCTAAATTACGTGTTAAAGTTTCCGCAAACCATTGAATCCGATTATCTATAGTAAGATAAATTTCAGCGCCATCTAAAGCTTCTTCAGTTATAACTTCAGCACTAGGAAGAGTATATCCATAAGCATCTGTTTGATAAGTAGTTTTACCATCCGTACCAGAAAGTTCTTTATCATAGTATGATTCAATACCGAGTTCACCAACTATATCACCATCTTCTTGCGTTTTAGCATAACCTACTATGTATGAAGCAAATTGGCCCATATTATAATGTCTTTTTTGTCCTTGAATAAAATCTATTCCTGGCATATTTAATGCTTCTATTTCATTTTTCTTAGATTCAGATATTCCACTACCTTTAGTACCAAATTCTGTTTGATATATACCTTCTTTACTTAAAAGTTTAACTGCTTTATCATAATCAATACCAAGTTCTTCATTAAGCATTTTGGCAGTACCTTCAATATCTACGACATGTTGAGGTTTTTTTGGATCAGTTGTTCTACTAGGAGATAAATAAGCAATAATAGTATAAGAATTAACTGTAGATGCCAGCATATTACCTCTACTATCATAAATATTTCCTCTTTTAGCATAGATAACATTACTTTTAGTATTTCTATTACTAGCAAATTCATGTAAATTAATGCCATCAATATTATTACTTAAAGCAATAAATGAAAGTCTTCCAATAATTGCTACAAATAAAAAAGCCACAATAAAAATTAATATTTTGGGTATCTTTACTGTAACTTTTCTCATAATCTTACTCTCCTAATTCTTCTGTATCATTTATTTCATTATTATTTTGGCCATCTACTTTTACTATATTACCACTTATATATGAAAGTCCATACTCATCTGCAATTTTTTGAATATTTTCCATACTAACTAGTTCATTTATTTGCATTTCTAAACTTTCATTAATATCTTCTTGCTTTTCTATTTTACTTTTAATCTTTTCATTTTTAATATTAGTTTCACTTAATAATGCCTTTGAAAAAACATTAACAGTAGGAATTGCTAAAAGAAGTAATAAAAGTATTACATACATAAATTTTTCTCCCTTTAATAATTTTAATCTTGTTTTCTTTCTCTTTGGCATTATTAAATCCTTTCTACTATTCTAAGTTTAGCACTATGGCTTCTACTATTTATTTTTAATTCATCTTCACTAGGTAAGATAGGTTTTTTATTAATTATTTTAATTTTAGGTTTATACTCATCTGGTATATCAGGTAAACCTTTAAATATTTCATTTACTTCACTATACTTTTTAAAAGTATTTTTGACAATGCGATCTTCTAGGGAATGAAAAGTAATGACTGAAAGTCTACCACCTTTTTTTAGTAAATCAATTGCATCTGGTAAAACACTTTCTAACACGGATAGTTCATTATTAACCGCAATTCTTAGTGCTTGAAATATTTTTCTTTCGGGATGCGTTTTATAAAAGTAATTAGCTCCTGTAGCACTTTTAATTATTTCAACTAATTCTAAAGTTGTCATAATTTTTTTATTCTTTCGCATACTCACTATTTTTTTGGCTATTACTTTTCCTAAACGTTCTTCCCCATATTCATAAAAGTATTTCGTTAACTCTTCTTCTGATGCATTATTTACCAAAGTACTAGCATTAAATTTCTCATCTTGATTCATTCGCATATCTAAAGGTGCATCTTTCATAAACGAAAATCCTCTTTTTTCATCATCTATTTGGGGTGATGAAAAACCTAAATCAAAGATAATACCATCAACTTTGTTTATTCCTAAATCATGTAAATACTTTTTCATATCAACAAAGTTTATCGGCAGTATTTGGTAATTACTACCAATTTTGGCGAGTTCGATATTGGCATATTCACGGGCTTCTCTATCTTGATCAATTCCAATAAGTAATCCGTCCTTATCTAACGCTTCCAGTATTCTTTTACTCATACCCGCATAGCCTAAAGTAGCATCAACATAAATACCTTTGGGATTTATGTTTAATGAATCAATTATTTCACTGCAGAGAACACTATAATGCTTCACTAGAAACCTCAAATAAATTTTCGGCAATTTCTTCTAATTTAGAAGAATTATCATCCATAAATGATTCAAATAAATCCTTATCCCATATTTCAATGCGGTCATTTACGCCAATCACTACGCATTCTTTGGTAAGACTGGCGTAACTAACCAACGGGGAGGTAATATTGATTCGACCCATTTTGTCGAATTCGCATACAGAGGCACCGGCAAAAAATGATCTCATAAATGTTCGGGCATCTTTTTTGGTAAAAGGTAATTCATTTAATTTATTAACTACTTTTTCCCAATCTTCCATCGTATATAGATAAAGGCATTTTTCAAGTCCCCTAGTAACAACTATTTTAGTTCTATTTTCTCTAAATTTACCAGGTAAAACGATTCTGCCCTTTTCATCGATGTTGTGATGATATTCGCCCATGAACATTTATATCACCCACTTTCTGCCACAGTTATCCACTGTCTACCACTATTGTACTATAAGACCACTGAAAAGTAAATATCTAATCCCAATTAATTTTGTGTTTAGAGTAAATTGACATATTTTTGACAAATAAAAAATCTCACTAGGAGATTATTTAGTTCTTTTTAAAGTAATATCGTTCTTATTCAGTTTAATCATTATTAATAATTTCATTAAATCACACTCATCAGTTTTTAAATCGCTTTGAAGCATCTTTATTAAATACATTATAGTATTGCTATCCATTGGTAAGATAATATTATTATCAAGATAATTATTTAATACTTCTTGGGCTTTATTAAATAAATCTAAATCTTTAGTAAATGTTGATTCGTTTTTATCTTTTCCACTCTTTAAAATATTTCTTTTAGTATTTTGTAAAATATTTTCTATTTTTTGTAATTCAGCTAAAGCAATTTTACTATTTATTTTATCTTTATCTACTACTTTCATAAATGATTCAGATAAATATGCAAAACGATACGCTAGGAAGAAATTAATTAAAAATATTAAAAGAGAAATTAGCAAAGGAATATTTAACATAATTAAAGCAAAAGATACTAAAGTTAGAAAAGATGAACCTAAAAGATTAATAATTATTTTTAAATTAATACTTTCATTTTCTTTTAAAATGTTACTAATTAATTCTCTTAATTTATTAACATCTTCTTGTAGTTTATCAATATCAGTATCATACTTTAAAATATTATTTAAAGATTCATGCTTAAAAGAAGCAAAATAAAGATTACTAGATTTGCTTTCTAACATATTAATAGATTCATAAATTTCCCTAAAACTTTCTTCTGGTTTTAAAAAAAGTATTTTAATAAAATCTTTTAGCATATAACTCACCTTTAATGAAAAAAAGCAACCAAATTGGTTACTAATTAATTTTCTTCTTCAACTTTTAAAACGTTTGAACCTTTATAATTACCACATTTAGTACATGCTCTATGTGGTCTTAAAGGAGCACCACATTTTGGACAAGTAGTAACTGAGCCAACTTCTTTTTTTAAGTGAGTTCTTCTCATATTCTTTTTAGTTTTACTTGTTCTTCTAAAAGGAACTGCCATAACTAATCATCACCTTTCAATAAATCTTCTAATTTTTGAAGTCGTGGATCAATATCTTGCGATTTCTCTCCACTTCCTAATTCCCAACCATTACCTTTAAGATTCTTATTAGTTACAGTAGTATAACTAATGGGAACTTCCAATACAATATTTTGCCATAAAATTTGCTTTAAATCAAGTGTATTTTGACTATTTTGGTAACTTCCTTCATAATTTTCCTCTAAATCTTCTAAATTTTCTTCTATTTTAGTATTTATTTTATACCAAACTTTATCGAGAGAGATAGAATCTTCAATTAATATTTGACCGGATATACTAGCATTTAAACTAATATCATTATTACTATTTTCGGAAATAGAACCTTTAATATTTAAATCTTTTACCCCATATATTCTTTTATCAGTGCCATCATAATCATTTAAAGTTTCATTAAACTCTATGACATTTTTATAATTTAATTCATCTAAGTTAATTAACATAATAATCCCTTTCTTTGATAATTATATATGCTTTAGGAAATTATTGCAAGAAAGATAAATAAATGCTAATATTTATTTAGGTGGTAAAATGTATCGTTTAAAAGTGTATTCTTTAAGTAAGAGTGAAAGAAATAAATTAAAAGACGAATTCTACAAAACAGATATAGGTAAAGATTTAAAATTAAGATTAACTAGATTACTTATTATAGGTATCTTAGGAATATTATTTAGTATATATCTATTTATAAGTAATACTTCTATCTTTGATATTATAACTGGTATTATTTTAGTAATTGCATCTTTAGTATTTATCATAGCAAGTTTTAGATTACGTATTACTAAATTAAATGATTATCTAGTAAATAACAAGAAAAAGAAATAAGTTACCAAATAATTTATTTCTTTTTTAATACAATAATAATATGAAGGACTATGCTCGGGATTTAAAATTATTAAAAGAAGAAGATATTATTTGGTATATATATTATTTTATTGTTACATTTGCAATTATTGCTAATAGTTTTGAAGAAAAATATATTTATGAAGGTAATAAAAACGACCGCTTAAGTGGTCGTAAAATAAATGTTGTTCTTTTAATAATTGCCCTACTTATTTATTTGTATTATGTTATTATTGCCATCCAAGATGTAAATTTAAATAGAAGTAAAGATGCGAACAAGCAAAGAATTGCGATGGAAAGATTAATTACTACATTAGTATTCTTAGTGGGTGGTGCTCTATCTTTATATACGGAACTTGATGATAATGCTGGTGATGTTGATCTTGCTATCTTCTAACTAACATTATAATATATTTTATTTTTTTCTAAAGGAATATTTTTTAATTTAAATAACTCTGATACACTCATTACTTGATAACCTTTACTATATAAAATAGGTAGTAATTCTTCAATAGCTTTAGCACTACTATCATAAGCATCATGAAATAAAATAATATCACCATCTTTAATATTATCAATTACATAATTAACTAAATAATCACTACTGCGATAACGCCAGTCATTAGTATCTAGACTCCATAATATGTAAGATGCATCAAGTAAAGTTTGTTGACTTTCATTTATAGAGCCATAAGGTGGTCTTATTAAATTCAAATTCTCATTAAATATGCTTTGATAAAAATCATTCATGTTTTTAAAATCATTTATTACTTCTTCATCACTAAGTTTTTTCATATTTTGATGGTAATATGTATGACTACCTATTTCATTACCTAAATTTTTAATATTAATAAGTAAATCTTTATTATAGACTGCTCTTTCCCCAACAATAAAAAAAGTAGCATGAAAATGATTATCTTGGAGGGATGCTAAAATACGATCAGTTTTATTTTTATTAGGACTATCATCAAAAGTAATAGCGACACTTTTCTTAGCATTAGTATAATCATATCCTGATTCATTTTGATAATCTTTATCTAAAGAGGCAGTAAAATTTATACAATCTTTTATTTCATTATAATTTACTTTTAAATATAGAAGTTCTTCTACCTCTGGGTTAGTTTCCACATTATTAAAATAAATTACTAACTCATTATCTCTTAAAATATAACTTCTATCTACATCTTCATTTATTAAAGTATCGGCGACAAATTTGGGATATTTTAACTTTATTAGTTCATTTATTTTATTGTTATAATCTTCTACTTTTTCTTTCTTAATTAAATCTTCTATTTTAAGTTCATTTTCCGTACCATATTCGTATATTTTACTTAAATAATTATCATGACTATCTTTATATAAATAACTAGTTATACTTTTACCTAAAGTATTTTTTTCGACTAAAACATAATTATTATCCTGCTCATAAAAACATAAATCTATATTAGGTTCTTCTTTATTTTTACTAAATATACTAATTGTCACAACATTTATAATAACAAGCAAAAATATTATAAAAATAGCGATTTTTAAATATAAACTCTTTCTTTCCATACTACATCATTTTTAGTATGGATATATTTTAAAAATTCATTTACAAAATAAGTTATTTTTTTTATAATTTTAGTAGAGGTATAATTATGAGAATTGATAAGGTAAATTATTATTTAGATATTGCAGAAGCAGTATCAGAAAGAGGAACTTGTTTAAGAAGAAATTTTGGAGCAGTTATTGTTAAAAATGATGAAATAATTTCGACAGGTTATGTTGGAGCACCAAGAGGTAGAAAAAATTGTTGTGATTTAAAATATTGTACTAGAGAAAAATTAAATATTCCAAGAGGAGAAAGATATGAATTATGTCGCAGTGTTCACGCTGAACAAAATGCCATTATTTCTGCTCCAAGAAAAGAAATGATAGATTCTACTCTATATTTAGTAGGCAAAAATTATGAAGATGGCAAATATGTGGAAAATGCAAGACCTTGTGCCCTATGTAAAAGAATGATTATTAATGCTGGTATTAAAGAAATATATGTTAGAAACACAAAAAAAGAATTCACCAAAATAGATGTTGATGAATTCATTAAACAAGACGAATCACTAGAAGGAGTTAAAGGATATTAACTTCTTTTTTATTTGTGTAAAAGCCTTCTTGTATATTTTTCTTTAACAACTGGTACGCCATTTTCCCAGCGTCCACAATGTTCTTTTTCAAAACCATTTAAAATACCATCTATATATAATATATTTTGCATATCAAGAAATCCTTTAACTTTCATATCAATCATTTCACTAGTAATTGCATCAAAGCGATCGGGATCAATAACCCCAATAATATGTAAATAAGGATGTGATGTCAAACGATTTAAAACCGCTACATTCCATTTTTTAAAACCTTTACCATAGCCCAATTTACTGCATTCACATTTAGGAACTAATAAATGATGTAAATCAAGTTCAGCCGGAATTGATTCAAAAGAATACCCCATAAAATCAAAGCCTAGTCTCTCTATTTTATATTTTTGAATCATTTCTCTATGAATTTTACGCATGACTATCACTACCCTCTGAAATTTATACACTCTCTAATAAAGTTATAACATAAATTTTTTTGTTTGCAAATAAAAAAACCATTAAAATATTAATATTATTTTAAAATTTATTTTGCTCACTATTTTTAGCCAAAAAAATAGTACTCAATCTTCGAAAGATTAAGTACTTTTACCAATTTGTTAGGTAAGTACTCAACTTGACATAGTTAAGTATTTCCTTTTTTATTCTATGCAAGTTTTCTTGACATATTCAAAATTTTGGTGCACCTGAAGGGACTTGAACCCCCACGGATATTTCCACTAGATCCTAAGTCTAGCGCGTCTACCAGTTCCGCCACAGGTGCACTTAAATGGTGGACCTCGTAGGACTCGAACCTACGACCGCCCGGTTATGAGCCGGATGCTCTAACCAACTGAGCTAGAGGTCCATTGCTTTTTCATTATACTATAATTGTAGTAATCTTGCAAGAGCAATTCTTGCAAAATGGCATATGTTGTATTTTTGCAAAACAAAATGAAATTGCAAAAATACAACATAATAAACTTATTAGAACATTTAACCAATAAATTTTGAAACAGTAGTTTGATTACTTAATTCATTATCATTATTTACATTATAATTAGCATACTTTTTATCACCTTGATATAAGCATAAACAATGATTAATTGAACCACCATAACTTTCTAAATCACATTCTTTATATGTTCCACTTATTTTACTATTATCTTTAGTTAAAGTAAGTTCAAACTCGCCATTTTCTTTTAATTCTATTGTACTAATCAAATCTCTAGATGTTCCATTATCTTGCCACATTTCATATTTTCCAAATGATAATTTAAAATCACCAACAGAAATACTTTTATTATTTTCATTTACTATTTGGTTATCATCATTATCAAATTCAATAATTGGAACATCACTACTTCCATAACTATTATCTTTTGTTTGTTCAAAGAAAATATAAACTTTGGCATCTTCAAAATCATATAAATACATTTGCATTAAATCTTTATCTTTGTAATTAATTAATTTTATCTCTAAATTTTTTTCTATATCATCAGTATTTTTAATATTTGTATCAATGGTATCATAAAAACTAATAGTATTATTTTCATATTTATATTTACCACTTAAATTATAGTAGCAACCAATATTTAATTTAAAAGTACTATCATCATTAATTGTTAAAGAATTATCACTATCTTTTAGACAAGTCCCAAACAAAGAATTAAGATTGGTATAATTATCATTATTAGCTCTAACATTAGTATTTAGATGCCAAATACCTAAAATGTTTTTAGAAGCATTATCATTATCCTTTTCTAATGTTTTACCACAACCTGTCATACTAAAAACAATAATTGCTAACAATAATACTGTTAATATTTTACTTTTATTATTCTTCATTTAAAAGATCTTCTTTATAACTAGCAAGATAGCTTAAATATTGTTGGTAGCCACCTTCTTCATCACCATTTTTAAATTTGAAAACATTTGATAAGCAACCACCACAAGTTAATTTCTTATACCATCTAACTTCTATATCATTTCCTGTTTTTTTATCTTTACCAGTTAATATTATCGCGCCACTACCATCAGTAGCAATATAACTATCATCTTCACTCCATTTTTGGTCTAAAACACAATAGTCTAAATATTCACCAACTGTATGGCTTCCTAAAAGACCAATAGTGTGATTTCTTTGCTCAATCATGGCTTCCGTAAATTCAAATTTTGCATTGCTTCCACCATTATTACCACAACCCACTAAAGTTAAAGATAAAACCCCAATTAATAATATACTAAATAATTTTTTCATAAATTAAAATTCCTTCCTATAAACTAAAATCCCCTATTATAGTGCCATCTTTTTTAGTAATGACTACTTCTTTACCTTCTTTAAAAAGATAAACATCATCATAAATATAATAATTAGAATATTTAGGTTCCACTATTACTTTTTTATTTTCAAGATCATACAATCCGATTAAAAGATATCCTTCACTACTATTCTTCATAATAAATATAATTTTTGGATTATCTAAATCAAATTCATAATTATCATATTCTCCAAGTTTAAAAACATAATTTCCGTTTGTATCAATAACGCCTTGACCTTCATCCTTTGTTCTAACTTTTGCATATCCTAATTTGTTAAAATCATATACATAATCATACATCTTATCCCCAAAGACTTGTTCATGCGTTTCTTTATCAACAAAGAAATATTTTTCTTCATTACCTATCCATTTATAAGATGCTTCAACATTGAAATTGTCTTCTTCTTCAGGTTTTTCTACTTCATTACCATTTTTATCTATATAAATTGTTTCACCATATTCAGGCATTACCCGAGCAACACCATTATCAAAGCCACCACATTGATAAAAAGTTTTATCAAAAATATTTTTTCCTGTCTTATCAATATAAATACAACTATGTAAACTACCCGTTAAAACTGCTGCAATACCATCAACAAAATTACTAGAATAGTAAGATTCATAAGTTCTTTTTTCTGGTGGTAATTCAAATTGTGGTTCAATAACATACTCGCCTTTATTATTGATATAACCCATTTTATTGTCCTTAACAACTGCTGCTAGGCCTTCATAAAAACCATAAGCTGTATCATATTGTGATTCTATTACTATTTTTCCTTTAGCATTAACATAGCCCCAAGTTGCGCCAGTTTGAACAGGATATAAAGCGCCATTATTAGTAGATCCACCTTGGGAATCTTTGCTTCCACATCCGGTTAAACTTATAATTAGAACTCCAATTAATAATATATTAAATATATTCTTTTTCATATTTACCTACTCTCTTATTTTAATAAAAGAACGTCCATAAATTTTTAGCATTACATTTAGGGCATATTTTTTCTCTATTATCTGGATTATTTCTAATTGCTGCTACTACACCAATGTAAATTAAACCAGGAACAATTCCCATTACTAAAAAGATAGCACCTAAAACATAATCCATTGGTCTTAGTAATGGTCCAAGCACCCAGTCTCCTTCATAACCACAACATGTACATTTTGGTTTATCATGCTTTTTTTCTTTCTTCTCATCCTTTTCATCTTCTTTTACTTTTGCACCACAATTAGGACAAAATTTCACCTCTTCGTCTAATTTACTTCCGCATTCTTTGCAATACATTTTTATCACTCTCCTTCTATTTTTATATATTGCTAATTTTCTTTTAATTCATAGATGTTTTTATATTCTTCTACGCCAATTGCACCTTTCATTGATTCAAAATTAATTTTATTGTTTTCGATATAGCCAACATATTCTTCATCTATTGCATCATTATAAGGATCACCCAAACTAGTCACACCAGTACTTTTAGTATAATGAATAGTTATTTTATTACCTTCTACTTTATAAGTACCTGTTTTATGAGCTTCCCAATATTCATTATAATAAGATGCATTATTATTTTCTAAAGTTATAGTTAAATTATATCCTTCAGCTTCTGTTCCTTTAGTACCTGGATCTATTTCTATATATGTGCCTTCTGTAAATGTAACATCATTTTCATTAACATTTTCTTCCTTTGGTATATCATTTGCATTAGTATCAACACTTGTATTATTAGTTTTTTCATTAGATAAGTTATTATTACCACAGCCAGTTAAAGCTATCATTACTATACCTATAAGGAATATATTACATAATTTTTTTAATCTATTTATTTTAATATCCATGGGCTTGATTCACTTCCTTCTCCACTAGATAATTCTATATTTGCTTTTAAGGTAACAATTGGTTTAATATTGCCATCAACTGAATATTCAAAACTTTCTCCTTTTGTATAAGCACCATCACTACCTTTTAAATAAAGTTTATAAATATTTTCACTTATATATTTATAAGTATTTAATTTACTATCATAACTAAATCTAGGTAAATCATAATCTATATAATCAGAATTCCAATTTAAATCATGAGCAATTAATGTTTCAACATCACCATAAAGCCATACAGCCCAACTATTATTAATTAAGCTTTTATAATTTTCATCAGTAATACATTCATTTAAACCATTATTCATTATATAACTTCTATTAAAAGTTACTTCTTGATTATCTAATTTAATTGTATCGCCATAAGTATGACCAGTCATAGAACTATAATAAGTTTTACTAATACTATTTAAAACATCTTCCTTTGAACCACTTGTATCTATGTTTTCATCTCTCGTATATAAAGATGACTCAGCATCATATGTTTTTAAAAAATATTTTACGGTAGCATCTATATCTAACATATTTTCTAAATCTTTTTTACTAATGATTCTACTTGATGTAGCATAATTACTATTAGCATATATTTGGGCTATATTATTTAATTCACTTTTATAATTATCAACACCAATTTGGCCTTTAAAACGTAGACCAGAATCAATTATAGATTTAGCATAACCATCTAAAATCAAATCAATTGTCCCATCATTATTAATACTCATTACTCGCCATTTTTCTTCACCAGTTACTTCAAATGTTTGGTCTTTATCATAACCAGTTTTATCTTTAGTAGCTGTATATGATTTTCCTTTTTCAGCTTGATAGTTAACATAATCACCAACTTTAGCTTTCGATACTAAACTATTTTTAACAGGCTTATTATTAGTAGTTCCATCCTTAGCAGTTTCACTACCACAGCCAGTTAAATTAATAAGTAAAACCCCAATTAATAATAAACTTAATATTTTCTTTTTCATTATTCTAAACATTCCTTTCCGCTTCACTACGTTTTGCTTAAGCCACAAACCGCAATGAAAATAATTATCTAAATTTATTGTTCTTTGATATAATAGTAAACTGTTATCAGGTATACTACAGAGCACGGGGAGGTGAGTGGTGTTAGGATTTGTTTCTTAAACCCGTATTATTATATGTGTCGATTATCTCTGGAGTACAAATGAGTGTGCCTTATAGATTTTGAATCTATTGTTTTTGAGCACGGAACCTTATCTTTGGTAAACAATTTCCCAGTTTCAAAATAGAGATTTTCAGTCAATGCCTGTTTAACAAAATATTTTAGAAAGGAGATATTTATGTTAAAAACAATTTATACTAATTGTGCTGGTATTGACGTTCACAAAAAGATCATTGTTGTAACTATTGCTAAAACTGATTCTAACAATGTTACTACTTATCAAACTAAATCTTTTTCTACTTTTACTGAAGAATTAGAATTATGTCGTGATTGGTTAGTTTCAAATGACACACTAGATATTTGTATGGAATCTACTGGTAAATATTGGATACCTGTATTTAATATTCTAGAAACTAGATGTAAGTGTGTCATTACTCATCCTAAATATGTTAGAAGTATTCCAGGTAAAAAGACTGATAAGAAAGATTCTAAATGGATTGCTGATATGTTTAAACATGGTCTTGTTGAACCTTCTTTTATGCCTCCATCTGATATTAGACAATTAAGAGATTTAATGCGTTATAGAAATAAATTAGTTAATGTTCGTACATCAGAAAAAAATAGATTTCAAAATTCTCTTACTGTTTCTAATATTCAAATTGCTAATGTTGTAACTGATGTGTTTGGCAAAACTTCTCAGTCTATTCTAAAATTAATGCTTAATAACCCTAACTTAACTTTAGATGATATTACACCACTACTTAGAAAAAATTTGAAATCTACTCCAGAAGATATTTTAAAATCTATCAATGGTAATTTTGATGAATCTCAATCATCAAAAATGTCAGTTTGTTTAAAACATTATGATTCAATTAATGAATGTATTGATTTAATTGAACAACAAGTTTTAAAACTAACTGTTAAATATTCAACTGAAGTTAAGTTACTTATGTCAATCCCTGGCATTAACGAAACTTCAGCAATATTTATTATAGCAGAAATTGGTACAAATATGAATGCTTTTATTGATGATAAACATCTTTGTTCTTGGGCAGGACTTACTCCTAGATGTAAAGAATCTGCCGGTAAAAAACAGTCTGTTAGAATTATCAAAGCTGGACAATATATCAAGCCTTTACTTGTTGAGTGTGCCTTAAATGCAATTAAAGATAAATCTTGTCCTTATATTAAAGCAAGATATGAATCTTTAAAAAGACGTCGTGGTCACAAAAAAGCCATTATCGCCATTGCTAGATTTCTTTTAACTTGTGCATTTCATATTTTAAATGATTCTATACCATTTGATAGTGATAGATTTGATGAATTGCTTAACAAAAAGATTAAAAAGCACAACAATTCTATCAAAAACACCACTGATATGATTTCCTATTTAACTAAATTAGGATATAACATCACCTTGCAGAATAACTGATAACAATTTACTATTTCAAAGAACATACGCAAACACGCTTTCTGTTTATTTTAGCGTCTTCATTGACGGTTTTTGTCGTGAACAAAATTTATGTTTTTATTTTCAACCTT